>JBAQYM010000036.1:0-44280 GCA_049300095.1 Syntrophobacteraceae bacterium
GCCGGGGTGAGAAAGATTCGAGACCTGATCAAAGCCAGGGTGGAAGAGTGGCTAAAGGAGACCGGCCGGCCGTGAACCCCGTCGGCCGATGCTGTTGCTTTAAGCGTTAACGTACCCTGTTTTGTCATTTCGACCGGAGGGAAAAATCTTGTTTGTTCCGCACCACGGAAAGATTTCTCCCTCCGGTCGAAATGACAATATGCTCAAGCGATTCATTAAGGCAACAGCATTGGGGTTCACCGAACGGCAGGCTGGAAAGCCCGCCCCACGGCTAACCCGCGTCAAGGAAACGGTATTGTCCTTGACTTGACGGCAATGGGCCTGCGCCGGAATTACGCAAGCGCCGTTTGAAGCAACCATGAACTTGTGACATGCGACACTGAAGACCCTGACCGGGAGATGACGGATTTTCCATGAACGTACTCGACTGGATACTAGCCGCCGCCGCGGGCTTTTCGGTTCTCAGGGGACTCATGCGCGGCGCCGTTTCACAGATCTTCGGCATCGCGGGCATCCTGGCCGGGTTTTTCGTCGCGGCCCACAATTACGAGCAGGTGGGCGCTGAAATCCACAGGAACTTCCCTTCCTTTGCCGGCACGGGCACGATTGCCTTCATCCTGCTCTTTCTGCTGACATGGTTCTGCATAGCCGTCGTCGGGTACTGGATCGGAAGATTCATGAGAAGCGCCGGCCTGGGGTTCCTCGACCGGCTCTGGGGCGGGATGATCGGGTTCGGCAAGGCCGTGATCCTGGCCATCGCCGCCGTGGCCGTCCTCACCATGTTCGCGGCCCAGGACAGCCCGCTTCTTACCCACTCCGTGCTGGTTCCCTATGTAAAGGAGGCCTCCCGGTTCCTTTTCAAAATCGCCCCGGACAGGGTCCAGGAGGAATTTTCCAGGAAACAGAAAGACCTCGAACGGTTTCTGAAGGGATCGACCACACTTTCCGCGGACCCCGCGTCGGGGCCTCAAAGGGCAGATAAGGCAAAGAGTGAAAAAAGACGTGAATAACCGATGGGATAAAGTCAGGGGCATCTGGGGCATAATCGAGCGTCTTCGGGGCGAGTCGGGCTGTCCCTGGGACCGCAAACAAACGCCGGAAACGGTCCAGACCTACCTCGTCGAGGAGGCCCACGAGGGCGCCGCGGCGGTGCGGGGAGGAAGGATCGAGGAGGTCGCCGACGAACTCGGCGATGTTTTGTTCATGGTCCTCTTCCTTGTCTATCTCTACGAGGAGCGGGGGGATTTTTCGCTCGAAGAGGTCTGCGCGCGCATCAGCGAGAAGATGGTCCGCCGTCATCCGCACGTGTTCGGCGAGATCAGCGTCGAGACGGCCGAAGAGGTAAAGGACAACTGGGAAAAGATCAAGGCCGACGAGAAAAGGGAAAGCGGCAAAGTCCCCGAGCCGGTCCCCGAATCCCTGCCCGCCCTCATGCGCGCCTACAGGATCGTGTCGCGCCTTGCCCATAAGGACAACGGAAGGTGGAACGACCTCGATTTGCAGGTGCGGGACTTCTCCCGAAAGACCCGTGAAATGGTTGACGCTCTGAGTTCGGGAGGCACGGTCTCCGCCGAATCCATAGGCGAAATCCTCTTCGAGCTGGTAAATATCGCCCGCCTCAAGGGCTACCGCGCCGAAGACTGCCTTCACCAAAGGCTCCGGGAGACGCCGTGAAGGGTGAAGGGTGAAGGGTGAAGGGTGAAGGGTGAAGGGTGAAGAAGGGTAACCGTGCGGCATCTTTATGCAACTGTTTTTAAAGAAGATTAGAGGAATTTTATCATGGGCTCCACGCCACCGTCGCCCGCTTTTCACCCCTCACCCCTCACCCCTCACCCCTCACCCCTCACCCCTCACCCCTCACCCCTCACCCTTCACCCCTCACCCTTCACTCTTCACCGCTCACTCTTCACCGCTTTTAAGGAATTTGTTGCGACTATATGAATGAGCCAGGACACCTTCCGCGCGGCGAGACCGCAAAGGCACGGGAAATGAGCGGGCGGTTCGGGGCGCAACTGCCCGTGGATACCGCTCTTGAGGTCCTTTTCGAAACTTACCGCGACCTGATCCGGAAAACGGATGCGCTCATGATCGAGTCCGGAGTTGTCTCCGCGTGCTCCCGATGTGCCGTCGAGAAAGGTAGCTGCTGCTTTGCGGGCATGGATGACGGCTACGGCGCCCTTCTGCTTTACGTCAACCTGCTGATGGGGTCCGAATTGTCGGAAAAGGCGGACTTTCCTCGAAGCTGCCGTTTTGTCGGCAAGGCGGGGTGCCGGCTCAAGGCCCGGCATTCTTTCTGTCTCAATTACTTCTGCCCGGACCTGCGGGAGTCGCTTGGCGAAAAGGAAGTGGAAAGAATACAGCGCAGCGTTGGCGAGCAATTGCTGGCGGGCTGGGAACTCGAACGCGCCCTGGCCTTGTGGATGGCGAATGCGAAGACACCCACCCCAAACCCCGCGGGGTGCTGAAAAGATTTCTTCATAACCGACACTGGGCTGGAAATCGGCACGTCCGTCATTGCGAATGAAGATTCTGCTGCATTATCATCAACCATCTGATATTGTGCACTAAAATTACATGAGTGAGAACATACTGCATGCAGGCAGGCGCAAGGCCGAGAAGAGGCTTGTGCGCCTCCTCCGCTTACGGGCGGTTTTGGGGTCTTCCATGCCCGTGGCGTTGTGGTTTGCTTGTCGTGCCGTCCCGGGAGCGGCCTTTCAATGAATAAATCCAGTTTCGATACCGTTAATCCGCATTATCTCGAAAACGTCATGAGAGCGGCCGATCAGCATGACGTGGTTGCCGGCGAGGACATCCATAATGCGGCGGGGATCAAACTGGTGGCCAAGGGCCAGCGCATCGACCAAAACATGCGTGAGCGGCTTGTCCGGTTCAAGCTGCGCGAACCGCTTGAACGCAGCCTGACCGTAAACGCGGGTATCGGCGCCGCGGATATCCTGGCTGAAGCGCATGCGCTCCTCGACACGGGCACATCCCTGGCAGCTCTTTTCCGGGCGAAGGGATCGAGCAAACGGGCGTTATCGGTCCTCGAAGAATTACGCTTCGACCAGATCGGCACCCTGCTGCTTTCGATGCAGAACGGTATCGGGACGCTTCAGCACAGCGTGCTGGTCTCGCTGCTCGGGCTGGCCTTCTGTATTGGTTTGGACAAGGGCTACAGCGCTCTTGGAGACGTGGCGCTGGCAGGTCTTCTGCATGACGTGGGAGAGCTTTATATCAATCCCGAGTACCTCAAATCCGGCCGCAAGCTCCTGCCCGAGGAATGGAAACATATCGCGGTGCACCCCCACATTGGGCAGCTTGTGATCGGCGAGGTGGCGGGATGGCCGCAATCTATCGCGGTCTCCATCGGGGAGCATCATGAACGGGTAAACGGCTTCGGATATCCGCGACACCTGGCCGGCGACGCCATAAGTCCGCTTGGGAAAGTGCTCCTGACGTGTGAAGCGCTGTGCGGGCTCCTGGTGAAAGAAAAGCACCCGGTCGAGCGTGCGTGTCTTGCGGCCAAACTTATACCCGGCGAATACCCCTTCGAGATGGTTTCCCTGATCGCCGACCTGCCTTCCGGCGCCGATCTCTCAAACCAGGACAGCGCTCAAGCCCCGACGGCCGTGGAGCTGATAACACGGATCGAGCGCGTCGCGGCAACCATAGAGACGGCGATAACGCGCATCGAGGACCTGCGGAGGATGGAATGGATTACCCCCTGCATCGCGTTTCTGGACCATACGCACAAATACCTGCTCATGCTGAGGGGGGCCCTGTATCATACCGGACTATCGCCCTGCTACCAGGTCGAGACGCTCAAGGGGCAGGACGGCGCACCGGGAATTGCGCTCGAACTGGAAGTGGTGATCTCCGAGATCGAGTGGAGACTTTGCGAACTGACCCGCCAGATTACGCTCATCAAACCCTCGCTTGAAGAGGACCTCCAGACGCGTCTCGACGGAGATGTCATTCCCTGCCTGGTCCTGGCCTGAAGAAGCTCCCTACTTCCGGCAGTCCGGGCGGGGATCAACCCCGCCCCTACGTCCAAAGGACGGCATCAAGCCCACCGTAAATCCGTAGGCGCGGGGATCAACCCCCCTTACGTCCAAAGGACGGCATCAAGCTCACCGTAAATCCGTAGGGGCGGGGTTGATCCCCGCCCGGACTGCCGGAATGGGAAGGGCCGACCGTCTCGAACGTATTTGGATTGCATCCGCACCCAGGAAAGAACCTGTGGATTGGGCAACGGCCAGCACGACGATGTCCGCCGGATGCGATGCGCATCGAGCAACCCGCGCCGGTATCAATCCCTCCCCCACTCCAGGGCGTCCATGACTCCATGGCAGCGGCAACTGGTGGCAACGAGGTATTTTCCGGGCTTTGCCCTGATCACCGCGAGCAATTCGTCGAGGCTTCTCACCGGGTATCCGCCCACTCCCGGCGAAAGCTGCCAGCTTCTCAGCACGGCGGTCCCGAAATCGGGCAGCGCTATGCCCCCGAAAACCTCGAAGAGGTCCCCCGGCCGGGCCTTCCCGGTGGTAGTGCAGATTTCGTCCGGCTCCGAGCAGTAATCCGGGCAGATGAAGGTCGCAAAGCTCGCGTAGAGCGTGCCGGAGGGCGAGCGCATCGGGTTCGGGACAAGAAAATCCGCGCCCCGCGGGACCGGAAGCCTCCGGGCCGTCCCGGTCCGGTCGAGCTCGCGCAGCGTCCATTCAAATCCCACGTGCACCGGCACCGCCGGTATGACCCATACGTCTTCGGGAAGGGCGCGCTCCGTTATCGAACCGAGCGAGTCTCCGACTTCTCCGTTGATTCCGACCTCCGCCCTGATCTTTTCGACCCTTGAGGCATCCTTGTCGGTAACCGAAATGAGGGCCTCCGGAAAGCGTCGCTTGAGCCTTTCGGCAGCAGTCCTCCCGAAGCGTCCGGCGCCGAGGATGCGGATCTCGCGGGGAGGGAAAATATCCGGGAAAACGTTTCGCGGCAATTCGTTCGGGGACATCTTTCTTTTTTCCATATCGAATAATATGATAATATTATAGGTGGGTTACCAACGCCCGTGCAAGAGAGTTATATTCTATTTCGGACTTAAAATGAGCAATATTTTCGAGGCTTTCGATAAAATAGCGGACCAAAAAATCCGCGAAGCGATGCAACAGGGGGAGTTCGACGACCTGCCCGGTAAAGGCAAACCCCTGCGCCTCGAAGACGACAGCCACATTCCCCAGGACATCCGCCTCGCCCATAAAATACTTAAGAACGCGGACTGCCTGCCGCCCGAGCTCGAACTGCGAAAAGAGATCTTCACCATAGAAGAACTGCTCGACGGCATAAAAGACACCAAGGAAAAATACCGGCAGATCAAGAAGCTCAACTATCTCATAATGAAGCTCAATATGGCCCGCCAGTCGTCGCTCACACTCGAAAAAAACCAGCGCTACTTCGACAAAATCGTCGACAAAATGGAACCCAAGAAGAAAGCGGAGTGATTCGGCCCGCATCTTCCCGCGGCTGTCCCGGGTTCATTCCCCGAAATCCCTCACCCCGCAACCAGCCGGCACAAGTCTAATAGTAAAACCTCTCCAATATCTTGAACATGGCTCCGATGTTTACCGCGCACATCACGAATACGGCGAAAAGCGCAAAGAACGAACCCGCGTGTCCGCCGAGGCTGGTCTTGAATGTTCTGCCTTTCATGGCGAGCATCGCGAAGCAGGCAATCGGGATAAAGTAGCGCCCCTGAACCCCGCCGATTCTCTGGTGTCCGACCGGGGTCCACGTCAGGTACTGGACAATGAAAATGAGCGCGGCCGAGGCGAGGCAGGACAAAAGAACGAGGATAAAGCCCCGGCGGGAATCCTTGACGTCTTTCAGGAAGTAGTAGGACCCGAAAGAGAGCGTTATGGCGAGCAATATCATGTAAGCGTTATAGGAAGCGGTTTGCAGGGGGACGTCCAGCCACCCGAGAACACCGATGAATGCACTCAGGAGACCTCGATACTCATCCCGCCAGGTATCGACAAAAATGCGAATGAACCCGAGTGGCGATTCCAATATGCCGCGCAGTTGCAGTCCCGCGTCCACGGTGGCGAAGGCCCGCACCATGAGGTGCGAGGCCAGGACCGACCAGCCGATAACGACAGCGAGCGAAATCGACCCGGCTATCAGCGCGGGCCTCGCGCTGTCTTTGCGATAAAGCGCGATCAGGAGCGCGGAGCCGATTAAAACCGGCGCATATACGGGGCGTCCGGCGCACATCAGGGTAAACAGGAAGAATATGCTTCCAATCGTCCACCAGTCCCGCCCGCCAGTCGTTGGATTATCCAGGAGCCTGGACAGAAGACCCGCGCCCAGCGCGGCACAGCCGAACAAGAAGGCATCCTGGGAAAGCGAGGCCATCTCGAAGAGCGTCATCGGCATTGAAAGGACCGTCGCCAGGAACCATTTGCCCCGCGTTGCCAGGAGAAGGCCGAAAAAGCACATGAGCAGGGCCGCGATGTAATTAATGAAGCGCGCCAGGAAGAAGGACGCGAGGACCTTCGCCTTGACCAGTTTTCCCAGCCTGAGGCCGATCGCGGGTAAGATGTAGCTTGTCGGAGGGTAGATTATCGAGGAAGTATTGGGAAAAAATTCTCTCCGGCTGTCCCAGGTTATGGAAGACGGGCGCGTCCTGGTTGCTTCGAGGATGTCGATTCTCACTTCACGGTCGCGCGCCATGCGGTGAAAGCCGTCCATCTTGCTCAATATCACCGCCGACGTCGGCACGTCTCCTCCCGAGGTTAGTTTTTCAGGGTCCCGTTTCCCATAGAAAACACCGATGGATACCTGTGAGGCGCGGTAATAGTGAGCAAACTCATCGGGGACCTGGAACGGCGGGGTGAGAAACACCATGGCGAACCCGACCGGGGCGGCCACGGCCAGCCAAAACCAGTGCAACCGGGCATATATGAAGTCGTGTGACTTGCCGAATGCGGACAATATCGAACTAAAACTCATATCTCCCTGCTTCCTTGAAAACGAATTCGGCGCCGATGGCGGGGACTGCGCGGTCCCCTTTTACCCCGATCCGCCAATTTAGTGAATCGGAAATAAGGCACACGCGACGGTTCGCTGCGGCCCCACGCCCGGATCGAACCGCAACCGATCCGCCCGGCCCGTTTGCGCGTGATGCCCGCAAATCTTTTCACCCGGCCTCACTTTGGATTGCAGCCTAAACCGCTTTGGTATATTTCTCAATAGCGCCGCAATTCGCGCTCGATGCCTTTGTATTCTCTGCGGGAACGTGTAAGTTCCGGCCGGAACTCCCTTTGAAGACCACGCGGGGGCCGGGTGGGGATGAGTTGATCCGGGCGGTGCGCCGAGGACCGTCGCAAGATCTTGAAAATGGTAAGGAACTTCCTCGTTATGGACGTAAGAATCGCGGTTGTCATCCCGAGCTATAAAATCCGCCGATACATCATGGATGTCATATCCGGGATTGGACCCGAGGTCTGGCGAATTTACGTGGTGGATGACTGCTGCCCCGAGGGGGTCGGAGATTTTGTGCGGGACAACCACAACGATCCGCGCGTCCGCGTGATTTACCATCAGGTTAACCAGGGCGTCGGGGGGGCGGTCATGACGGGCTACCGCGCCGCGATCGCCGATGGCGCCGACATAATAGTGAAAATTGACGGCGACGGGCAGATGAACCCCGCACTGCTGTACAAATTCATACTGCCGATCGTTAAAGGCCAGGCGGATTACACAAAGGGCAACAGATTTTACGACCTGACGCATATCGGCAGCATGCCCGCAATGCGCCTGCTCGGCAATGCGGCGCTGTCGTTCATGGCCAAAATATCAACGGGTTACTGGAATATATTCGATCCGACGAACGGCTATACCGCCATTCACGCAAGGGTGGCGTTTCATCTCCCCATGGAAAAGATAAGCCGCCGCTATTTTTTTGAAACCGACATGCTCTTTCGCCTTAACACATTGCGGGCCGTGGTGGTCGACATACCGATGGATGCGGTTTACGGCGGAGAAGAGAGCAATCTTCATATCCGCAATATTATCGGGGAATTTTTCGTCAAGCACCTCCGAAACTTTTCCAAGAGAATTTTCTACAATTATTTTTTGCGCGACATGACCCTGGCATCCTTCGAGTTGCTCTTTGGGATCATCCTGCTTGGCTTTGGCATCGTATTCGGTTCAATGCACTGGATATCCGCACTGTCTCAAGGCACCCCCACCCCGCTGGGAACAATCATGCTGGCCGCGCTGCCCGTACTGATCGGGCTCCAGTTGATCCTGGCCTTTTTGGGCTACGACATCGCAAACGTCCCTTCCAGGCCGATCCATGATTACTTACCCGGTTCGCGACGTCCGGATTCCGCCATCGAGGAAACAAAAAACGTCAAATAATATCCTGTAAGGTCCTGGGCAACCGCTCACCGCGGAGACGCGGAGAGCGCGGAGGAAAAGCCATGACAGGTTTTGCGGGATTAACTCGGTTTGCTTGCTTCGAAGGTCGGACGCATCAGATCCTCGACGGCATCCGTGCGGGTGCAGACAAAAAGTACCCGATATGCAAAGGGCCCCGGCCAGAACCTGGCCGCCCCGGCCGAAATCCAATCCAGAAAACCCAGGACGAGAGGCTGGAAGACGCCGCCCTTTATCAGTTCGCGCAGCGGTGGTCCAAATCCGATCGCTTTGTCCACCCTGAAACCCGCATTCCTGAGAAGCCTTCTAAACGAGCCGAGGGTGAACAACCGGCAGTGGGTCAGGTCCAGTATCCCGCGCCGTCCGTAGTTGAAAAACCCGATGAGGAACATGAACCTCAGGGGCAGGTACACCACGTTGCCGGTGCCGACGAACAGCTTGCCCCCCGGTTTCATGCACTCGAACAACTGCCGGGCGGCGGCTTCCGGCGATCGCAGATGCCCGAGCACGTCCAGGGCAAATACCGTCTCGTAGCGTTCGATGGGGAACTGATCGGCCCACTTTCCGTCAAGGTCCACGACAAACTGTTTTATTCCGCTGTCTTCCGGGAACGCGCGACCCCCGATGCGGGTGACATCGCCCCCCTTTTGGGAGTGGGCTTTAGCCACGGCATCGCCGTCACTGCCTCCCACGTCGAGGATTTTGCTCCCGGGCCGAATCGGCAGGCCCTTGGCAAAATGGCGCACCGAGGTCGCGGCCGCCCTTTCCTTACGAGGGCCGACGGGTTCCTTCCCGACCGCGTACTTGGGATCGTAGAAGATCTCGTATTGCATCAGCCTGTACTTGACGGCGGCCTTGACGCACCTGAAGGCATAGAGCATGCCGTTGACGTGGCATATCTCATCCCCATAGAAGGTCGGAACGGGGACCTCGACGATCTTGAGGCCGGCGCCGTGGAGCTGGATAATGATGTCGGCGTCGAAATCGAACCAGGGGCTGTTGCAGTGGAAGGGGATTTTTTTGAGCGCCGAGGCGCGGTAGGACCGGTAGCCGCTGTGCAGTTCCGAAAGCCTTGAGCCCAGGAGAAGGTTCTGCACCTTCGTCAGGACCCGGTTTCCGGCCCACTTGTAGAACGGCATTCCACCGCGCAGCGCTCCAAACCCATCGAGAAAGCGGCTGCCGAAAACAGCATCGGCGCCCTCCGCGTAAGGCGCCAGGATTTCGGGGAGGAACTCGGGCGCATACTGCCCGTCGCCGTGCAGGAGCACCACGATGTCTATTCCACGCTCGATCGCATACATGTAGCCAAGGCGCTGGTTGCCGCCGTATCCCTGGTTATAGGGTGTCCTGTATATGCGGAGCGGAGCGTTGCCTTTCGGCCACGCGACCAGTTCGGCGGCCCCGACCGTGTTGTCGGCGGAATGATCGTCGATAATGTATATTTCCGCCAGGCGCTCGGCTATCCATCCGGGGATGCGGTTCAGCACGCCTCCGATATGCTTTTCGGCATTGTAGGCCACGATGAATACGGCGACCCTGTTTTCTTCGAGCACTCTGAGCGCGAGCCGTTCCGTATCTTTCCCGCCGTTCATGGTTCCCGGGCCTCTCTGATCGGGACCCTAGGAGGGTCGCCGGCTTTTTGGCGGTTTTTCGGTGAGCGTTCACCGCGGAGACGCGGAGGGCGCGGAGAAAAGCACCGGATGAGGTATTGCATTATGCATCCGGCATCAACCTCAGTTTCTTGAAGTGACGCCTGATAACCGATATTTCAACCTGTGTTTAACTCTGCGCCCTCTGCGTCTCCGCGGTGAACGGTTACTATTCACGGACAGGTTCTACGGATCGGGAGCAGGTTTGGGGCTACGATTTGGTATGGCCCGGCAGCTCGATGGAAGTGCACGATTTTCCCGGGGCGCACGTGCGCGTTGTGGCCGAGGGACCGGGTCCCGACGCTCCGGACCCCATCGAATAATTGGTGCGGCTCATCACCCGTTCGAGGTCTTCCCCGTTGCACTCGCCGCATTTCATCTCGAGATTTTCATCCGAGCCGGCGAGAATGAATTCCTGGATATTGCCGCAGTTTACACAACGAAATTCGTAAATAGGCATTACCGCTCCTCGATTTGCTGGAATAAGCGCCGGGGTCGGCCCCGATTGATCCAACCCGTGCCGCCGCCGTCATGGGCCGGCGCCGGGATAATCTTAATCAATATCGGCCCGCCATGTCAATCGAGCCGGCGACCGGGGAGCGGATGTTCGTCCCGATTTCGCTCGCTGGGGCTGCTGGGGGTTTATTAATGAGAACCAATGGGATAAGATAACCGTCGTTTCGTCCGAATTAGGGGGCCGTTCCGCCCCCAGATACTCCAAACCCCGACGATAAGAGTCCTCATGAAAAACAGCGCCGACCACATTTCCGATTTTTCGACAAACCATCCCTCGGGTTGGGATGTCGAGGCATTTCGAGCAAACTGGCACCTCTTCTTCGAAACCATCGTGAAAGAAAACAGCAGCTCGCTCGTGCCGCAAAAACGAATCCTCTACCAGATCGAACAAACCCCCGCGTTTCGGGACATAACGGCGCGCTGGGATAAGATGGACGGCTCGCAGCGGCTCGATGCCTGGAAGCAACTCCTTGCCGCCGCCGACAGCGCCGCGCGTGAAATCCTTCCGGCCTGCGTCCAGTGCGGCGAGTGCTGCCGGGTGGGCAGCCCCACCCTCCACCTCGAAGACCTCGAAATCCTCCGCACCGGGAAGGTCCCCTGGGACCGCCTCATGACCCTGAGACGGGGAGAGCCCGCGCGTTCGCCCTTCGAGGATACGCCCTTCGTTCTGCCCGAGGAGAGAATCAAGGTCCGGGAAAAGGCAAACTCCGCCGAATGCGTGTTCCTGAACGCCGAAACCGACCGGTGCGAAATCTATAACGACCGCCCCCTTCAGTGCCGCGCGCAGGCGTGCTGGGACCCGGCCCCGGCAAGGGACCTGGCGAGCCGGCCCTTTCTTTTGAGAAAGCATATCTTCGAAGGGGTCGACGTGCTGCTGGAAATAATTGCCGAACACGACACCCGCTGCGGCTTCGAGACCCTCACCCTGGCCTTCGAAAAGCTGCGGGAAACGAACGGGCAGAGCGTTGACGAGGCCCTCCGGCTCCTGTCCTACGAGGAGCATTTCAGGCAGTTTGTGGCCGAACGGTTCAATATTCCGCCGGGTAACATGGAGCTTGTTTTCGGCAGGAGCTTCGCGGGGATGGTAAATCTTTTCGGATACCGCGTGGTCGATGAGCCAGACGGCGGCCGCTGCCTGGTCACGGAACAATAAGACGGCGGTTGACGCCGTGGGGCAAGCGCGGAGACGGCGAAAACGGTCGATCTTCATAGGCGTTTGTGAACTTATCATCCTTCCGGGCCTTTTTGCCGATGACCGGGCCGCCTGTAATGATTAAACAAGGGGGCGATTGCGGCGGCCGGGAGTGCGCCGCGTTGCGCGCCCGTTATGAGATCTGCCCCCGACGGCGGGACTGATCGATCTTCCGGGGACTCTTCGAGTTTGAACCTTCCCAGTACCGACACGAAAGGAACAAGTATGCGGCCCACCGAGGAACTCAAGGCCGAACACGCGGGAATTCTAAAGGTGCTCGACGTTGTCGAAAGCATTTCCGACAAGATCGTTTCGGAAGACGGCGTACCGGTCGAGCATCTCAAGCAGATCATCGAATTCTTTCAGATATTTGTCGATAGATGCCATCACGGCAAGGAGGAAGACATCCTGTTTCCGGCGATGGAAGCGGTGGGCATTCCCAGAGAGGGAGGCCCTATCGGCGTGATGCTTTCGGAACACGAGAGGGGACGCCGATTCGCGGCCGAGATGACCCGGCTCGTGGAATCATATGAGGGCGGGGAAACAGGTTCCCTGCAGGTGCTCACCACCCCTGCCCTTCAGTACAGCGACCTGCTGAGAAGCCACATCTGGAAAGAAAACAACGTGCTTTTCCCCATGGCTGACGAAAAGCTTTCCGACAAGGAGCAGGGCCGTTTATCACGTGAATTCGACCGGCTGGAGGAAGAAAGGATCGGCCCCGGCAAGCATGAAGCCTTTCACCGGATGATCGACACGCTCAGCGGCATATACCTTTAGGAAAAATTTGGAATTTAAGGATTGAGGGATTGAGTAACTTACTCGTGAAATTCGTGCTTTTTTTGGCAGAAAATCTTTAGAGAGAAGAGCACGAAACCACGGGTGGCCCGGATACGAGTATCCGGGCGCGAAGCGCAAGAGGTCCGAAGATATATCGTGTTGCCTCTTGTCCTTCGGACCCGGATACGAGTATCCGGGCCACCCGACACCCGGGGTTTGTTGCCATTACCTTTTTGGTTCCGGTTTCGCCGGGGTAGGGATTGAGGGCATGAAGCGAACCGTGGCGGTATTTCTACTGTCGGCCATGCTGCTGGGGGCGGCTTCCCTGGCGCGGGGCGAGCTGCAAATCCATACCGTCGCGACCGGCCTGAGCCAGCCGACATCCATCACGCAGCCCCCGGACAAATCGGGACGGCTTTTCGTGACCCTTCAGCGCGGAAGGGTCATGGTGCTCAAGGGCGACCTCCCCGCCTCGACCTTCCTCGACCTCACATCCCTGGTCTCCTGCTGCGGAGAACGTGGCCTGTTAAGTATAGCCTTTCATCCGGACTACGTTAAAAACGGCTTCTTTTTCGTCAACTACACGGACGCCAACGGCGACACGGTCGTGGCCCGCTACCGGGTCTCGTCCAACCCGGACCGCGCGGACCCGGCCTCGGCCCAGGTCCTTCTCAAAGTCGAACAGCCCTACCCCAATCACAATGGGGGCCTGCTCCTCTTCGGACCCGACGGCTATCTCTACATCGGCATGGGAGACGGCGGGTCGGGGGGCGATCCGGGAAACCGCGCGCAAAACCTCGGGACACTTCTTGGCAAGATGCTTCGAATCGACGTAAACGGCAAGGCCCCCTACGCGATTCCACCGGATAATCCGTTCCTGAAAAACCCCGCCGCGCGTCCCGAAATCTGGGCCTACGGGCTTCGAAATCCGTGGCGTTTCAGTTTCGACCGCCGTACGGGCGACCTATTCATCGCCGACGTCGGCCAGGACAAGTGGGAGGAGGTGAATTTCCAGCCCGCGTCGAGCAAGGGCGGAGAAAACTACGGCTGGAGGCTCATGGAGGGAAACCACTGCTTCAACCCTCCGGCAAACTGCAATCAGGGCGACCTCGTTTTGCCGATTGCCGAATACGGCCACGCGCTCGGGTGCTCGATTACGGGCGGCTACATTTACCTGGGGGAAAAGATACCCGGCCTTCAGGGCGCATACCTTTACGCGGACTATTGCTCGGGGCGGATCTGGGGCGCGAGACGGCTTGACGGCGGCAAATGGGAACCCGAACAACTCCTCGCCTCGCCTTACCGGATCAGCACCTTCGGCGAGGATGGCGAGGGAGAAATCTATTTTGCCGACTACGAGGGGCGCGGCCTATTCAAAATAGTGGGGCTGACGGCAAAATGACGCCGGCGCGGCCGTGGGGTGGGGCATAACGGGCTGTTGCCCAAATCCACAAAAGCGAAGATACCGCGATAAAGGCCGACAGGGGACTCCCCTCCCCGGGTGGGAGGGGTAGAGGGATGGGGCCGTAAGTGCTTGAAATTACCGACACCCTCCCCTTGCCCCTCCCGTCGAAGGGAGGGGGACAGCGTCCCGCTCAGACGTTGGGTCGTTTAACTCCTTCTTCGGGCAACAGCCCCATAAACCCGCCCCGCACGTTCCGTCAGGGGACCAGCACAATCTTTCCGAACTGATCGCTTCGCTCCATCATCTCGAACCCGCGGCGACCCTCGGCCAGGGGCATCACCTCATCGACAACCGTTTTGATTTTTCCGCTCCACAGCATCCGGGTGATATCGCGAAAGTCATGGTGCGTGCCCATCGTACTTCCGATCAGGCTGATCTGTTTTCCGAAGATGAAGCGGATGTCGATTTCCGCGTGCGGCCCGCTCGTGTTGCCGACGATAACGATCCGCCCGCCCCTTGCCGCCACCTGCATGCTGGTCTTTATGGTCGCGGCCCCGACGTTGTCAACGATAACGTCCACCCCCCGCTTGCCGGTTAGCCGCTGGACCTCCCTGCCCCAGTCCGTCTTCGAACGGTCGATCGCAAAATCGGCCCCGAGATCCAGGGCCTTCCGCGCCTTTTCGGCGTTGCTCGCAACCACATATACGGTTGCCCCGGCGAGTTTGGCGATTTGGGTGGCCACGCTGTTCACCCCCCCGCCGGCCCCGACCACCAGGACGGATTCGCCGGCGCGCAGCTTTGCGCGGGCAATCAGCATCCTCCAGGCGGTAAGGGTTACCAGCAGCGGTGCGGCGGCTTCCGGAAAATCGATGCCGTCCGGGATTTCCACCAGGTTTGCGGCCGGCGCGACGACATACCGGGCGAGGCCTCCCCGCGTATGTTCCCCGATGATCCTGTATCCGGGGCTCATGCTGGGCTCGCCCCTCCGCGTAAACTCGTCTTCGAAGGCATTGACGCCGTGGTCTATCACCACCCGTTTCCCGGTCTCCCAGCCCGAGACCCCCGGCCCGCTCCCGGCCACCACCCCGGCGATATCGGAGCCTCCCCAGTGCGGCATATCGAGCTCCAGGCCGGGCCAACCGCGCATCACCCAGATGTCGAGGTGGTTGAGCGCGCAGGCCTTCACCTCGACAAGGACCTCTCCCGCGCCCGGTTTCGGTTCGGGAACATCGTCATGCGTGAGGACATCCAACCCGCCGTGGCGGTAAAAACAGAGTGCTTTCATGGGGTAGTTCTTTCCTTTTGGGGGTCGTATCGGATATGTGTGCGCCGACTGCGCGCATCATCGGTAAAGCAGGCCTTCCAGCCTGCCGCCGGGCCGTCCCCGGAGAGCACCCGCCGGGCAAACTCTTTCGGCGCGAACTCGACCGGAGTCCTTATGGAAGCTAAAACCCATTTCATTTCCCGCAACCGGCCGGGACCAAAATTCGTCCGCCGTTGCCTCCAGGGAGATGGCGGCCGGCATTTCATGTTGAAACCGGGAAAATAGAAGCCTATTATTGCCGCCCACCCGAAGCGCGGTTATTTATTTTGGTGTGCCGGTATGGTAAATATATTTGTTCAATTAAGGACAGACGAATTCTGTAATGCCGATCCCGCTGCCCCTGCCGGGGTGTCGGGTGTTCAAGAGGTGATCCATGAAAAAGCCCATGGCGAAAAGGCATGCGCCTGCAAAAAAGCCCTTTCGCTGGATTATGTTCACTCTTTTTTCCGTGTTCTTATGCCTCGCTCTCATGGCGGGCGCCGTCGCTTTCGCTTTATACATCAAGATCGACCGGTCCCTGCCGAGCGCCGAGGCCCTCAAGAATTATCATCCGCCGCTGGTCACCAGCGTCTATTCGGCGGACGGCGAGCTGATAGGCGAGTTCTTCATCGAACGGCGCTACCTGGTTCCCCTCAAAGACCTTCCCCCCTTTCTGACAAAGGCGTTCATAGCCGCCGAGGACGTGCGGTTCTACGAACACGGCGGGGTTGACCTCGTCGGGATCGTTCGCGCCATGTTTAAAAACATCAAGGCGGGTGAAATCGTTCAGGGCGGCAGCACCATCACCCAGCAGGTCGTAAAATCCCTTTTGCTAACGCCCGAGCGCACCTTCACGCGCAAGATAAAGGAAGCGTTGCTCGCCCACAGGATCGACAACAGCCTGAGCAAGAATGAAATTCTCTACCTTTATCTCAACCAGATATATTTCGGCGCGGGCGCATACGGGGTGGAAGCGGCCGCGAGGACCTATTTCGATAAGAGCGCGAGCGAACTCAGCCTCTCCGAGGCATCACTCCTCGCGGGGCTGCCCAAAGCCCCGACGCGCTATTCGCCGATCCACCGGTTCCCTGCCGCGCGGGAACGGCAACAATATGTCCTCCAGAGGATGGTCGATGCGAATTTCATAACGCTCGACGAGGCCCGAAAGGCCCTCGCAAAGCCGCTCCGCCTCACGAAGCCCAAGCGCTGGACCCTCCGGGAACTCGACTACTTTACCGAGGAAGTCCGCAGGGTGGCCGAGGCGCGTTTCGGCCGCGACATGCTCTACAAGGGCGGTCTCACCATCCACACCACCCTGGACACGAAGGCCCAGCGGATGGCCGAAAAAGCCCTCGACCAGGGGCTTCGGGACCTGGACAAGAGGCACCAGCGCTATCGCGGGCTTCATGTGAACGTCCCCAAAGAGGACTGGAAGTCCGCCCTGCGGGTCCTGGTCCAGACCAACGGCGATCTCGCCGACGGCAAAGTGGTGGCGGGCCTGGTAAGGGCATTCGACTCGAAAACCAATACGTGCAGCCTCGACCTCGGGCCGCAAACCGCAATCCTTCCGCAGTCGGGCTGGCAGTGGACCCAGATTTCGACAAAGCGCGCCGGGAAGGTTTTCAAAACGGGAGACCTTCTCCGCGTGAAGCTTTTGAAGCGCCAGGACGCGAACACCTGGGTCGTCTCGCTCGAACAGGACCCCGGCGCGGAAGGGGCGCTCCTGACAATGAATCCGCTTACCGGGCGCGTCATCTGCATGGTCGGGGGGAGGAACTTCGAAAAGAGCCAGTTCAACAGGTGCACGCAGGCTGTCCGGCAGCCGGGCTCGTCGTTTAAACCCCTGATATATGCGGCCGCCCTCGACAAGGGCTACACCGAGGCCTCGATCCTGATGGACACTCCCGTCGCCTACGATGAGAACAGCCCACGGGGGGCGTGGAGACCCGCTAACTACGACCGCCAGTTCTGGGGGCCGATCCCGCTACGGAAGGCCCTGGTCAATTCCCGAAACGTGGTTACCGTAAAGCTGCTCGAATCCATCGGGGTTAACTACACGATCAACTATGCCCGGCAACTCGGCATCGCATCGCCGCTGACACCCACCCTGTCGCTCGCGCTCGGGGCCTCCGGGGTCACTCCCTGGGAGCTTTTGACCGCATACTCGACCTTCCCGGGCCAGGGGGCGAGGGTGGAACCCTTTCTCATCGAAAGAGTGCTGGACAGGAACGGCACCCTCATTGAAGAGCACCAGGTAAAAAGAGAGCCCGTGATCTCCCCCCAGACCGCCTACCTGGTAACCGACCTCCTCCAGGGGGTGGTCCAGGAAGGCACCGGGGCCAGGGCGAAAGCTCTGGGGAGGCCCGCGGGGGGCAAGACCGGCACCACGAACGAACTCAAGGACGCCTGGTTCATCGGCTATACCCCCTCGGTGCTGACCGGGGTGTGGGTCGGCTATGACGACCACGCGGTATCCCTTGGCAAGGGGGAAACCGGCGGCCGCGCGGCCTGCCCGATCTGGGTCGACTTCATGAAGGAATACCTCAAGGACAAGCCCATCGAGACCTTCACGATCCCGGAAGGGATCATTTTCGCCAGGATGAACTCCTCTTCCGGGACGATATCGAGATCGGACGAGCCGGGGACGGTTTACGCCGCTTTTTCGGGAAGCCTGCCCACGGGAAGGGGACCCCATTCAGGCGATGGCCTCTCGGAACCGGGCCAGGATGAAACCGACGAGGCCCGGGCCGCCAGGCGGGAAGCACATACTTCCGAAGGCGAATCCTTCTTTAAATCGGACCTTTTTTAACGGCAGTGAACAGTGAACAGTGAACAGTGAACAGTGAACAGTGAACAGAAAATACCTTTTGGGTGAAAAATGAGAAGTGAAAAGTGAGAAGTGAGTGGAAAAAGCCCGCTCATCCCGCGCCGTTCCGCCTTTTCTCTTCACTGCTCACTCTTCACTGCTTTTAAAGGGATTGTGAAATGGGACTGATAACGGTAGATCACGATAAATGTACGCTCGACGGGATATGCGTCGAGATATGTCCGCTGGGGCTTCTCATCCTCGACCCCCAATGCGGTCCGAAACTCCTGCCCGGCGCCGCGCAGCACTGCATCGGCTGCGGGCAGTGCGTCGCCGCGTGTCCACAGGGGGCGCTCGATAACCGCAAGAACCCCATCGCGGGCCAACTCCCCATTCCGTCGGGCTTCGCGCTCGATCCCGACGCGGCGGCGGTCTTCCTGCGCTCGCGTCGCTCGATCCGGCGCTACAAGAACGATCCCGTACCCCGGGACCGGATGCTCGAACTGCTCGATCTCGCCCGGTTTGCGCCTTCGGGCCACAATTCCCAGGGGATTTCGTACCTGGTGGTCGAGGGCCGCGAAAACCTGGACGCTATCCGGGAGCTTATAGTCGCCTGGATGCGCGATGTCGTCCGGTTTCAGCCCGAGATCGGGAACCGGTATCACATGCCGGCAATCATCCGCTCCCATGAAAAGGGTGAAGACCGGATTTTGCGTGGCGCGCCGCAGTTGATCGTCGCCCATGCGCCGAAGGACCTGGCCCCGGCGGCGGTCAGCACCTGCCTTGCCCTCGAATACGTGGAACTCTACGCGCCCGTTCTTGGGATCGGGACATGCTGGGCCGGGTATGCGCAGGTATGCGCCCAGCAACTGCCCGCGATGTCCGAATTCCTGAAGATCCCCGCCGACAATACTATTACGGGGATTCTCATGGCGGGCTATCCCAAATACAGCTTCTACCGGCTTCCGGCCCGCAACCCGCTCGATGTTGCCTGGTTCGGCGAGGGAGAGGCGGCGGGCGATTAGTTTTTCCGGAAATTTCCGAGCGGGCTATCCCTGTATCGAAACTGTGGGAGCGGCATCCTGCCGCGATTGTATTTTTCGCAAAAAACATCGCGGCTACAAGCCGCTCCCACAGGCAGATTGCAGTTGACCGAGGACCCGCTACCAAACTGGGTGCGCATCGCGGCTGCAAGCCGCTCCCACAGGCGGATTGCCGTTAACCGAGGACCGGATACCGGAAAGAGGCGGCGGGCGATTAGTTTTTCCGGAAATTTCCGGGCCGGATATCCCAATATCAAAACTGTGGGAGCGGCATCCTGCCGCGATTGTATTTTTCGCAAAAAACATCGCGGCTACAAGCCGCTCCCACAGGCAGATTGCAGTTGACCGAGGACCCGCTACCGAACTGGGTGCGCATCGCGGCTGCAAGCCGCTCCCACAGGCGGATTGCAGTGGACCGAGGACCCGCTACCGGACTGGGTGCGCATCGCGGCTGCAAGCCGCTCCCACGGCGGATTGCCGTTAACCGAGGACCGGATACCGGACGGAGTGCGACGATGAAAGACTGGGCTGTCTATTCCATGCTGGCGGTACTGGCCTGGGGCCTCTGGGCTTTTTTGCCTAAATTTGCCGTCACCTGGCTCGACCCGAAAAGCGCGTTCATCTATGAAGTAATGGGCGGCCTTCTGACCGGGCTGGCCGTGTTTTTCGTCCTGCGCCCGGAAATGGGCGCCGACATTCGGGGCATCGTGCCTTCCGTTCTGACGGGGGTGGCCGGCTATCTCGGCCTGCTCTTTTTCATGTACGCCCTGCGAACCGGGAAGCTGTCCGTTATCGCCCCTCTCACCGCCCTCTACCCCGTCGTGACCATTGCCCTTGCCTTCATTTTTTTCCGGGAAAAGCTCAATCCTGCCCAGATGGCCGGAGTGGCGCTCGCGGTTTTATCCGTCGTCCTCATTTCATACGAATAGAAAATCGACCGCCCTATGGCCCTTCCCGCCGCGGATTTCACGAAGCAGCTCTTTTCCGAAGCATTCGAGATAAGCTGGCGTCTCTTTAAGATAATGATCCCGGTGATCGTCGTGGTGAAGGTGCTCCAGGAGACCGGGGGGATCGACTTCCTCGGAAATCTCCTCTCCCCCGTGATGCGGGTGGTGGGGCTTCCCGGGAGCATGGGCCTGGTGTGGGCCACAACGATCCTGACAAACCTCTACGCCGGGGTGATCGTATATTCCTCGCTGGCTGGCGCGGAGCCCATCACCGTCGCCCAGATTACCGTCCTGGGCCTGATGATGCTCGTTGCCCACAACCTCCCGATCGAGCTTCGCATCACCCAGAAAGCCGGCGTGCGCCTGCGCTTCATGATTGTCTTGCGCTTCGGGTGCGCCTTCCTGTTCGGATGGGTCCTATTCAGAATCTACCGGTGGGGAGACTGGCTCCAGGGGCCGCACGAAACCATCTGGATCCCCCCGGTCAAGGATTCCTCGCTCCCGGCCTGGGCTTTGGGCCAGGTACGGGACCTGGTTTTCATTTTTTTCGTCATCCTGGCCCTGCTTCTGCTCATGAAAATCCTCGAACGGATCGGCATCACCCGGATAATGGTCCGGCTCCTCAACCCCATACTGAGGCTACTCGGGATCGGCCCTTCGGCCACCACCATTACGATCGTCGGAATGACCCTCGGGATTGCCTACGGGGGAGGCCTGATCATCCAGGAGGCGGTATCCGGGCGCACGGACAGGCGCGACGTCCTGTTTTGCCTCTCCCTCATGGGCCTGTGCCACAGCGTTATCGAAGACACCCTGCTCATCGCGATCTTCGGGGGTCACGTTTCGGGGATACTCTGGGGAAGGATAATCCTTTCCCTGATCGTGGTGTTTTCGCTCGTGAAGCTGGTCTCGCACATGTCCGAACGGACGCTTGACCGCATCTTCGTGCGGCCGCCATCCTCGTGAGGCGGGGCTGGGCTTGCGGGGTGCGGGTCGAACGCGGAGTATCGGCCTGAGGGCAACCTCTGCTCACTGTTCACTGCTCACTGTTCACTCAGTTGCCGGTTGATCCGGCCGTTTTTCGAAATTATAAGAAGTTCATGAGGTCCGTCAAAACGGGCGGGGACGTTTCCGACCAACCCAAAGAGGGGCGCCGAAATGGATAAGGGCACTAGAGAAGATGCGATAAAGCTGCTGGAAAAATTGACCGGGGCGCACGGCGCGTCCGGCCAGGAAGGCGGAGTGCGCCGCATCTTCCGGGACGAGCTGGGAGAAGGGGTCGCAACCGACAGGGCCGGGGACATAATCTGCGAAAAAAAGGGAACGTCGGCCTCCCCACGCGTCATGATCGCCGCCCACATGGACGAAGTGGGGTTGATGGTCCAGGCGATCACCTCGGGCGGGCTGCTCAAATTCACGACCCTTGGCGGCTGGTGGGCCCATGTGCTTCCGGCGAAGCGGGTCCGCATCCTCACGCGCGACGGCTCCGAAATAGTGGGCGTGATCGGCGCGAAACCTCCCCATTTTCTCACGGACGCGGAGCGTGAAAAGCTCCTGAAAATCGAGGACATGTACATAGATGTCGGGGCGAGAAGCGCCGATGAGGCGCGCTCGTTTGGAATCCGCCCGGGCGATGCCGTCGTTCCGGACAGCCCGTTCGTCCGGATGCGCAACCCGGATTACCTGCTCTCGAAGGCCTTCGACGACCGGGCGGGCCTGGGCGTCGTAATACAGGCCGCGCGGGCGCTGGATGCGATCTCGCATCCGAACGCGGTATTTGCGGCCGGAACGGTCCAGGAAGAGGTGGGGACCCGAGGCGCCAAAACGGCCGCATTTCATATCAATCCCGATATCGGCATCGTTTGCGAGGGCTCCCCGGCGGACGATTCGCCCGGCACGGGCGAGGACGAGCGACAGGGCGCGCTTGGCGCGGGCGTCCAGATCAGGATGATGGACCCTTCCGCCATTATGAACCGCAAATTTGTCGACTTCGTCATCGAGACGGCGGGAAAAAACGGCATCCCCTACCAGCTTGCCGTCCGAAGAAAAGGCGGGACCGACGCCGCTATGATCCACATGCACGGCATCGGCGTGCCGACGGTCGTCCTGGCCGTCCCCGCCCGTTACGTGCACACCCACAACACGATTATCGACATCTCGGATTACCTCGCCACTCTGAAACTCGTGCTCAAGCTCGTTGAAACGATTGACGACAAGGTCGCCGCAAGCTTTTGGGATTTCTAAGCGGGAACCATGCAGCGGATAATCGAGGGCCAGTGAGTCCACTTTGACCGGTTGTTGAGATGCCGCGCACGACGTTGCCGGACGACCCTCGGCAAGAGGATTGTCTTGATCTCGGCCCGGAATGATACGGCAGCCGATCCGAATCCCAATCGCTTAATGTTCTTTCTACCTGACTTTCATTTCAATCGCGGCAATGTGATCTATAGCAATCAGGGCATCATAGAAATCTTTCTGGCTTATCTTGGAAAGGTGCAGCAAATTGCCTTTGACGTCAGCAACTGTTCCGGTGATCGCTTGGCCGGACGATATGGTGACTGTTACGCTCTTGCCTTTTAGTGCAGCCAGATTGTCCTTCATGGATGTATTGGCATCAAAACGGACAGCTCCCTTCGTCCCTTCCTCACCCGCTGAAAAGCTTTGCGGTACTATAAATGAATTTACTCCAAAGATCATAATCAGAGCTATAACCGCCACCATTATACTCTTTCTGTTAAGTCTTCTCATGATTGTCCATCTCCTGTTCGAGCTTGAAGGTTTCTGTCCGGCCTTTTTCCCGCATGCCATGAAAACCTCTCGGACACTGCGCGGGTGACTGGGACCTTTCCATATACGAATCCAAAACGCAAGGAAAAGGTCACCAGGACAAGTTTTAGCGATTTCAGGACACACCACCGGTCTGCCCATTGATGTCCCCAATTCCCACCTCTCCGCGCCGGAAGGTGTACAGGTGAATAGAATCATTCCCGTCCGCAAGACATTTGAATTTCCGCCCTCCCCGGTGCATAATTGAAACCATGACAAACCGCGACCTCCAAAACCGTCTCATCGATCTCCTGGAAAGCGGCCACACCGTGCTGGCCGAAACGGAGCGGTTCGTGCACCAGGCGCGGCAAAAATTTCGCCGGAAAAAGCTCGATTCAGGCCTTGCCGCCTGGGACTCCCCCGCCATTTTCACCCTCAACCGGTGGCTCGATTCTTTCTGGTCGGAGAGTTGGGCCGACGAGTGGCCGGCGTCCCATTTCACGCGCTGGCGGCTCCTCAGGGAGTGTCTCGACCACCTGCCTCCGCCCGGGCCGATATCGCCGGACATGGGCCTGGTTCATCTTCTGGACGAAAGCTTCGAGCACCTTTTGCGCTACGGCATGGACCCCGGCCGGGGTGAGGCCGGAAACCGCCTGATCGAGTGGAGGCGCGAAATCTGGCGGCTTTTCAGCGGCGAGTTGTCACGCGCCGGACTGTTCCATCCCGCGCAGCTTCCGCAAAAGATACTCGATATTTTCGACCGCCTCCCTCGCCCGGCCTCCAGGATGGCATTTGCGGGGTTCGAGTTTGCCGGATACTGGGAAAAAAAGCTTCTGGGAGCCCTTCAGAAGGCGACCGGGGCCGAGTTTTTCCCCCTTCCCATCGGGTGCGGGCAGCCTGCTGAGACCCTCGCCTTCTCCGACCCCGGCCAGGAAATCACCGGGCTCATGGAAAACCTCCTGGCCTCGGCAGCCGGCCTGCCTCTCCATGAAATCGCGGTCGTGGCGCTCGATTCCGAATTCTACAGCCCCGCCATAGCCAACGGCCTCGAAGATATCCTCGGCGAACCGCTTGCCGGGACCCGCGCGGCATACAACCTCAGCCCCGACAGGGACCTTGCCGGGGAACCCCTTTTTCACGCGGCGCTGCTCCCGTTGCGTTTCGCCGCCGGGGGCCGGATGCGCCGGGACCTGTTCACGCTTCTGCGCTCCCCCTACTATGGCTTTTTCTCGAGATGGAGCCGGAAGCTGGCCCACTGGGACCGGGTCTGGCGAAACGAGCGGATAGATTCCGGACTCGATGCGCTGCTCGGGGCGGTGCGCTCCGCGGCGGGAGAGATTTTTGCCGAGGGTGGCCGTGAAATCGGGGCGGCGCTTGCGCCCTTTCTAGCAAACGGGGGGAAGACCGCATCTTTTTGGGCGGAAAATCTTCGCCGGTTGTGGACCCGGTTTGAATTTCCGGTTGTTGCAAACGATCTCGACGAGATTTCACGGCAGGGCCTCGACGATCTGCTCGGCCGGTTTGAAAATGATTTCGGCCGAACGGAAATCACCGTGTCCGAATTCACGGAACTTCTGACTTCGGCCGCCTCGCGCGTTCGCGTGCAGAAAACAGGTCTGGAGGACGCGGGGATCCAGGTCCTTGGAAGGCTCGACGCGCGGGGGCTCGCATTCAGCAAGGTTTTCGTCCCCGGGCTGGTTTCGGGAGCGCTTCCCCAGCCTGTCCGCGCGCTTCCGCTTCTCGGCCCGTCCGAGCGTAAAAGGGTGCTCGGAGGGACCCCCGAGAGCCAGTTCACCTTCGCGCGCTACCTTTTCGGCAACCTCCGCGCTTCGGCCCCCGAGATTACGCTTAGCCGGCCCGCCATGAACCGCGAGGGCGAGATCAGCCTGCCCTCACCCTTCTGGCCACGGGAAAGTGAGCAAAAGCGCTATCCGGTTATCCCCTGGAAAGACCCTCTCCCGGCGATGCAGCGCGCCGAGTGGGTGCAACAGAGCATATCGGGGATGCCCCCCGAACAAGGCGAACCCTTCCTGCCGGGCCCCGAAGATTTCCGCATGAGCCCCCTCCCCTTCACCGAACCGGTCGCGGTAAGCGCGCTGCACTCCGCGATTCTTTGCCCGGCGCTGTTTATTTTCCGCCACATCCTGCGCCTGGAGGAACTTCCGGAGATCGAGGCGGGAATCCCGCCGCTCGAACGGGGACAAAAAATCCACGAAATCCTCGCGTCATTTGTATCCAGGGCCGGTCCTGACGTTCGTTCCGGCGATGCGACCCTTGACGATCTTGCAAAACTCCTGGAAAAAGTCGTCCGGGAAAAGCTTGCGCCGCACCTCTTTGAAGCCTCGTGGCAGGTCGAACTGGACCGCCTCACGGGCAGGCCGGATTTTCCGGGGCTTCTTCACAGGTGGCTCGAAGAGGAGTGGAAAAGTATCGAGGAAGGCTGGTCCTGGCTGGCGGTGGAATCCCCTTTCACCGGCATGGACCTCGCGGGCTGCGCCGCCCGCCTCAAGGGAAGGCTCGACAGGATCGACCGGCGCCCCGATCAGGGCCTTATCTGCTGGGATTACAAGACGGGAAGCATCCCGGCAAGAAAGGACGTCCGGGAGAATTACGCGCAGCCGCAACTTCCGGCCTACCTTCTCGCGGTATCGCGGGGGCTCGTCCGGGGCGTCGGGGCGGAAGGCGGCGGCTGCGTGATGGAAGCCGGCGGCGGGGCGGTAGGCGGCGGCTTCGGGGTGGAACGCGGCGTCGGGGTGGAACGCGGCGGCTGCGGGGCCGGGTATGTCGACCTCAGCACGCCGGGAAATGTCAGGCGCCTCCTTTTTTTCGACCCGGCGGAGGATAACGCGGCATCCCTTTCCGAGTGGGAAAAGACCGTCGCGGCCGCGCTGAACCGGATTGCGGCCGGCGACATCTCCCCGCTGTGGCTCGAAGCAAACAATCCCTGCGAAGAAAAATGCCCCTACCGTGAGATATGCGGCGCGCCTTAGTGGTCTATTTCATAAATTCGGTGACGTATTATCGTGAGCGTTATGTTCTGTTCGCCTTCCGGTATGGACCGCCACATCGTCATTCCCGCGGCGTCTCTGGGCGGGAATCCGGCGACTTTGGGATAAATCGTTTTGCTTCAACGCATTGCGAAAACGCTGGATTCCCGCCCAGAGACGCCGCGGGAATGACGATTGTATAGCCCGCTCCTTTGCGTCAGGCCCATGCATTCGATACGTCACTGTAATTATGTAACTGTGTACTAAGGGATTCGCACGGACAATCGCCGGGCCCTCATTTAAACTGGTAAGTGAAAGCCAGCGTATAGGTTGCACCCTGCGTGGTGTTCCTGCCGTAGATTTCCGGCGTGTAGACCAGCTCCAGTCCGTATGCTTTTGTCAGCCTGTAGCCCAGCGCGATATCGAGCTTTCCGAGATCGAAGCTGTTTGTCGCCGTGGGGTTGCCGGCAATGCCGAGGCCGGCGCCGTTCTTCGCGCCGTTATCCATGCTGAGGATGCCGTCCAGTTTGATTCTTCCATAAAGGTCCCTGGTAAAGTCCATCCCGAATTCCGCGAGGTATCTCAACTCGTCGGAAGGATCATCCAGGCGCCACCGATAGCCTATCTCAAAATTAACGTAGCCCGGGAACGGATATAAAGAACGCCCGTAGAGCACCCGCAATTCGGTATCGTACTGCCCGTTTCCGAGCGGGAGAGCATCATTTTTGTCGTAGAATCCCGGAAATTTCGCCAGCCCCTGGGTTGAAAGCACTCCCCACGACCCTTCGAGTAATTTGGCCTTCAGCCCCAGATCGATATCTCCGACACCGCTTGCATCCACATTCGAGAAAGCTTCCTGTTTTTCCAGGTCCTTGTAATACAGTGCGTTGATCAGCGTGAACCTGTCCGTGATGCCGTACTCGAAATAATTGCTGACATTCATATCCGTGAAACTTCTGAAAGTAGTCCAACTTTTCTTCACCCCGAACTGCTCGTCGGCATAATAGTAGTTGAAGGCAACCCTCTCATAGAACTGCCCCTTTCCCATCGTCCATGCGCCGGCGCCGCATTGGCTCGCCGTTAGAAGAATGCAGATGCATGCCGTAACAATGATCGCGCTCACTCTGTCCACTGCTGAATCCATTTGCCGGTATCCTCCCCCTGATGAATATCGATCCCCTCATTCCCCAAGTCTTTCGGTATCAATCAATCCCAAGAGTTTGTCTATACGTCAAATTGATAATACCAATATATGTACCGATAAGTATTCATACTTCCGATTCATTAACACCCTGGATTCATGGTATATACGGAAGTTGACGGGCCGGGGGAGAACAACGGTTTAAGACCTGATTAGAGCGATTCACTCCATGGAGCGGCGTCATACCGGCGAAAGCCGGTATCCAGCGGGTGGCCGCCCTGGACTGGATTCCGGCTTTCGCCGGAATGACGACCCGACTCAATCGGCAAATTGATCGCTTAATTTAGGTAAGAACGAGTCTCGCAAGTTCGGGATGCTTTTTGCCATGCTTACATGGAGTATCTACATTCTAACGGCGCTGCACTTCGCCGCATTGGCGGGACTATCCCTCTACGGCCTCCACCGGCTGTGGATTCTCGCCTGCTGGGTCATCGAGCGCAAGAAGCCCGCTCCCCCTCCGCCGCCGCCGCTGCCGTCCGCGGAAAGCCTCCCCTTTGTTACGGTCCAGTTGCCTCTCTACAACGAACGATTCGTGGCGGCCCGGCTCCTGGACGCTGTTGCCCGGGTGGAGTGGCCGAAGGAGAAGCTCGAAATTCAGGTGCTCGACGACTCGACCGACGACACATGCGAGATTGTGGATGAGCGTTTCAGTTACTGGAGGGCAAGAGGAGTCGGCATCAGGGTGATCCGGCGCGGGCGCCGGGAGGGATACAAAGCCGGCGCTCTGCAAAACGGCCTGGCCCAGGCAAGCGGTGAATATATCGCTATCTTTGATGCGGATTTCGTTCCCCCGGCGGATTTTCTGCTTCGCACCATACCCTGCTTTCACGATGAGAAGACAGGAATGGTGCAGGCGCGGTGGGGTTTTTTGAATGCGGATTATTCGTGGTTCAGCGGCATTCAGTCTTTGCTCCTGGGACCGCATTTCAGCATCGAGCATTGGGTGAGGTTCAGACGGGGGCTGTTTTTCAACTTCAACGGAACGGCCGGCGTCTGGCGAAAAAAGGCCATCGAATCGGCGGGGGGCTGGCAGTCCGATACGGTGACCGAAGATCTGGATCTGAGCTATCGCGCGCAGCTTGCCGGCTGGCGGTTCGTTTACCTCGAAGAGCTCGCCGTCCCGTCCGAGCTTCCCGTAACCCTGGCGTCTTTCCGGAGCCAGCAAAAAAGATGGGCAAAGGGCTCCGTCCAGACGGCAAAAAAAATACTGCCCGGCCTGCTCGCATCCTCTTTGCCGTTTTCGGTAAAAGTCGAAGCAACGGCCCATCTTCTGGCAAACTTCGGCTGGCTGTTCGGCGCTCTTGTCGCCCTGACCGTCTATCCCGCGATCATGTGGCGCGTCGGCATCGGGCCCTATGAGTTACTCCGAATCGACCTGCCGCTTCTCATCTGCACGAGTGTCGCCATACTCGTCTATTTTTTTTGCTACGCATTGAGCAACAAATCAAGGACCCGGTTCCCGCACCTCATGCTCCTGCCGATTCTAAGCGTGGGCATGGCGCCATGTTTGGCCCTGTCGGTACTGAAGGGCGTTTTCAGCCGCGGAGGAAACTTCGAGCGCACTCCCAAGTTCGGGTTGCATGGGCATGATCGCCTTCCGCGCCTGGCCTCGATCTATCGACAGCAAAGAGTCGCCTACCTGGCTCTCAACACCGCGCTGGCGGCATACAGTCTCATGCCCCTCGCATTCGCGTGGCAGAGGGAAACCTGGCTTGCATTGCCTTTGCTTTTGCTTTTCCCCCTGGGGTTTTCCACGGTGCTGATCAAGGACTTGAAGGACGGATGGACCAAATAGGACAGCCAAGAGCGATGGGTTGCGCTCCGCTCCACCCATCCTACGTATTAACGCAGTTGGGAGCGGAGTGTGGGCTGGGTGAACCGGAGCGAAACCCATCGGCCTGGGCGCATCTTGAACGCAAATTGGTATAAGTCCCGCGCCGGGCCGTGCGGCGAGAAGCCCGCGTATGCCGATAGAGGCGGATCTGTGAACGGAAGTTCATTCTGACGGGGAAACCACATGGGCTGCTGTAATTCTAAACTCAATGCGTGCGATTCGGACAATAGCGTCTCGACCCGCGGGCCTATGCGTGTGGAGCCTTTTTCCGCCATGCTTGCCCGAAACGGGTTGGAGTTGTGCCGCGGCACTACTCGAATACTTCAGATCAATACCGGCTTGCTTTGCGATCAATTCTGCGCTCACTGCCACCTGGAAGCGGGTCCGCGCCGCAGCGAACTCATGGGCTCGGAGGTTATGGAAGAAGTCATCCGGTACGCCGAAAGAGGCGGTTTCGATGTCGTCGACATAACCGGCGGCGCACCGGAGCTGAACCCCTCGATTGAGAAACTGCTGACCGGTCTTTCCGAATTCGCCCCGCGGATCGTTTTCCGCTCGAACCTGACCGCGCTGAACATCCCCGGCGGTTCGCTCGCCGGCTTGCTGAGAAGGCTTCGGGCGGTAATCACGGCCCCTCTTCCTCCCACTGAAACGCCAAACCCCATGGAGTCGCGCGCCCTGGGGGTCCTGGAATCCGTAACGGCCCTGCGGCATCTGAATGAACTGGGATACGGAATGCCCGGGGCGGGGCTGGATCTAAACCTGGTCCACAATCCGCCGGGGCCTGTTTTGCCGCCCCCCCAGGCAAGGCTCGAAGAGGAATTCCGTTCCGGACTTCGTATGAAATGGGGGATCGAATTCAACAATCTGTACAGCCTGGCCAACGCGCCGCTCGGAAGATTCAAAAAGAGTCTGGAGCGCGCCGGCGGGTTCGAGGAATACATGTGCACACTGGCTTCGGCCTTCAATCCCGCGGCCCTGGACGGGGTCATGTGCCGTGAGCTGGTGTCGGTTTCCTGGGACGGCTATCTGTTCGACTGCGACTTTAACCTGGCGGCCGGTGTTCCCTTGGGCGGAAGGCCCGTGCATGTATCCGAAATGGAAGGCCCCCCGGCCCCCGGGTCCAGGGTGGCCGTTTCGGACCACTGCCACGCGTGCACGGCGGGCGCCGGATTTACCTGAGCCGGGGCAATAGCGGCCCCGGCCGGGCCGCATGATTGATAGCACGGGCAGACCTCGACTCATTTACTCTTCTCGTCCAGCGCCTCCCGCACTTTGGCGCTCAGGTCCCGCATGGAAAACGGCTTCTGGATGAATTTTACGCCTTCTTCCAGCACACCGTGGTGGGCGATGACATTGGCCGTATAGCCTGACATGAACAGGCATTTCGTTCCAGGTTTGTTCGCCAGAAGGCGTTTGGCCAGGTCCCGGCCGTTCATCTCGGGCATGACCACATCGGTCAGGAGGAGGTGAATCTCGCCGTCATGCTCCTCGGCCAGGCGCATCGCCTCGCCTGTCGTGGCCGCGCTCAATACGGTGTAGCCCAGCTTTTCCAACATCTCCCTGCTCATCCTCAGCAATGCCGGTTCATCCTCCACCAGGAGCACCACCTCTCCCCGGCCGGGCAGGAACTCCGAAGCGCCTTCAGCCCTGGCCTCGACGATGGCCGCCGCGTGCCGGGGAATGTAGATCTTGAAGGTCGTCCCCAGCCCGGGCTCGCTGTAGACGTTGATGAGCCCCTGGTTCTGCTTGACGATGCCGTAAACCATGGCAAGTCCGAGTCCGGTGCCTTTTCCAAGTCCCTTGGTGGTGAAAAACGGCTCGAAGAGGCGGCCCCGGGCCTCCTCGCACATGCCGCAGCCGTCATCGCTTACGGCGAGCATCACGTAGTCGCCGGCGGGAAAGCCCACGCGAGCGGCGCAGTAGGCCGCGTCCAGGACGACGTTCCCCGTTTCTATAGTGATCTTGCCGACGTCTTTAATCGCGTCCCGCGCGTTGACGCAAAGATTGGCCAACATCTGGTCGATCTGGGCGTGGTCCAACTTCACCGGCCACAGGTCCTCCCCGGGCAGCCAGAGGAGGTCGATATCCTCGCCGATCAGCCGCCGGAGCATCTTGAGCATGCTTTCGACGGTCCTGTTCAAGTCCAGCACCTTGGGGTCGATCGTCTGTTTGCGGGCAAAGGCCAGAAGCTGCCGGGTGAGGTCCGCGGAGCGGTGGGCGGCTTTGCGGATTTCAGTGAGGCTCTCATAGAGGGGCGTCCCGGGGTCCGCCTCGCATAGAGCTATTTCCGCGGAACCGAGGATTATCCCCAGCATGTTGTTGAAATCATGGGCGACGCCCCCCGCCAGTCGCCCCACCGTTTCCATCTTCTGGGCGTGAAACAGTTGCGCCTCGAGTTTCTCCCTTTCCTCCTCCGCCCGCTTGCGGTCGGTGATATCCAGCATGCTGCCCTGGTAATAGAGAACATTCCCGTCCGGGCTGCGGATGGAGGTGGCGTCAATCGTCACCCAGATAGTCGTTCCGTCCCTGTGGCGCAATTGAGTGTGAAAGTCCTTGACCTGGCCGTCCCGTGTCAGCAACCGTTTGATTTCCACGCGCCGCGCCGGATCGGCATAAATCTGCCGACCGATGTCCGCGGTCGAGGACATGAGTTCGTCGGGGGAGTCATATCCCAGCATTTTTGCGTGAGCCGGATTTGCGGCAATATAGCGCCCATCCGTGGTGGTCTGGAAGATTCCTTCCAGAGCGTTTTCAAAGATGGCCCTGTATTTGGCCTCCGCTTTTTTTAGAGTCTCCTCGGCAAGCTGGCGCTCGGTGATGTCGCGAATCGACTCGATCGCGGCGATGAACTTCCCCGACTTGTCATAGAGCGGCTTTGAAATGCCCCAAAGGTATGCCCCTTTTCCTCCATACGTTCCCGGAACAAAGGCCTCGGCAACGATGGTGTCGCCTATTTTCGATACTGCCTGGTAGTCCTTCCGGATTTCCTCTTCGCCGACAAATACGAGATCGATCAGCAAAGGCTGCCTCCGCCCGTAAAACGGCAGGGAATATTCGAAATTGCCTTTGCCGATCATGGATTCCGCCGGGACCCCCGTCATTTCCTCCATGGCGTGGTTCCAGGCGATGACGATGCCTTCGCTGCTGATCGCAAACGTCGCGTCCGGGAGGAAATCAATGATGTCGGTCAGCCGCTGCTCGGAAGTTCGCAGGGCCTCTTCCGTTCGTTTCTGCTCCTCGATCGCGCTCAACAGCGTCCGGTGCGTTGCCTCGACCTTGGCGAGCCCCTGCCTCAGCGCCTCTTCCGCCTGCTTGCGCTCGGTGATGTCGCGGCACACGCAGAATATCAGTTTCTGCCCGCCGCAGACGGCCCCGTTGGAGCTGATCTCGACGTCAACGACGGTGCCGTCCTTACGGCGGTGGCGCGTCTCGAAATGGTCGCCGGTGGCATCCACGGATCGAACCATCTCCAGAATTTGCTCGCGCGTCCATTGAGTGTCCCAATCCCATGCGTGGAGCTCGCGCATTTCCTCGGGAGTATAACCAAGCATTTCCGTATACCGCTGGTTTGCCTCGTACACTTTGCCGTTGTGATCGAGCACCACGATCCCGTCTCTGGACTGCTCGACAAGGATTCGCCGCCGGACGGCTTCGTCAGCCAGCGTCTCCTCCGCCCGCTTGCGCTCGGTGACGTTCATCGCGATGCCGATGAGTTGCTCCGGGGACCCCGTAGTGGCGAGGTCCGCGATCCGGCCTCTGGTGAAGACCCAGTTCCATGCCCCGTCCTTTGCGCGAATACGATGTTCGCTCTCGTAAACAGGGCTGTCGCCTCGTAAATACGCCTCGGCCTTGGACACCCATATCGGTATTTCTTCCGGATGATGGTAGGGCAACCACTCCTGGAGCGTGTTGGGCAGTTCTCCCGGCGCATAACCCAACATCGCGTGGAACCATGCATCGAGGTGGACCTCGTCGCTCTTCAGGTTCCATCTCCATACCCCCGCGTTGCCCACATCCATTGCCATGGAAAGCCATTCCTCGCTTTCCTTGAGGGCCGCTTCCGTTTGTTTGCGATATCTTATCTCCCTGGACAGTCTCCTGTTCCAAAACACCGATCCCAGGAGGAGCGCGCCCAATACGGCCAGCACCTGCCACAGCAGGGTGTAGTCGGACCCGTGTTCATAGCGGACGGGCAACCATTTCCTCTCAATGTCGTAACGTTCCGTTTCGGAAATCGAATCCAGCACCTTTTGAAGAATCCCGGCGAAAATGGTCCAGTCTTTTCGAACCGCCATGGACTGGGCGTTTTCATACGGGGTCCCCCCGGAAATCTTGATATTCGTGACCCTCATCTTTGCCTGGTAGTGGCCGATGATCAGCAAATTATCAATGTAGGCAAAGACCTCGCCTCGCTGCAACGTTTCAAGACCTTCCCGAGCCGTTTTGACCCGGACCAGCCGGATCTCGGGAAAGTCCCTCGGTATCCAGTCGTCGACGGCGTAACCTTCCACCACGGCGACCTTCTTCCCCGCAAGCTCGCGCATGTCGGCGATGTAGGGGACATCCGGATGCGTGGCGATGACAATGGGAATTCTCATGTAAGGTTTGGTGAAGGCCCAGAATTGAGCGCGTTCAGGCGTCGCGGCCACCGAGGCGGTCATATCGATTTCCCAACGTTTGAGCCGGGCATATGCCTCCTGCCAGCTCAGGCGCCGCACCTGCTCGAACTTCACGCCCAACCGCCGTTCGACGAGGCTCAAATATTCCCAGGAGATGCCCGACGGCTCACCGCGCTCGTCGGAGAATTCCACCGGGGGCCAGCCCGGGTCCTGAACCACGCGGATGACGGGATGGTCGCGCAGCCAGGCCCGCTCCCGCTCGGAGAGAGTATCAAGGAATTCGCTTGAAACCGGCGTCCTCACGGAGAGTTCGTCCGGGCCGCCTTCCGCCGCCGCCGGCAAAATGACCGCCATCAGCAGACTCAACAGTAGTTTGCGCCAGAACAAGCTGCGTTTCCTTTCACGGTTAACGTCACACTCTCCTCCGCCACGCCCGGATAGCGCGAGGGGAAGGATCGGGATCATGGGGCTGTTGCCCAAAGAAATCTTGAGGCTGCGCGACCATGCAGCCGGACGTGAGCCCCCCTCCCCGCGATGGGAGGGGCTAGGGGAGGGTGTTGAATTTTCAAGTACTTACGACCCCCTCCCCCTGCCCCTCCCGCCAAGGGAGGGGAGACCTCCGCCCTGTTTTGGACACACCTGTCGTAACTTTTGCATTTGGGCAACAGCCCCTCGTCAGCACCCCGCAACAGCCCCTCGTCAGCACCCCGCAACGCCGCCGGGCAGTCCCACCGCGGCCGGCGACAGCACGGTTTCAAGGACAGCCTTGAGCTGAGCCATCTGGTAGGGTTTGCTCAAAAAAGCCTGGGGCCGCCCGGGGCGCTCGCCGTCCATCACACCGGCTTTGTCGTGGCCCCCGGTGAGGACCACCGGGATGTCGGGCCGAATCGAGCGCACGGCCGCAAGGGTTTCCCAGCCGTTCATGCGCGGCATGTTCAAGTCGATCAAGACGAGACGGACCGCGGCCTTGCGTGCGCGAAAGAGTTCCACCGCCTCGATGCCGTCGGAAGCGGCGACCACCTCGAAGCCCAACCCTTTCAGCATGGCCCGGACCACATTGCGAAACATCGGCTCGCCTTCCGCCAGAAGGGCCAACCCCTGGTTTTCGACCGGAGTTGGAATGAAAGCCTCTTCAACTATGGGGGGCGGAAGTCGCTCTTCGGGCAAGGGGAGAAAGACGCGGAAGCTCGCGCCACGGCCCGGCGGGCTCTCGACGGCGATCGCCCCCCCGTATGCCCGCACCAATCCCAGAGTAACGGCGAGTCCCAGGCCCCGGCCCGTGAACTTGGTGGAGAAGAACGGATCGAAGATCTTTTCCACGACGGCCGCGTCGATGCCACAGCCGTCATCGGTGACGGAGAGGCAGGCGTACTCCTTTGCCTTCGGTTTCCAGTCCGGCGGGAAGAACCTGAACGCCCCCAAATCCGTTGCCGACATGGCGCGGATTTCCAAGGCGATAAGACCTTCCCGCTCACCGATAGCTTCGCCGGCGTTTAGAATCAGACTGGCCAATATTTGTCTTATATGAGCCCCATTTGCCCGCACGACCAATTCCCGCGGCGAAAACCCGGTTTCTATCCTCACGCTCCGGGGTAATGAAGCGTCAAGTGAAGCGAGTGCTTCCCGACCGGCTTCATTGAGATCGAGAGACTCCTTTGCCCCTCTGACCTGCCCGAGATAGGAGAGCATCAACTGACTGATTTCAACCGCCCGAAGGGAAGCCTTTTTGGCTTCGGCAATGTTTGGCAGGTACTCCGACTCCGGAGTGGAAAAGTGCAAAGCCAGGTCCAGGTTTCCGATTACAACTCCAAGAATGTTATTGAAATTATGAGCTATCCCACCGGCCATGCGGCCCAGGCTTTCCGCCTTTTGCACCAGTTGCAGCCGCTGCTCCAACTGCAGCCTCTCTTCTTCCGCCAGCTTCCGCGCGGTGATGTCGGTATGCGTTCCGCACATCCGCACCGGCTTCCCGAGCGCGTCCCGTTTCACGACCCTGGCGCAGTCAAGTATCCATTTGTACTGTCCGTCCTTGGCGCGCATCCGGTATTCAATCTCATGGACCGGGGCCGATCCATCGAGGTGATCCTCGATAGACCGCCGCGCCGCCGCCCGGTCGTCCGGGTGGAGGAGGTCCGTCCATTGCCTGGCGCTGAATTCAATTTCCGGGAGTGTGTAGCCCAGCATCCCGGCCCAGCGTTCGTTGCGTCTTACCTCGCCCGTCTCGATGTTCCAATCCCAGAACCCCAACCGGCTGCCCTCCAAGACAAACCGCAATCGTTCCTCGCTCTCCCGCAGCGCCTCTTCCATCTTCTTGCGCTCGGTGATGTCGAGAATTGCGCCGATCAGCCCCAGAACATGACCGTCCGGGTCCGTGAACGAGGCCTTGTGGAAAATCACATCGTGGATAACACCCCGGGCGTCCTTAACGTGCTGTTCGTATACCTGAGTTCCGGAATGCCGAAGCAGTTCAAGATCCTTTGCGTGGTAGACCGTGGCCAGTTCTACAGGGGCGACATCGAACACGCTCTTGCCGACCAGCTCCTGACGGGTCTGGCCGAAAAACTCCTCGAACGACTTGTTGAAGCCCAGGTAGCGGCCCTCCGTGTCCTTGTAGAAGACCGGCGCCGGGATGGCATGCAGCAGCGTGTTCCAAAATGCGCCGCTTTTCCGCAACTCCCTGTCCGCCCGGCGCTGCTCGATGATCTTTTGCAGGTCATTGGCAACCACCTGGATTTGCATGGCATCATTTTCATCGTAATCCTCGGGCTTGTTTCCAACGCCGAAAATGATGCGGACCTTTTCCCCCTCCAGCACGGGGATGCTCATAAACCGCCGGACCGAACTATGTCCTTCGGGAAGTCCCTTCCTGTTGGGAGAGTTCGCAAAGTCGTTGTAAATAATCGGACGCCTGAAGCGGACGCAATCAACCCAGTTACCCGCCTGCTCTATCGGATAATGGGTTGCGTAAGAAGCGGCGCAATTCTTCAGCGCCTCGCTGTTCCACGTCGTCAGGATGATCTCCTTCTGGTCATCCGAGACAAGGTGGAAGAACCCTATCGCGCTGTCGGTAAGTTGGGTTATCTGCTCCAGAATGAAGTCGTAGAGTTCTCTGTCCGTTAACTGGGGAGCTTGCTCGTAGAGCCGGAGAAGGAGAATTCCCCACTCCATTTCCTTGTGGGAACGTTTTTCCGCCTGCTTGTGCTCGGTGATGTCCTGAAAAGTCCCGCCGACCTTTACTGTCTTTCCCTCTTTTCGATAGGCCTCGCCAATTAAATGGACCCAGCGACGGTTACCCATCGCGGTGACCAGAGGCAGTTCCACATCAAAGGGTTCTCCGTGGTCCATGGCCTTTTGAACCACCTCGGTTACAATCGGACGCGCCTCAGGGGCATAGAACTCGATCGCGGTTTCCACTGTGGGCCGATAATCCGCGCCTGCCTCATGGATACGGTAAACCTCGTCGGTCCATGTCAGCACGCGTTTCTCGATATCCAATTCCCATCCACCCACCTTTGCCATCTTGCCGGTCTGATTTAAGAGGACCTCGCGTTCGATAAGCCTCTTCTCGGCCTGTCTGCGGTTATCGATTTCTCCCGCCAACCGCGTGTTCCAAAAAAGCGAGAGCCCCAGGATCAGAACAAAAGCGCCTCCAATCACGCTTGCCCATTTCAGGATCTCGGACCAGTTCGGATGGTATTCGAACCGGACGGTAAACCATTTCTGAACTATCGAGTCTTTTGTTTCCCTGGGGATGGATGCAATGGCTTTATCGAGAATGCCGACAAGCTCCGGATAATCATTGCGAACGGCGTATAAATAGGGTTCGGGGGGAAGGTCAAGAATGCCGGCTATTTTGAGGTCCGGATAATTCCGCATGGCATAACCGGCATAATATGTTCTTGAAATCAAGGCATCGGCTTTGGATTCCGACACCGCTCTGAACATGTCCTCCATGGTGTCCACTTCAACCGCTTCAATGTCGGGGTACGGGCCGAGCAGTTTGTTATGGAGTTTCACCCCCTTCACTATGGCGATTTTCTTCCCTTTAAATGAACCGAGTCCACTCACAAACGGGGAATCTTTCCGGGTAATGACGACTTGTTTGGACTCCATCATGGGTTCTGTGAACGTCATGTACGACAGACGCTCCGGTATGTAAAACGATAGAAACATGTCAATTTCACCGGACTTGACCTTTGCGTCCATCACCTGAAAATCACAGATAACATAGTCAAATTGTATGCCTGTATATGCGGACAGAAGGTTAAGATAGTCAGGTTCGATCCCTTTGATGACACCGTTGTCGACAAATTTCAGTGGAGGAAATATGGGAGACATCCCCACCCTGACAGTCTTGTGGTCTTTCAGCCATGACTCTTCTTTCGCGGTCAACTGAGTGATCGCGGAGACTTTGTAATACCGTTTTACCGGATCGGGTATCCAGCGGGCCTCGATTTCCGCCAGTGCATTGGCCGAGATCGCGCGAAAGCCCTGATCGACAAGGGCAAGTAACTCTTTGTTTTCCTTAAGAATCCCCGGATGAAAGTTTTCTCTGTAAAGTATCTTGTCATATGTTGCGAATTCACCGGATAGTCCAAGGCGGTCGATCATAAATGTTCCCACCGGTGAAACGGCCATAAATCCTTCCGCTTTTCCATCTCTCGAGGCGCGGACAAGTTCCTCTCTGGTATCGCATGCCAGAATCCGGATGCCCGGATAGTGTTCTCCCAAAAACTGCGCCACTTGCGAGCCCCGCACCACTGCAATGGTTTGTCCCGGAAGTTCATCGAGGCCGGCGATTTTACGCTGTTTCAACGGATAGAACAGGCTCACCCCGACTTCATAAAAGGGCAGGGAACCACCCAGCCACTCAAAACGTTCGTGAGAATACAGGAGTCCCGAATGAATATCGGCTTTCCCGTCTTTCAGGTTTGCAATCGATGTTTTCCAATCAGACGATATGAATTCGATTTGCTGCCCGGTTTTCTGCGCCCATAACCGCCAGATGTCCACAAACATGCCCGCGGGATTGCCTTCGGCATTCAGGAATGTGAACGGCGCGAAATCCGTGCTGATCGCAATGACCAGCGTATCCCCGGACTTATGGTCCGCGGCCGTGGCGGATGTCGCCATGAGTAATACAAGGAGCAACAGGGTTAATCTTTTTGCCATATTATTTCGCCCTTCACGAAATATTTTGAAGCCTTGCGTGGAGTATCCTTACTCCGGCTTGAAACTCCCATGGATTACGTTGCGGTCCCTACCCGGTTTGGTAAGGTAATCATCGGCCCCGGCCTCGATCACATTTACCTCCGAGTCAACTTCCCGCTCTGAATATATTATGCCAACACCTCCAAGGGCCCTGGTTTCTTATCTATCATTTCATCGTACAGTAATGATTTTCTCACATCCAGAATTGCTATTGCCGTTATCCGGCCCAGGATTTGTAAAAAATATTCCTCCCGCCGGGTCAAGCTGCGCATCGGGGTATTGGCCCGCAAATATAATGTTCCGAGCTTTTGCTCTTTGAAGGAAAGAGGGATTTTTTTCAAAATATACTTGCAGGCAACATCGAGGGGCAATCGGGTGGCTTCCTCCGCGGACACTTCTTCGCTGTTTAACGATTCCTGCAGGGCTGGAAAATTTCTGAGATTGATCGTATGACATTCCTGATCCGGTAAATCAGGCGACTGAAGATAGGACGTCACCCCGTATGCCAGCAGGATAATCCCGAAAGTGGAATAAACCAGATAGGCCTTGTGGGTAATGGCGGAAATCAAAAGAACCAGGAAGAAGGCAACATAAAACGCCGCATCTTCAGGGCCGGACAAATAAATGGTCAGACCCGTCATGCTTAAATCGAGCAACAGAATCAAGGAAATAAACCGCTGGGTGTGAAACCATTCCTCCCGACCGAAGGGCAGGACAAGGTTGGTCAGCGCATATACGGGCAAGAGCACATTCAGAAGCGCGAGAGGGGATTTCCCGGGATGGCTGCAAAAAACAATATATCCGAGACTGATAGTTAGGGCCCATCTCAACTGGCTAATAGTTTTCTTATTGAACTCCTCCTTGGAAAACATTTTGCCCTCCATGGAGCCCGTTGCATGTTATCGCGGGCGGCGAGCCCCTCACATGCCGTCCAACAATAACTGAAGCCCACCTTATTGTGGAGGCCGGGCTGCTTCAGCCGGGCCCCGAGCATTCTGGGATGAGTCCCGGCACGAAAGGTAATCCTCGAGCTTTAAACAGGCATCGACCACATCCGGGTCATAGAGGATGCCCCGGTTCTTTGAGATTTCCTCCAAAGCCTTCTGGAGGCCAAGCGCCGACCTGTACGGCCTGTGAGAACTCATGGCCTCGACGACATCGGCTACGGCTATGATCCTTGCTTCGAGGAGGATCTCCTTGCCGGACAGCCCCTGCGGATACCCCGAACCATCCATTCTTTCATGATGCTGGAGCAGAATCTGGGCGATGGGCCAGGGGAACTGTATCCGTTTCAAAATATCGAATCCGGTGTGCGCATGAAGCTTTATCAGCTCGAACTCCAGTTCACTGAGTTTCGAGGGTTTGGACAGGATTTCGGAAGGCACGGAGATCTTGCCTATGTCATGCACCAATCCCGCCAGTCGGACCGCTGTCAGTTGGTCCTGGGAAAGCTCCATCTTGCGGGCGATTTGACAGGCGGTATCCGATACCCGCTGCTGATGGCCCGCGGTATAAGGGTCCTTCGATTCGAGCGCCGAGGCAAGGGCGTTTATGGAATCCTCCAGGACCCATTTGAGCCTGTCAAGAGATTCGGAGAGTCGCAGGTTTGACTCCCTGAGATCTCGAAGGACCCGCTGCTCCTTTTCGATCCGTCCGATTTTGGCTTTCAGCTCTCCCCAGGCGAAAGGTTTGGTAATGAAATCGGATGCCCCCGCGTCAATGATGTCGCTAAACTCATATTCGGGGGCGTGCCCCGTCATGATAATAAAGTCGAGTTCGGGATAGAGCTCTTTTGCCGCTTTCATCAATTCGATTCCAGTGCCGCAATCCATGACTATGTCCGAGATCACGAGGTCGTATCTTCCTCGACGGATCATAGCCAGGGCGTCATTTCCGTTAGCCGCGAAATCGCAGGAGTAGGCATTGCTAATTTTCTGGATCAATCCATGGACGACCTTTCGATAGCCTTCCTCATCGTCCACAATCAAGATCCGTCGAATCAATGAACCCGTCATTTGGCGCTCCGTTTCCCGTCCAGAACACGTCGGACAATCGCGGCCAGATCTCTCATATCCAGCGGCTTCATGACAAACTTCCGGATTCCCATGGCTTCGGCTTCCGCTGCCGTAACCGTGTCGCTGTATCCGGTACAGAGAATAATCGGCGTATCGGGTCGAGTCCGCATGATTTGCTTTGCAAGTTCCGCGCCTGTTATATCCGGCATAGTCTGGTCGGTGATAACGAGATCGAAATTATCGGGGGCCGCGAGAAAAGCTTCGAGGGCTTCCACGCTGCTGGTGGTGCTCAGGACCTTGTAGCCCAGCTTTTGGAGCATGGTCCTTCCGGTATTGGCCAATCCCGGCTCATCGTCAACGAAAAGGATGCTCTCGCATCCGGTCATAATTGTGACGGGAGCATCCGTTTGTGAGGCAACCTCGCTCTCGGCCTCGGGCAGATAGACGCAAAAAGTGCTTCCATTTCCCAATTGGCTCGCAACGGCAATCGCTCCTCCGAGGGATTGGACGATGCCGTGGATCACCGAGAGCCCAAGGCCCGTCCCTTCCCCCAAAGGTTTGGTGGTAAAATACGGTTCAAAGATCCGCTCGATAATCTCGGGGGCAATCCCATGTCCCGTGTCGCTTACCACGATCCGGACGTATGCTCCCTGTTCCAGTCCAACGGGCAGCGCCGCGTCATTGGGACCAAAATCAACATGAGAGAGGCCCACCTCCAATACCCCGCCCCGCTGGAGCATGGCATGGTGGGCGTTCGTGGCAAGGTTCATCAGTATCTGGTGAATTTGAGTGGGATCGGCAAGCACCACACCCTCTCCGTACACCTCTATTTTCTGCCGGATTTCGATGGTTGAGGGCAGTGCGGCCCGCAACATTTTGACGGCTTCCTTGACAATCGGGCGGACCTGCAGGGAGCCCGCCTGGGCCTTGCTGATCCGGCTGAAGGCAAGAATCTGCTTCACCAGGTCCTTGGCCCGCTTGCCCGCCTGTAATGCCTCTCGAAGATTGTTGGCTTCAACGGAATCCCGCGGCAACTCGAGAAGCGTCATTTCGGTAAAGCCGAACATGATCCCAAGAATATTATTGAAATCATGAGCAATGCCTCCGGCCATGGTCCCGATGGCCTCCATCTTTTGCGCCTGCCGCAACCGCATTTCCGCGCGAGCCTGTTCCGCTTCGGAGTATTTTCGCTCGGTGATATCACGAAGAAAAACCAGGTGAGCGTCGCCGCCCCGGAACCTGATGGGCACCGTCGTGGTTTCCACCGGAACGCGCGAGCCGTCGAGGCGCAGGTATTCCTGTTCAATCGGCGCCGCCGGGTTCCCGGTCTCGCGCTGCAGCGAGATGCGGCTTTGAACGGAGTCGCGGTATTCCGGGGCTACCCGCGCCATGAACTCCCTGTCGATCAACTCCTCGGGCTTCGAGCCCCCCAAGAGGCTTACCATGGCGGGGTTTAGGTAGACGAAGCGGCCGCCTTGCTGCACGAAGATCGCCTCGGGCGCGCCCTCGACCAGGTTCCTGAAGCGTGATTCGCTCTCGCGCAAAGCCGCCTCCGCCTGCTTGAGCCTCGTGATATCCTGCGCCGAACTCAATACACATTTTTCGCCGGCCAGTTCGACCAGTTCCGCCGACATCAGCACGTCCAGGATAGTCCCAGACCTTTTCCGGAGTTGGACTTCGAAATCATGCACCGTATTCCGCTCGCGCAATATGCCGAGGAGCCTGTCTCTGTCACCGGGATTAGCCCAGAGGTTCAACCCGATCGTAGTATGACCGATGGCTTCTTCCCGCGTGAGGCCGGTAATGTTCAGCCATGCATCGTTAATGTCTATGAGCTTGCTGTCCGCGAGCCGCGCGATCGCAATACTGACGGCGCTTGCGTGAAAGACGGTGGAAAAACGCTCCTCGCTGAGCCTCAGCGCATCCTCCATCAGTTTGCGTTCTTCGATTTCTTGATTCAGTTGGTCGTTGGCGGCCCTGAGAGCGGCGAGCGTCTCCTTGATCTCGCTCAAGTCTCTTGCGACGGCGATGCTGCCGAGGGTCCTGTTTTCACCGTCCCGCAGCAAGCCGATCGAAATTTCAAATGGAGCAACGCCGCCGTCCCCTTTTCTCATCAGCATTTCCCATTGCTGAACCGAACCGGCCTTTCGGAGTCGAACCAACATTCTTTCGAGTTCCGCCTGGTCCGCATATAAATCAAAAGGAGACATCCTTCGCATCTCTTCGAAGGTGTATCCATAAAGCTTTTCCGCCATTTTGTTCCACTTGACGAACCTTCCGGATGTATCCACGACGCCGATTGCATCCGGTGAGTTCTCAAATACATTCTCAAAATATGCGTTCGCCCGCACGAGGGCATCCTCCGCCCGCCTGCGATTTTTGAATTCACGCGCCAGGATGCGATTGGCCTCCTCGAGTTGCAGCAATTTGTTTTCCAGCTTGCGGATGAGGGTCGCGCTGTACTCTTGGTAGTATTCGGTTTCGTCCACGGGCCGGGGCGCCGCAACCGGCCCACCGGCCTTGAATTTGTCCCTGGTTTCCAGAATCAGCGCCAGGAGAGTGTCCGGCGCGGCCGGTTTGACGATGAACCGGTCGGCGCCCAGGCTAAGGGCGAAATCCTCGTCCTTGGGGTCCGTATAGGTGGCGGTGTAGAAGATGAATGGGATATCCTTCAGCCTTTCATCTTCTTTCCATGCGCGGCACAGGGCATAGCCATCCATCACCGGCATGAGGATGTCGCTGATGATCATGTCCGGCGGCGCGCGGCGCGCATGCTCCAACGCCTCGGCGCCGTTCGAGGCCAGTTCCGTTTGAAAACCGTTGGAAGACAAAAGCACCTGCAACATGTACAGGTTTTGTTGATTGTCATCCACGATCAGTACTTTGCTCATGGGACCCTCCCCAAGTCCTTGCCGCCTTATGCCGTGGCCTTACGCGCCGAGAAACAAACGTGAGAGTGAAACACGACTTTCCAACCACCGGGAGAATGCACCCATCCCTCGACCATCCGCTGAGAGGCAATCGATATACGATTCATCAAGTTGGCTTATAATACCTTCCCGTGCCCGCAAGATACAAGGCGAAAGGACGCAAATCAACATCAAGCGGAAGGAAGCTTCCGGATTAGATTGGAATAAGACGAACCTCTATGTGAATGCACTATGCGCCGGTGTGAATGAAGGCGGAATCAGAAAAGTCCTGACAGGATGCACTTGTTTCAGATGCCGGTAAGGGTTTCGGAAATGCCTGACGGAGCGGGGAAACAGGCTGGAACTGGTGCATGGTCAACTTTATTACGACGTTGGGAAGAGCGTCATTCCGGCGAAAGCCGGAACTCAGGATCCTTAAGCATTGGAATTCACGGCAATTTCAAAAACCCTGGATTCCGGCCTTCGCCGGAATGACGTTCCGATTGTTCCGCTATAGATATAGTTGATAGGAGTACTAAGGAACCGCAACGTAATGACTTTTACATTTCATGAGTTCGTTCGTAGTTCGTGGTTCGTAGTTCGTAGGATGGGTGGAGCGCCCCGCGCAACCCATCGCCCCAGGAGTGCGTGATGGGTTGCGCGG
>JBAQYM010000037.1:0-6650 GCA_049300095.1 Syntrophobacteraceae bacterium
GGCAGTAAGTTTCTGAATCAACACATAATTTGGAGCATAAATGCCTAAATTTTGTGGGAACTGTCCTCTTGACTGAAGATGCTTATTTAAGCGCTTATAGGGTTGATCCCCGCCCGGACTGCCGGAATGGGAAAGGCCCACCGTCTCGAACGTATTTGAATTGAATCCGCACACGGGAAAGGGACCCGTGGTTTGGGCAACAGCCCGTGAAAGCCTGCCCCGCGTAGACTCCACCTTGAATGCACAGCATGGGTCTTGTGTTGACCTCTCACGGCGGGATTTTTCCAAGGGCCGCGTAAATGGGAATTCCGCCGTGCCTGATGCCCCAAAGGCGCATGAGCGGCATCTTCATCGCTCCCGCCTCACCCCGCGATGCGCAGAGGACCGCGTATCTCCACCCCCCGAACGCCCGGCGCAATTGATCGCCTATTTTTTCGTAGAGGCTGCGGCCACCCCCTTCCAGGCGCTTTCCGTAGGGGGGATTCAGCACCAGCAGGCCGTTTTTCACTTTTTCCCGCCGGGGATCGAACTCAAAAAAATCGGCGCACCTCAACTCGATGTCCCCTTCCACCCCGGCCCGCTTTGCGTTATCTCCCGAGATGCGAATTGACTCGGAATCCATGTCCACTCCGAAAATGGGCGCGGGCGCCTTCGCCCGCGAGGCGGCCCTGGCGCTTTGGCAAAGATAGTCCCAGGTCTGTTTCTGGAAAGAGGGCCACTTTTGAAAAAGAAACTCCCGGCCCAGGCCCGGCGGGAGGCGGCGGGCGATCAGGGCGGCCTCGATCGGGAAAGTCCCCGAGCCGCACATGCCGTCCACCAGGGGCGTGTCGCCGTTCCATTCGGATTTCATCAAGATGGCGGCGGCAAGGGTCTCGCGAAGGGGCGCTCCCGTGTGCTCGGTCCTGTAGCCCCTCTCGTGCAGGTGGTTGCCGGACATGTCGATGCTGATCCGGCAGTGATTTTTAACGAGGTGTACAAGTATTCTCTGCTTCGGTGCGGGTTCGCCAGACTGTTCGGAGGCTTTTCCGGCCGGTTCACCACGAAACGCCCTCAACTCAGAGGCCGCCGCAGGACCCTGACGAATCGCTTTCTCGATTCCGTCACGAACCAGCTCGACAACTTTTCCTTCGTGGCTGATCCGCGAGTATTCGACGTGGGCATCGATTTCAAGCGGGACATCCGGGCTTAGCCACAGCTCCCAGTCGACTTCGGAAACCTTGTAGAACAGCTCCTCGGCGATCCCCGCCCTGAAGGAAGGGAGGCGGCAAAAGACCCTGCTTGCCGTTCTCAGCCGGAGATTGCATAGGTAGGCGTCCTTGAGCCTGCCGTTAAATTCCGCTCCCGCCTCTCCGGGTTCGGCCCCCGTAATTCCCAGGGCGCTCAGCTCCCGAAGACAAACCGGTGCGAGTTCCCGTGGGACCACCACCCCGAAGCCGTGCCGCGGCCCGACAACCCGCGTCCTGATCCTGCGGGCGAAAGCTTTTCCCGCCTCCCCGCTAATATCGTACTTGTTCATGGTGTGGCGTTTCCCAAGTTTCTCGATATTTCAAGCGCTGCACACGTCATTCCGGCGGAAGCCGGAATCCAGCGGGGCCGCCCAGTCCTCGGACAGGGTTCGAACGAGCATGGAACTTCATTGACCCAATGAAGTTCCATGAGAGGGCGTTTGTGCTTAAGTTGCTAACAATACACTGTATTCCGGCTTTCGCCGGAATGACGGTTTTGACGCATTGCTTGCAGTCAAGTCCAAGGAATTTGTGTAACGTAACAATAGTTATCCATCCGACCCGGCCTCATTTTTCATTCTCATTCAATCATATTCAAAATCGAAATCATACCGATTTACTAACTTGACTGGGCCAAATCTGTCCTGTAATGTCGTTTCGGGCTGAAACGAAAGTGCTTTCCCTTCTCCATTTTCCTGATCTCATCTTAAAGACCTTAATCATCCTTTTACCAGGACGGACCTGAAGGAGTACCCGATGGGGGCGGCCTCCGGTTTGCGTGTCGAGGACTGTGGCCTGACTGCTTCCTACGTGCCACGACAATATTCCCCACTTTGGAAAACTGCCCCGCCGGACTGGCGCGACCAGCTCGACCGCGTTGCGGAAAGCATCTCGGGCGCAGGCATGCCTTCGCTTTTCTTTCGGGCCGACGGCGTCGGGGCCGCGGGTCAGGCCTTCGAGGCATTGTGCAGGGTTTTTCGATATCACCAGGTCCCGCTTGCGATGGCGGTCGTACCCGCATGGCTGAGCCAGGCCCGGCAGGAACGCCTGTTCGGGTCGGCGCCCATTGACGAGCACCTCTGGGGATGGCACCAGAACGGATGGCGCCACGTTAACCGGCAAAAATCCGGCAAGGCCGAATTCGGAGAAGACCGTCTCATGGACAGTCAGCACGCCGATATTCTTCAAGGCCTCCAGAAAATGGAAGCGATCTTCGGACCGCACTTCGTCCCGGTTTTTACCCCGCCTTGGGACCGGTTTTCGCCGGTGACCCCGAAAGTGCTGCGAAACCTCGGCTTCAAAGGGATTTCAACGACCCGCCCGCTTCCACCCGGGGTAAAGCTTCCCTGGGGTTTCTTCAACTTCGGCGTCGATCTCGACCTGCATGCCCGGACCGCCAGGGACCCGGCACTCGATTTTGCGGGATTGCTCTCCGAGCTGCGCGGCCTCCCCGGAGCCGGCGAATCGGCCGGGATAGTGATCCGTCACCAGCGCATGACACCGTTTGCCTTCGAATTTCTCGATCATTTGCTTTATAATCTCAAACACGTGCTCAAGGCGCGATTCTTTAATTTCAGGGAGATTTTGAACGCATCCGATGAAAAAGAGGCCGGCGCTCGTCTACGCTGACGCTGATGGAAATATTTTCGACTGGCCCGCCCTGGAATCGGCGGGATCGAGCGGAAGCGCATACAGGCGGCCCCGCCCCGATGAGTTTATTCCCCTCCCCGAGGGGAGCGAACTGTTTCTTCTCCCCGAACGGTTGCCGGTTGGATTCAATCCCAAAAAGAAAGACTTCGAGGCACTCTCCTCGGACCCCTTCGATCACGCCAAGCCCGTGCGCGCTGTGGCCGCATTTATCGCGCCCGCGCACACGCAGCTCTATTCGACCGCCTACAAAACCCTTCCCGGCGCGCCCATTCTGCCCCTTTTCGCCTACACCGCCCTGGGCTGGCTCGACGGCGGGTTCGTGGTCCCGGCAATAAGAATCGATCCCGACCGGCGCCAGGACTTTCGCAACTTCGACCCGAAGCGCATCGAGCGCAACGCGCGCAGGCGCATGGAGAGGGAAAAAGAAAACCGGCTGGTCCTGCATCTCGGCAAATGCGCCCTCACCTACGGGTGTCCCGCCGCGAGAAACCTTTTCATGGACCGCTGGGAGGCCCCGCTTCCGACCTCGCCGGTCTGCAATGCCCGATGCATCGGCTGCATCAGCCTCCAGAAGCGAAAGGACCTCTCCGCGACGCAGGACCGCATCACTTTCGTCCCAACTCCCGAAGAGGTGTGCGGGGTCGCCGTCCCGCACCTCGAAGCGGCCCCGCGCGCGGTGGTGAGCTTCGGGCAGGGCTGTGAAGGGGAACCCCTGCTCCAGGCCGCAACGCTCGAAGCCTCGATTTCCATGATGAGGAAGGCGACCGCGCGCGGGACCATCAACCTCAACACCAACGGAAGCTTTCCGGGTGAGGTCGAAAAGCTCTGCCGCGCTGGGCTCGACAGCATCCGCGTGAGCATGAACAGCGCCCGGCCCGAGTTTTACCACAAATACTTCCGCCCGCGCGGATACACGTTCGATGATGCCCGGCGCTCGATTCTGGCCGTTAAGGCAAACGGCGGATTCGCCTCGATAAACTATTTCGTTCTCCCCGGCTTCACCGATCAGCAGACCGAGTGGGAAGCGCTAAAGCGGCTTGTTTCCGAGACCCGCCTCGATCTCATCCAGATGCGCAACCTGAACATCGACCCCGAGTGGTACATGGCCTCGATGGGGACCGACCCGAAGGAGAAGACAATCGGGGTCCGCGAACTTATTTCCCGCCTCAAAAACGAGTTCCCCGCCTTGCGGCTCGGCTATTTCAACCCCCCGCTCGATTCTCCGGACGTCCAATAATCCCCTCCCCCCTTATTCACCGCCTGTTCGCGCTTGCGTTGATGCCGGGCTATGCTTAACATCCAGACTGCTTCAGTTTGTTCACTTCCGGCGATTCGAAGGATAATCTTTTAAATACTCTTTACAGGAGGACACGAATGGCTCTTACCTTGCCCGATCTGCCTTTTCCCAAGGATGCGCTCGAACCTTACATCAGCGCCAGGACATTTGAATTTCACTACGGCAAGCACCATAAGGCCTACGTGGATAACGGCAACAAGCTCCTGGCGGGCACCGAATTCGAGAACCAGGACCCCGAAGCCATAATCAAGAAGGTCGTTGGTGACGCTTCGAAGGCCGGCATTTTTAACAACGTGGCGCAGGTCCTCAACCATTCTTTTTTCTGGAAGTGCATGAAGCCCAAGGGTGGCGGCGCTCCGACGGGCAAGGTTGCGCAGATGATCCAGGCCGATTTCGGAAGTTTTGAAAAATTCGCGGAAGAATTCAAGAACGCGGGCGTGACCCAGTTCGGAAGCGGCTGGGCATGGCTGGTGCAAAAGGGCGGCAAACTCGAACTGATGAAAACGGCAAACGCCGACACCCCCGTCGCCCACGGCATCAATCCGATTCTCGTGGTGGACGTCTGGGAGCACGCGTACTATCTCGATTACCAGAACCGGAGGCCCGATTTCATCCAGGCCTTCATCGACAATCTCGTCAACTGGGATTTCGTGAACTCGTGCCTCAAGTAAAGGGCGAGGTTTCAGCCTGAAAACACAAAAGGCGGGGGCCATTCCCGCCTTTTTTTTCATTTCCAGATCGGCGATTATCGTCCCCGGACTCGGGGATTTTGGTCTATTCACCCGGATGCAGGGCCGGGATGGGTCCCGGCGCCCTGAAAGCTCTCCCATTTCACTGCCGGCCGACTGTGGGAGCGGCTTGTAGCCGCGATGTCTCTCCTTCGGCTCACCGGAGGCCAAGCAACAATTTCATGATATCGCGGCTGCAAGCCGATCCCACATCAGCCGTGCTAACTCGGGTAGACGTTTCCCGTCTCGAGGATGCACCACCCGTTGCGGGTTTTACCGAGGAGCAGGTTTACCTGCCAGCCCTTCCGGCAATGATCGGTAATTTCCTTCGGGACCCGCACCTCGACTATGCCCGTGGTGGCCACCCCGGACAGGATCAAAATCCCGGGATGGACCTGGTCGATAACGAAATAATCGTCCAGCTCCGAGGTCCAGTACCTCGGGGCATGGCTCTGGGCATATTCATAGAGGAGCCGCGCAAGCCGCTCCGCCGCGGGCAGCTCACGCGCCGCCTCGGCCGCCAGCCTGATCCCGCGCTCCGCCGTTTCCTTCCCGATGAATTCCTTTTCTTCGAGCCATTTAACCAGTTTTTTCGTGACTATCCCGGCGGCCTGAAGCAGCGCCTCCGAAGCCATTACTTTGCGGATCATGAAATAATTCAAGAAGTTGGCCAGGGAATTCAGAATCTTTTCCGGACCGAATATGACGCAAAATTCGAGATTTTTTTGAAAATAGAGCTTTTCGTACAGCGCAACCTCGGAGGAGTTGTCGAGTTCGTGGTAGCCGTGCCCGTTCAGGCAGTGCCGCAGGAGGTCGATCACCTCTTCGTACCTGTTGAAGGTCCGGGTCTTGAGCCGCTTCTGCTGGTCCTTGAGAAACAGCGTAAGCACCTCTTCGATATTGGGCTGGGCCACCGTCGGAAAATGAAGTACCTTTTTGCTCACGTTCATCTCGTTTACCATCCTCCCGTGGCGATCATAGCCGGGCGCCGCAACCGGGGCAATACCGGAAATCGGATGCGACGGGGCGCCCGCACTTCGCGCACTTGACCCGCTCCCCCCTGGGCACATCGAAAGGCTGTCCGGGTGGCGAGACGGCGCGACACCTCTCGCAAATCAGAACGGGCGCTCCTTTTTTGACCGGAAACAGGGGAAGGAAAAATAGACTGAGGTAATGGTCAATCCGTTTTAGCCTGGCCTGCGCAAGTCCACAGGCGGGACATATCCGTGGGATCTCATCCAGTGTAATTGTCTTGGGCTGGACCCCTCCAATCAGGAAGAACATTCCATCCCCTCGTGAACCGGAAATAATCGTTCAGGGGCATATATACCATAGATTTTGGACAATGGCCATCGAATCAAAAATCACGCCGACGACGACCCGGTTGCACGTGTCGGCTTCCCTTCGTTTGCTCAAGCCGAATATCGGGATAGACACAGCAGTGTCCGGTTAGGAACTTGCGTGCGCTGGTGGCCCTGCCCTGAAAGGGCTTCATATTCCAGCCCAGGGTCAGTCTCGCGTTTCGCGGGACGCCACCCTGGGAACGGAAGGTTACAAGATTCATACCCTGAAGGGGTTACATACCGGCAAAGATGCGGGATTTGCGCGAGCAACCGCCGTCATGTCCCGCCTTTATGTAGCCCCTTCAGGGCATCATCACCGGGGGGCGCACATCACCCAGGGTGGCGTCCCGCGAAGCGCGAGACTGACCCTGGGCTGAGTTATTTAGCCCCGTTGGGGCACAAAAGC
>JBAQYM010000038.1:0-3300 GCA_049300095.1 Syntrophobacteraceae bacterium
GCTTTTGTGCCCCAACGGGGCTAAATAACTCAGCCCAGGGTCAGTCTCGCGCTTCGCGGGACGCCACCCTGGGTGATGTGCGCCCCCCGGTGATGATGCCCTGAAGGGGCTACATAAAGGCGGGACACGACGGCGATTACTCGTGCAAATCCCACATCTTTGCCGGTATGTAACCCCTTCAGGGTATGAATCTTGTGGCCTCCCGTTCCCAGGGTGGCGTCCCGCGAAACGCGAGACTGACCTTGGGCTGGAATATGAAGCCCTTGCAGGGCGGGGCCACCGGCGCATGCAAGTTCCTAACCGGACACTGCTGGGGGACCTGTGGGTGCGCCAAGTCATTGCCCCGGGTTTTTCCACCTCGGAACAAAAAAAAGCCGGAGCCTTTTACGGCCCCGGCCAACACTCATTGCGACGTGCTTGGCAAGCTTTGACTACAGCTTGGTTACGTTCGCGGCACTTGGCCCCTTGGCGCCCTTTTCTTCCGAAAAGCTGACCCGCTCACCCTCGCTCAGACTCTTGAAACCTTCGCCCTGGATGGCTGAGTGATGAACGAAGACATCGTGTCCGCTGTCCGCTTCAATAAAGCCGAAGCCCTTGCTGTCATTAAACCATTTTACTCGACCTTCCGCCATTTTCTTGATCCTTCTACAAATTTTGTGTTTTTTTCACTGCACTATTGGCGCGGCACTCGGAGTTACCTCGAAACCGCACCATTATAAAAATGGCGAAAAATCGATTTCCCGCATAACTCAAAATAACCTACTCCACCTGCACACGGTGATCATAACCGCAAAGCTCAGATATGCAAGGCTTTTCGAACGAATAACGAGTTTAATCACTCATGCGACAGCAAAGACCCCGGAAAAAGGGGAGCGGACACTGCGGGGCGTCAAGGTCGCATGCACCTGGAATTTCAGGGTTTATCCCCGGTTCGTCGCATCCTCGATTTCAGCGCCTGGTCCCGCTTTTCGCGGGCTTGTTTTTTTCACCCCACTCTTTCATTTCCTGTATCGATTTTCTCATCTGGTACCTGCCGTCGGCAAACACTCCGTAATCGCCTCCCCCGGCCATCGCCGAACTGAACCGGATAGAGTTGGCGTAAAACAGCCAGATATCGGTCCAGACTCTTTCGATGGACTCGTCAAAGGGATTGCCGCCATTTTCATGATTAGTTGCCAGACGGCGCTTCCAAATGTCCCGCATGAGGTCGGTGGCCGTGAGGGTTGCGGCGTTGGTTGACTGGATTGTATTCAAAAATCGGCCCCAGTGGCCGTCAACCCAGGACTGGGCGTGGCAGGCGAGGCAGACCGACTGCATTTTCTTCCGCGCGGCCTCGGCCTCGTCCTTCGTAAAAAGGAATTTGTCGGCAAACCCGCCGCCAAAATCGGTCGGCAGGGGGAGGCTGTCCTTATTGCGGATTATGGTCGTATCCGGGTTTCTCGGATGCGGGTGGGCATAAACGATGCCAAAGATTCTCCAGGGCAGGCGGTCTTTCATTTCATGGGTGCGGTTGACGATCGCTTTTCCTTCGGTGTTGACCAGCAGGCTGATGTGGCAGGTCGCGCATGTGGGCGCCGTAAAGTCCCGGCCGACCGTCCATTTTGTCTTCTTGAAGTCCCAGTGCTTGTTTTCCGAGGAAAACACGTTCCCGTGCTTGCTGGCGTCATAGACCTTGATCGCCGGGACATCGGGACCGGTATGGCATTCCTTGCAGGTATACGGTTTTCTCGCCGCTTCCATGGAGAACTCATGGCGCGGATGACAGGCCGCGCACGCACCCCTGCTTCCATCGGTATTGATCCGGCCCACGCCTTGATTGGGCCACCCGGAAATCACCGGGAAATCCATGGGACCCATTTCCGTCTCGCGGGACTCCACGCCGGTGACGGCCAATTTGGTGCCGTGGCAGTAAAGGCACGAATCCGCCTCGGTCAGCGCGGCGTTATCCTTTGCCGGACCGGTATCTTTGGTTGACGGGGGAGAATTGATCGCATCCGTCAAAAGCTTATAGACGCTGTTATTCACCAGATTGCCATAGGCGTGGGCCATGATATTTTTTGAATACTGCTCCGACTCGACGGCGTGGCAGGAATTGCAGTCCTTCGAGCTTACCACCACATGGACATCGTACCCGTTATGCTCGAATGTATCCGCATGCGTCCCCGGTTCGATGGTGTGGCATTCGGCGCAGCCGACAACGACGTTCTTCGATGCCTCGGGTATGGTCTCCGAGGAAACCTTTCTGTCCAGTCCTTCGAGCTTCAGGGCCTCGGCCGGGGTTGCCTCCGCATGCCGGCTCCTTTGCCAGGAAGAGACGATGCCCGGATTGATGGTTGCATGACAATTCAGGCAGTCCTGGGTCGCGCCGCTGATCCGCTGCTGGCCGTAAGCACCCGGTACGCTTAAAAGTCCAATCGAAAAAGCGATCATTGCATACAATATGACCATGATTTTCGTCCTTTAGCTGTTCTTCCCGGTTAAAAGCGGTGCGTTGGTTTATTCCGGCGACTCAAATTCCGACCCGCCCTTTACACAGGACAAGATAATAAATAAAGTCAAGGCTTAGTCAAACCTTAAATCGACATGAGACAGGTCTGAAAGAGGCGGCCCAATCCACGGGGTCCGGGAATGTCCCTCTCACAATCGGTTTCTTTACTTGTGGCATTCTTTCGACACCGGCGCCGCGGCTTTGTGCGCGCTGAATTTTACGGGGGCCTGAAACGGCCGCGGATAATATCGAGGAGTCGGGACTGCCGGCGTTGTTGCGTCTGATAACAAAATCACCGTTTCTCTTAGAAGGGGATGGATTATGGAAATTCCGAATTATGTGAGTGTGGAAGAGGTCCAAAGAGTCTGCAAGGCGCTCAAGATCAGGGACTGGACCGCCTTGGCCGATGCTCGGGTGCTTCCGGAAGAGGCCCGGACCATCCTGGCGGAAATCGATGTGGATGGGCTGGATATTGACCCGGAAAGCTTTCGCCAGGGACTCGAGGTCGAACTCGAACACGGGACTCGCTACCCGAGCGCCAACGTGACCAACAACCATCCGATTCTAACCGGCAAGATCGTCCTGGCGCACCTGAAAGAAACCCTGGACTACTACGACCGGCTGGAAGTGGCCGAACTCGAAGGCGATCTCCTGAAAGCCGCGGTGGCCGGAAATCCCGAAAAACTGCTCAGATTGTACAAGAAGCTTCTGCTGGCAAAACATGCCCTGACCACCGTGGAATCCGGGCAGGCAGGCTAGAATTGACGTGAAAACGCCAATCGGGGAGACCGGCGCCTGCCCCGGACCAGGTC
>JBAQYM010000039.1:0-16440 GCA_049300095.1 Syntrophobacteraceae bacterium
CCGCGCAACCCATCGCCTCAGGAGTGCGTGATGGGTTGCGCGGGGCGCTCCACCCATCCTACGAACCACGAACGAACTCATGAAATGTATAAGTTATTGCGTTGCGGTTCCTAAGACCGCTCCCCCCGCAAGGTTCAACGCATACCGGAAAGCGAAGAGGCATGCCGGCACGGCAAGGTTTCCGATGCCAATCCGGTAAATCCCGGCTGCAAGGCGCCCCGGAAAGGCGATGCTTTTCAGATCGAAGCCTCGTCCGGTGAAGTCCCCCCTTGCTTGTCGATCTCTCCCGGTCCTCCGGCGGTCTATGTTTCCGGAGTCGGCCTTTGTCGATCCTTCAGCGGCCAGTCCAGATCATATATTGCGGCATCCTGAACCGACAACCTTGCACCCGCGTTCATTACGGGCGGAACGCTTCCGGTTAAAGGGTTTGCTTACGCGCCGCTTACGCCGGACAGGCTTTCGCATTTTCGCCAAAGTGCATCGGAAAAGGCGGCATCTCTCTTTCCCGAACGAATCTTAAGCCGCGGCCTGTCGGGTGCGCGGTAAGAGATAAGCCCGGGATGCCATCACGCCTCTTCGACGGCGGACGGGACCACGTTTTGCCGCTGGCGCTCGCCGGCCAATTCCGCCTCGGCCTCGGCTTTCATGTCTTCGATCGTCTCTTGCGCTTCGGCCACGAATTCCCTGGTCTTTTCCACGAGAATGAGGCCGCTCTTTATCGTTGCCTTGGCCAATGGCCGGACTACCGATGCAACCGCCGGGATTACGACCGGGGCGAGTATGAGAACGCCCACCCCGATGGCGAGACCGGTGCCCAACGTGCCCAACTTGATTCCACCGTCAAATATGGCCATATTTTTCTCTCCTCTTTGTTGAATTCGTTCTAAATGTCGAAGAAGAACTCCCGTTAGATGCCCGCTCAATCGGCAAGCTGTCGGAGAAGGATTCTTCGTGACCATTCACCGCGGAGGCGCGGAGGGCACGGCAAAAAGCAATTTTGAATCCGTTGGGTCCGGACAGCCTGCAGCTCTTTAGTAGAGCGGTTTATTCAAATTTTGCAAGAATATTATTATAGTCCCGGCTTACTCGGCACGGAAGATAACTCCGCGAAAATCGTCTTTAAAAGCTGCTTAGGCTTCCGAGGTCCCGAATGCCTGCTCCCTGCGCGCCGCGGGGTCCTCCCGCAACTTTTCGGTCGCATCGACTTTTTCCCACGGCACCTCAAAATCGGTACGACCCATATGGCCGTAAGCGGCGAGTTTGCGGTAAAACCCGCCCTTCGAGGTGGACGGCAGGTCCCTGAGGCCGAACTGCCGGACGATCCCGGCGAGCCGAAATTCGAAATTCTTCTCGACCAGCGCGGCGAGCTTCGTGTCGGATATCTTGCCCGTGCCGAAGGTTTCCACCTGGACGCTCACGGGGCGGGACCGGGAAATCGAGTAGGTGAGCTGCAACTCGCATTCTTCCGCAAGGCCGGCGGCGACCACGTTTTTTGCCGCATAGCGCGCCGCATAGGCCCCGATCCTGTCGATTCGCAGGGGGTCCTTGCCGCTGAGCGCCGCGCCGCTGTGCCTCGAATACTCCCCGTAGGTGTCTATCCCCGTCTTGCGCCCCGTAAGTCCGGAATGCATTGTCGGGCCTCCGAGAGGATAAGCGCCCTCGGGATTGATGAATATCTCGGTGCGCCGGTCCGGCTTGATCGGCTCCCCCTCGAATACGGGGTCAATGACCGCCTCTTTGATATCTTTTCTCAGTTTTTCGAGCGGCGGGGCCCCCGGTTCAATATGAGCCGCCGTGATGGTGATGCTGTATATCCGGTGCGGCAGCCGGTCCCTGTATTCCACCCCCATATCGGTTTTTGCTTCCGGGGCAAGATAGGAGAGGACCTTCGAGCTCCTTACCAGGCTTATTCTTTTCGAAATCCGGTGGGCCAGGTATATCGGCAGCGGCATCAACGAGGGGGTCTGGTTGCAGGCGAAACCGAAAACCGTTACGTGGTTCCTGGCCGGGATCGATTCGATTTCCTTCTCCGAGAGTTCGTGTTCATCGAAGCAGCACAGCTCGTCCATGGGCAGTTCCTGGAGGCTGGTCAGGATACTGCACGTCTTTGCGTTGAATCCCTGCTGGTCGTAGCCGATCCGGGCGATCACCTTCCTGGCGGCGTTGGGGATATCCACGCCCGCATCCGACGAGAACCTGGCGGCGATGAACAGTATCGAGGTGGATACGGCGCATTCGGCGATTATTCTCGCATACCTGTCCCGCTCCAGGAAATGGTCCACGAGCGCGTCGCTCACTTGGTCGCAAAGCTTGTCGGGGTGTCCCTCGGTCACCGATTCGGAAGAGAAGATGAAATCCTTTTTCATGCGGGCCTCTCCTTGGTGAAATCTTTTCGCGCTTCGTTTACAAGCAGTGGAACCACGGAGGAAATCCCAACAACGACCGCATCGGCAAGGCCGATGGGCGCCACTCCCAGCAAGGACCTGAGTCCCGGAATGAACATAGTCATGAGTTGAATCGCAAGCGACCCGCCCAGGGCCCAATTCAGGCACTTATTCGAGGGCAGCTTCTCTTTTCCGAAAATACCGTGCCGCTCGGAACGGCAGCTACACATTATACGGCACCAATAAGAGTTTCGTGGTACTAGATTGCTTCCGCCAGCTCGACATCCGCCTTGCCGTTGCCGCAGTCCCGGTACATCAGCCAGGTCTGCTCGAATGCGCTTTCGTAAGAGCGCTTCTCCATGTAGAGTCTCGCGGCTTTTCCCATTTCCTTGAGCCTTCCGCGATCCGCGAGCAGGGACTCCATTGCGTCGAGCAGGCTTTCTTCATCTCCAGCTTTTACCACGAGCCCGGTCCTGCCGGGCAGGACGTTTTCCCGCGGCCCGCCCGAATCGGTGACGATCACCGGCAGCCCCGACGCCTGGGCCTCCAACACGACGTTTCCGAAGGTGTCGGTTGCGCTGGGAAAGACGAAAAGGTCGCATCCGGCATAGATTGCGGCAAGCTCCTCCCCGTCCCTGTAACCGGTAAAGACACAGGACGCGCCGTCGAGCATCGCCTTGAGCTCGTTCGTGTAATGGCCGTCCCCGACCAATACGAGCTGTATGTCGCTCATTTTACGGGAGAGCTTCGTGTATGCTTCCGCGAGAAGTTGGAGGTCCTTCTCCTTCGAGATGCGTCCCACGTAGAGGATTTTTGTCGCGGCGGTCATCCCGAGCCGATCCAGGAGGGCCGCGTCGCGCTTTGCGGGGTGAAATCGTTCCGTATCCACCCCTCTGGGGAAAATCTTGATCTTGTCAGGACTGATGCCCCGCTCGGTAAGCTCTTGCCCGGTCGCCATGGACGGCACATGGATGAAGTCCAACTGGTCGTAGAACCAGAGGGTGTACTTCCATGCAAGGTCCTCGATGCCGTCGTCCCCGGTCATACTGAGGGCGTATTGCGGTATGGCGGTGTGATAAGTCCCGCTGAGCGGGATCCTCAGGATTTTCGAGATTGCGAGGGCCGCCAGTCCCAGCGGGCCGGGCGTTGCCGTGTGGAGAGCGGAGAACTCGTTTTCGTAGCAAAAATTCAGCATATCGAGGAAAGGGGGAAGGAACAGCTTCTGCTCGGGATATTCCGGCAGCGCGAAAGTGCCTATCGGCTTGAAGTTTTGGACTCCCTTTTTCGCGGGGCGATTCTCCCCGTCGCATGTGATGAGCGTCAGGTCTTTTTTTGTCCTGTTCGCGATCTGGAGATGGTTCTGGAGGGTCAGGGCCACCCCGTTGACCTCGTAGAGGGTGTCGGTGAAATGGGCCATTTTGAAGACGCCCCCATTGAACGGGGCATGTTTCGTTTTGATGCCGAAATGCTCCATGGTCTTTCGGCTGAAGAACCTGTCCCTGGAAAAGACCGAGAAGGTGACGAAGTAGGGGGCAAGCACCGTGTAGAGCGCGCCGGCCGAACCCAGTGTTTGGAAAATCCTGAAGAAATTGGCCCCGGACAGATGTCCCAGAAGCGCGTCCCAGAAATGCAGCAGGACCTTGTCGGATACCTTGTTGGCGAAAAGGAACCATTTTTCCGCCCGCTCCCCGAGTTCTCCATCCCGCCTGGTCATGAATTCCATCAGCATGGGGTCGTCGAGCAGGAGCTTGTGAGCCTCGGAGCGCAGCAGGTCCTGGACGCGGGACACATTTTCATCCTGCTTGAATATTTTCCTCTGCCTCCACGAGTATATTATCCTTGTGACCAGCCCCTCATCGCCCTCCGCGTCCGCTTGAAGGCTTCTATCCAGAAAACGCAGGACAAGGTCCTTGTTCACCCTCTTCCCCAGCTCTAACTTGCGCTTGTAGAACTGGTAAGCGATCCCGTAAAGATTGTGGGACATCACACGGGGTGTCGAGGCCGGGCCCCTGACGACGGCCCTGCCCGCGGAAATCCCCGAGAAAAACTCTTCCAGGCGCAACGCATACGGCACTTCCGTATGCCGGCGCGCGACGTTGAGCGAGCTGTGGTCGTCCGATCCGCCCGTGAGGTTCTTCTTCCAGGGTTCGGAGAAGGATGGGACAATCCCGTGCTTGTCCACGAGCCTTTCGATATCGTCCGGGGTCAGTCCTTCGAGGATGCGCCTGATCGCCTCGTTTTGGAGGTCGTCGCGCGCGCCGTTGAGTTCGAGGTTCTTGAACATCAGAATGAATTTTTCGAAATGCTCGATCGTCAGCCGATCGTTTACGGCATACAGCGGATGGGCCAAAATGTGGAAAATGCGCTCGTCGGTCAGGTATTTGAGAAGATCGAAAATATTTTCCCTTGCGCTCTGGATCCCGCCATGGATCTTTTCGTCAATGTCAAAAACCAGCACATGCGCCTTGCAGCCGTCATCCGGGAAGTAGGTCGTCACCTCTTCGCTCACGAACGTATTCGGCAGGTGAGCGATATCGAGGCTTCCCGCGATGGTATTGTGGTCCGTGATAGTCACCGCGTCCATACCGCGGCCCCTTGCGATCCGATACAATTCGGCCGGCTCCGTGAAAGACTCCGGACAACCCAGTTTTTGAAGAATCCACTGCGAGGGCCGCACGGAATATTTCGAGTGCAGATGTAGATCGACTCTCATGTTTTCCCTTCCTATTCTACCAGGATCGTTTCACCCGCCCGGACCTTTGTGCCCGGACAGACTTTGATTTTCATTCCTTCCCGAGGAGTGAAGACAAGGTCCACCTGAGACCCTATGCGAATCATTCCGAAAATCTGCCCGGCTCTCACGCGCTCCCCCTCTTCGACATAGCTGTCAATTCCGGCCACGCTCTTTGCCGCAATCTGCACGACATAACAGGAAAGCGGACCGCCCCGGTATTCGCCGTCGATCTTGGTGACCGTCCTCTCGTTTTGCACTATGTGGATGCTGTCCTTATAAAGAGGCAGATGCCGGAGGACCGTCCGGAGGTGCATCGCGGCCATGCAGGCATTCCCCGTCAAGGCCGGGTAATGGTGGATGAAGCGGATTCGGCCGGAAACCGGCGTGCGGTTGAAATGCACGTTGAAGGGACTCATGAAGATTCCCACGAGAATCTTCGGGCGGGAGATGTCCTCCCTCGTAATGTCTTTCAGGGTGGCCGTGACGCCGCGCTTTACCGTGATGACATCCTCGCCGGGATAGACTTCTTTCACATACACGACCGTGCCGTCCGCCGGACTGAGGATGCCGGAATCTTCCCGGGGGATAGTTCGAGAGGGATTTCTGAAAAACCAAATATAGCGCCAGTAAAGAAAAAGCAGGCAGCAAAAGACAACGAAGGCTAAAGTCAGGCCGAGGGAACGCACTATGCTTTCGCATACCTCCATATTTCGTCCCGCAGGACCCGGACAAGCGCCATGCCGGATGAGAACGGGAAATTGATCACCTCGAAAAACTCCACTTCCTTCTTGAGGACCCCCATCCATCTCTTAACGCCGGAGTGTCTAATGATCTCGCGTATATAGATGTTGGTATCGTGTAAAAAGATATACGAGTTCTTTCGCGTGTGCTCCAGGGCGTGAAGGAAATCGTCTTTTACGTGCTCGTATGAGTGATTGCCGTCAATGAAGGCGACATCCACCTTCGGCAACCGAAGCGATGAGTACGACTCGAAGAACCTCTCGGCGGTCAGTTTGTAGTGCGTGACCACATCCTCCACCCCAAACTGCTTAAAATGATCGTTGACCTTTTGCGGTTCGCTCCATTTTCCGCACCCGCCGATTGTCTTGAACGGACCGTCCTTGATGAGCGAGTAGGCGGGGTCCACGAAAGTCAGCATACCCTCCCCGTTGTCCTTGATCCCCAGGGCGAAGCAAACCACGCTGAAACCGAAGCCCGAGCCTATTACCAGGCAGTGTTTGGGCCGCAGCGCCCTGACAATCCCGTAGTAGAGGAAACCAAATCCCAGGTTGAGATTTTCCGGGGCCTCGTTATGGCCCATCGGCTTCGCATGGTGGAGAATGTCCTTTAGAAGGACGCTGTCCAGACTGAAGTTTTTCAATGCGGAATCCTTTCATTTTTTGAGGTTTCCCTAAGTTACGGAAAGAATTTGGCGGGAGTGTGTCGGCGGTGTGGAATGATTGTTACAGACGATTCAAGCTCCGATTTGTCTCTCAGACCCCGTGCAAGCGTACGGTAATTGGTTTTGATGCGCGCGCGCTTTTCTCCCGTGTTACGGCATGGCGACGAAATACCGGCTTGCCGTCACACGAGCGTCATGCCGGGCGCCACTATCGGAAAAAACCCACTGAATCGCGGTCTCTCCTGATTGACCCCATTTCGCTACGGTGGTACTTTGCTTGCGCTACGTCGTCCTCGCGGGGCAAAGTATCGCTGATAACCCTGTTTCAAGAGCGAAGGCCGATCTACAATTCACTGCTTGCGCGTGGGCGGGCGCCGAGACAGCGGGAATGTAACAATGTTCGATCGAACCGTGCTTCCGGTCCCGGAGCCGATCTACCCGCACAGCACCGCGCATGGCGCGCCGACAGGGGGCGCTGGGACCGGGGCGGCCATACGATGAACGTCAATGCCGGGCGAGACGCAAATAGCCACCGCGCCCATGCGGCACACTGCAATACCGCACGGATCGTGGACGGCGAGTCCGCTCACGGACAAAGCTATTTGATGCTTCCGGAGTGACAACAGGGATATGGAAATCAGCTTCAGTCGGGGACCCGACAACACATTTACCGTCCGGCTCGGCGGCAATTGGAGCATTGCCGACGGGCTGCCTTCGACGGAAGAACTCCAGAAACAGATCGGCTCGACGCCGGCCCCCGAGCGGGTTGCTTTCGATACACGGGAGCTGGGAAAGTGGGACAGCAGTCTGGTGGCGTTTCTGATTAAGCTGACCGGTTTCTGCGGGGAGAAATCCGTCAGCGTCTCCAAGCAAGGGCTTCCGGAAGGCGTGGTAAGACTCATCGATCTCGCTTCCGCTGTCCCGGAACAAAAGGACGCGCGCAAAGCGGGCGGGCGGGCGCCGTTTTTAACCAGAGTGGGAGAAGCGACTCTTGAGGTTGGCAAGTCAACAGGCGAGATGCTGGCTTTCATCGGCGAGGCCCTTCTCGCCCTGATAAAACTCTTGCGGGGCAGGGCCCGATTCCGGCGTTCCGACCTTACTTTACTGATCCAGGAATGCGGCGCGCAGGCACTCCCGATAGTATCGCTTGTCAGTATCCTGGTGGGACTGATCCTTGCTTTTGTGGGGGCCGTTCAGTTGAAGCTCTTCGGGGCGCAGATCTATGTTGCGGACCTCGTCGGCATAGGCATGGCGCGCGAGATGGGCGCGATGATGACGGCAATTGTTATGGCCGGGCGCACGGGGGCCGCCTTTGCCGCGCAGCTTGGGACCATGGAGGTAAACGAGGAAATCGACGCGCTGAAAACGCTTGGCATTTCACCCATGGAGTTTCTCGTTTTGCCCCGGATGCTGGCGCTGGTCCTCATGCTGCCGCTGCTGTGCCTGTATGCCGACCTCATGGGGATCCTGGGCGGCGGGATAATCGGTGTCGGAATGCTCAATATCTCGCCGGCCCAGTACTACCAGGAAACCGTATCGGCCCTGAACCTGACGCAATTTGCGGCCGGGCTGTTCAAGGCGGGGGTCTTTGGCGTTCTGGTCGCCCTTTCGGGATGCCTTCGCGGAATGCAATGCGGGCGGAGCGCTTCCGCGGTTGGCGAGGCGGCAACCTCGGCGGTTGTGACCGGAATCGTATCCATCATAGTCTCGGATGCCGTGCTGACCGTCATCTATGACAGAATCGGCGTGTAGGTCGCTTATGGAAAACCCCGCGATTCAAACAGCAGCCCGCATCGAAGTGCGCGACCTCACCATGGCCTACGGAAGCTTTGTGATTCAGCGCGATCTCAGCTTCACCGTCAGGAGCGGAGATATCTTCATCATCATGGGTGGCAGCGGGTGCGGCAAGAGCACGCTTCTCAGGCATCTTGTCGGTCTGAAAGAACCCGCCCGGGGAAAGGTCTTCTACGATAACCTGAGTTTCTGGGATGCCGGGCCCGCCGCGAAAGAGTCCGTCATGAGGCGCTTCGGGATCCTCTACCAGAGCGGGGCGCTGTGGAGTTCCATGACCCTGGCCGAGAACGTGGCCCTCCCCCTGGGGGAATACACGGATTTGAGCCCGGCGCAGATAAAGGAGCTTGTCTCGTTCAAACTCGCCCTCGTCGGCCTGGCGGGATTTGAAGAATTCTACCCCTCCGAGATCAGCGGCGGGATGCGCAAGCGCGCCGGTCTGGCTCGCGCGATGGCCCTCGATCCGGATATCCTCTTTTTCGACGAACCCTCGGCGGGGTTGGACCCGATCAGCGCGCGGCGACTCGATGAACTCATCCTCGAGCTTCGCGACAGCCTGGGGACAACCGTGGTGGTGGTGACCCATGAACTGGCAAGTATTTTTGCCATCGGAAACAACTCTGTTTTCCTGGACGCGGAAACCCGGACAATGATTGCGGTTGGGAACCCCAACAAACTCCTGGCGGAAAGCGATGACCCCAAGATTCGGAGCTTCCTGACCAGGGGCGAGAAGTGAAAGGCGCGATGATTCCGGGCGGCGGTCGCCCGGCGGCGCATCGCGGCGCGCAAGCACCCTGAACCTTCCGGAACAGGCTCGGAGAATCATGAGCAAACAGGCGAACACAAAGTTAATCGGCGGGTTTGTTATCGGCGCGGTCGTTCTGGTCATAGCGGGAATACTGCTTTTCGGGTCCGGCAAGTTCTTCAGCCATCAGAAAAAATTCGTCCTCTTTTTCGAAGATTCCGTGAAGGGGCTCAACATCGGAGCGCCGGTGGATTTTAGAGGGGTCAAGGTCGGGACGGTAACGGACATCAAGATCGTTCTGGACAAAAAGGACCTTTCCCTGCGGATTCCGGTCTTTATAGAGATCGATCCGGCCCGGATCACCTTCGGCGGCACCGAGAGCGAGCTAAGGGGCCTTGCTAAAGGCAAAGGAACGGAAACGTTTGGTCAACTGCTGATCAACCAGGGCTTACGAGCGCAACTTGCGATGCAGAGCCTTGTCACCGGCCTGCTTGGCATCCACCTCGATTTCTACCCGGATAAACCCGTGAGGCTCGTCGGGGCGGAACCCTCTTATACGGAAATTCCCACGGCTCAGTCGAGCCTTTCGGCGCTTTCCAAGACTATCGCGAATATCCCTCTGGCGGAAATTGCCGACAAGCTTGCAAAAGCACTGGACGGAATCGAGAAGCTGGTTAATGACCCCGACATTAAAAAGACGTTAGTCTCTCTTCATCAAACAGTCGATGAAGCTCATAAATTTGTGCGAGATTTGGATAGCCAGGTAAAACCGTTGACGGCCAGTACGGAACTCACCCTGAGTGAAGCAAAGAAGCTGTTCGGAAATGCCGCGCAACTGGCGCGCAATCTCGACTCGCTCATTCCACCGCTCATAGCCAGCCTGGAAGACACCTCGAAGGCCGCCGGCACGACCATGAAAGGGGCCAATAAGGCAGTGGAAGGGTTTACCGGGGCCAATTCCCCCATTCGCTCCGAGCTGATAAAGACCCTCAACGAGTTTTCCGCCGCGGCCCGCTCCTTCCGCGTGCTGGCTCAATACCTGGAAGATCACCCCGAAGCTCTCATCAAGGGCAAGAGGAAATAGAAGGGCGGCAGATGCGGGCGAGTGCTCCGGGCATAATGAGAAAGGAAAACATATGGCGAGAGTTCTAAGTTCCGGGATTGCGGCGATCTTTTTGCTTTCTCTGCTGTGCCTTGGCGGGTGCGGGACCTCGAAGCCGCCCAATTACTACATCCTGAGTTCGCTTCAAAGCCAGGCGCCCGGCGTGAAGACGGCGGGAGCGGAAAACGATCTGACCATAGGCGTGGGTCCCATCAAAATTCCCGACTATCTCGACCGGCCGCAAATGGCAACCAGGTCAACCCCCTACAGCCTCCAATTTGCCGAATTCGACAAATGGGCTGAATCTCTGGAGAAGAACCTGACCCGTGTCCTCGCCGAGAACCTTTCCATATTGCTTTCAACAGAACGGGTCGTCGTCTTTCCATGGCCGGGGTCCATGCACGTTCTGTATCAGGTGACCGTGGACGTTGCGCGGTTGGAATATACCCCGGACGGCAAGGCCACACTCGCCGCCGCTTGGAGCGTTTTCGGAAATGAGGGCCAGGAATTGCTCGCGATGAAGCGCTCGCGAATCATCGCGCCCGTACAAACCGCCGGGTTCGAGGCCATAGCCTCCGCGCAGAGTCGCGCGGTCGAAGACATGAGCCGTGAAATTGCCGCCTTCATCGAGACGTTGCCCCGGAAACGGGATGTCCCATGATTTTCAAAGAAGCCGCCCGTCTTTGAAGCACACGTGATTATGTTGCGCAAACAAAAACGCTGGATTCCCGCGCAAAAGCGCTACGGGATTGACGATCCGTGGATCCGGAGACGTATGCGGACGGGCTGGAATAATGATTCGCGCCATTGGTCCGGATCGAACGCGGAATCGCGCCGCATCCGCATTGATCCATGACATTATGTGATTGCATTTCATACAGCTTTCTCCTATAGTTATGCCCCTCTGTCGAAAGAATGGGGACCCATGGAAATTTCTCATATATATACATGAGAATGCCTATATTATATTCTTTCGATAAGAAACCGCATTTGCAGGAGGAATATGTCCCGTAGATTATCCCGCTCGGAAATGCTGATTGGCGGTTACAAGTTCTTTAGATATCTCGCCATTGGCGGACTCTTCTTCATCAATCTGGAAGTCACCAAAAGGTGCAACGCCCACTGCAACTTCTGCGACTACTGGAAGGAAAAACCGCCCAAAGAACTGAAGGATTATACACCGGTTGTCGCGAAGCTGAAACCGCTCTCGGTCGGCATTACCGGAGGAGAACCGCTTCTCAGGGAAGATCTGCCGGATTTGATTGCCTCACTGCGCCGGAATTTTGGCTTTCTCCATATTTCCCTCATCACCAACGGATCTCTGCTAACCAGGGAAAAAGGCCTCGATCTCTGGAGGGCCGGGCTCGACGAACTGGCCATTTCGCTGGATTATCTTGACGGCAGGCATGACGAGGGGCGCGGCTTGCCCGGCCTTACAGAACACATCCTCGCCGTGGCCCCCGAGCTTGCGGCCGCCGGGGTTGATCTGAGTTTCAATCTGGTCATGAAAAGCGGCAACTACCGGGAAGCGCCTCAGATAGTGCGCGAGTGCGCGAGGATGGGGATCAAAGTCTCGATAAGCACTTACAACTGCTGGCGCACAAATAACAGCGGCCACATGATTGAAAAAGATGAGCTTCGGGACCTGGCGGACGTTATCGCGGAACTGAAAGAACTCAAGAGGACGCTCGGCAATCCCGCCAACAGTCATTTTTACCTGGATAGGGTCCCGGATTTTTTTGAAAACAGGAACATTTCCGGGTGCACCGCCGGCCTGAATTGGATTCAGGTCACCCCTGACGGGATGATAAAACGTTGTTCGGACCACCCCGTGGCCGCCCGTTTCAGCGAGTGGCGGAGGAGGTTTTTCGCGCCGACGGATTGCGGCCGGTGCTGGTACGGCTGCCGTGGGGGCGCCCAGGAGCCGTGGTCGATAAAACGTTTTGTCGAAAAGTCCAAAGACGCCCTTAGTGCCTGAGTATCTGACGGCAATCAGGAAATATGGGCAAGATACTTTTAAAATCGGGGAAACATCATAGCGTATACCAGGACCTCTCTGAGTCGAGGATTGAGCTTGAATATAAATTTCAATTCACTTTGTTGCGACAAGGCGACAAAGGAAATAACGAATCGGCCGCCACTTTCCGAGGGGCTTTTGGATGCGATCAGATCAGTCTGCCGATTTCTCCCTTCAAGAGAATTCCCCTGGTGCAGTCTCGATAAGACAACTCTTCTTAATAAGGCCAACCGGTTGACGGGGCTCGAGGACCTTGGTTGTGAGACGGCTTATGAAGCTCTCGGGGTCCTCCTCAAATCCCTCGAATCAGATGCCGAGCTGAATTTTATCGGACGAATCTGCGCTCACAACCACATCCTCGGCATGCTCTGCAACGGTCTTCGCCTGAGGGAAACCCGCAGGCGCCACCCGCGGATCGCCGATGAGATCATCCGGCGGCCTCTTTTCATTACAGGGCTTCCAAGGACCGGCTCGACGCTGTTGCACGCTTTACTGGCCCAGGATGTTTCATGCCGCGCGCCGCGGACCTGGGAGGTGATGCACCCGTGTCCGCCTCCCGAGAGGCATTCCTACGATCATGACGCGCACATTGCCGAAACCGCGCGCGAACTGAAATGGCTTGGCGTTATCATGCCCGGTTTTAAACGGGTCCATCTGATCGATGCCCGACTCCCCCAGGAGTGTATCGCCATTACGGGACATTCCTTCATCAGCTACCTTTTTGAATCGATGTACTTTGTTTACTCCTACCGGGCCTGGCATGACGGCCGGGATAAGCGCCCCTCCTATGAATGCCACAAGAGATTCCTCCAGCATTTGCAGTGGCGCGCTCCCGGGACCCACTGGGTGCTCAAGGCCCCAAGCCACTTATTTACGCTGGAAACGCTGCTGCATGTCTATCCCGACGCGAGAATTGTCATGACGCATCGCGACCCGCTCAAAGTGTTGCCGTCATGCGCCAGTTTTACCGAGGTGCTGCGGGGGTCGTTTACCGATTGTCTGGATAGAAAACAACTCGGTGTCGAGATAGCACGGCACTGGGAAAAAGGCGGACGCATTGCCATCGAGTTCTGCCAAAGTAATGGAAACTCGCGGGGGCGCTTGTTTAATGTGCAATATGCGGACCTTGTCAGAGAACCCATGGCTGTGGTACGGCTGATTTACAGGCATTTCGATATGGAGCTCACGCCTGAATCAGAGACTGCGATGCGGCGTTTTTTGGCAAAAAACCCGCAAAACAGGCACGGAGTGCATCGTTACTCTCTTGGAGAATTTGGTTTGGATCGAAATGCCGAAAGGCGCAGCTTCGAGTTCTACACCGACTTTTTCGGGATCGAGCCCGAATCGTGATCCCGCGGCCTCCAAGCGGCGCCTGGTTCGCAACCGTCGCACCCCGGGCAGAAAGCCGCCGATTTTGGGGTGTCACGGGAAGCGCGAACCTGGACGGCTTGCACGCGAAAACGGAATGGACTTCACAACGTCATTCCCGCGAAGGCGGGAATCCAGTAAGGGCGGCGGTTGTTGCGAACAAACACGTGACAACGGCCCCGCGGGCGCGTTGCTTCACACAGTTCGACGGATTGGAGTCAAGAAAGATGGGTAAACGATGAGAATGGATGTGCCGCGCCGATCCGCCTGCGGGCCGCCCCCGGAACAAATTGCCCGTGAGCCTTCAGGCGACGAGGCTTGCGGGCTCGAAGCCGCCCTGATCGAGCCCCCACCCCTCGCCTCCGAGGTGATCTTCGGGAGGTGTCTTCTGGAACGTCTGTTGCTCGTATGCGGGCGCGCCGGGGTGAAGCGGTTTTTCATCGCGGCCGCCGACGCCGCCCAGCGCACCCGATTGCGGGCATCGCTGGGTTCATTTCAGACCAGTCCCGACGTTACCTTCGTCGACTCCGCGGCCCAGGTTCTCGAGCACTTGCCCGCAAACGCGCCTTGCGCCGCGGTGCGGGGCAACCTTGTGCTGTCGCCTTTCGTATTACGCGAGCTGATCGCGCATCAGGCGGACCATCCCGGAAAAGTCATCGCAATGCAAAGCACCGACGATGCGCGCAGCGGCATCGTGGCGGTCGGCGTGCTCAGCCAGCTTATCGAGGAAGGCTGCCTCGGCGCGACCCCTGTTGCACCCCTTGGACAATTGCCCTTTGCACTGAATCAGGGCCATGACGACGCGCGCGAGGCCGAACTCCGACTGGCGCGCGGGTTGCGCCGCGAGTCCGCGTGGAAGGACTCGCCCTTGGCGCGATGGGTCGACCGGCGGCTGTCCTGGCGTATCAGTTACCGGCTGGCGCACACCCCGGTCACCCCCAATCACGTCACGCTTGCGGGCGCGGCGCTGGGATTGTTCAGCGCCTGGCTGTTCGCTTCTCCCGACTATTGGACCCGCCTGCTGGCCTCGGCGCTCCTTTTGATCGCAATTACGGTGGACGGAGTCGACGGAGAATTAGCGCGGCTCAAGCTGGCCGAGTCACGCCTGGGCGCTCAGCTTGACACGGTGACGGACACCCTCGTGACCCTCGCCCTCTTCGGGGCCATCATCACGGGTTGTTATCGGGCGAGTGGAAGTCCGTCCTACCTGTATTTGGTCGCTATAATGCTCGGGGGCCTGGGAGCGAGCATCGCCGCGTGCTGGCGCGCCAGAAAAATGGGAGCCGACCGGCAGTGGATCGGCAGAATCGAACAGCTTACGGGGCGCGACTTTGCCTACCTGCTTTTCGTATTGGCGCTGCTGGACAAAATCCACTACTTTGCCTGGGGCGCGGCCTTCGGAAGCTACATCTTTGCACTTGGAATGTGGCGGATCACGACCATGCGATGGGGGCCGGGCGCGGCCGGCGCGGCCGGTGCCGAGAATGCAATCGGAAGTCCGGGCAAGGTCGAACACCGTGGCTTTGTTGTTGATCTGGCCGAACTCTGGCGCGGCGTTTGGGCGAGGCGACCGAACTGTCAGCGGTGAAGGAAACACACGACGCACGCAGGTTCAAAAGCCCGAACGTGAACCGGGCGGGGGCGCTCGAGGGGCTGTTGCCCAAAAAGATTGCGAACCATCACGGGGAAAGTGCAAGCAGCCCAACCCCCGGTGGGAGCGGCTTGTAGCCACGATGGTGGGAGCGGCTTGTAGCCGCGAGGGACATGCCATGGCGGCGGATGCGCGTTCCAGTGGCAACGCCCCGGACTCTAACCGCGATCTCGTCGCTTTGGCACGCCCATCGCGGCTGCAAGCCGCTCCCACGGATTTATTCCGGTTGTCCTTTACGGTGATGTGCAACCAGCATTTCGGGCATGAGGATTTGGGCAACAGCCCCAATGGGGTCCCCACATGGTTTCTCGCTCAAAGTAACAGCATTGTCCCCGCGTGGACTCCGCCACCTGATAACCGACCCTCTGCGCCTGATGCCTATTGTCCCACCAGCACGCGCGTGCTGATCTTGTTGGTCATGCGCAACCGTCCGTCCATCACGTACTCGGCCTGGCCTTCCAGCTTGTTATATTCCGGCGTCAGGTGAGTGGGCCGGATTTTCACAACCAGCTTGCCCGGTACATTTGTCCGGATATCCGCGGGCTCGACGCAAAACATATCGGAGCTCAATCTGGCTTCCGGGCCCGCCCAGCTCGAGTGCGAGAGTCCCTGTGTAGAATCGGGGCTCATCGAAAAACTGTGGAGCGAGGGCGAAGCCGACCTCTTTTCCTCCGCCACCCACCGGAAGCATATTCTCCTGATCTCGGGCTTCTCGTCGGATGCGACCGTCAAGATGACTTCATACAGCAGGTCTTCCCGCACAACATCGGGCATTTCCATGTAGGTCAGTCTGGCTTCGCCCGAGGAAAGAGGGCGGAGGTTGACGAAAGAGCAGGACGATAGCACAAGACCCACAAGCAGGATTGCAGCAAGACCCTTTGCCGTTCTCATCTATGTTCCTTTCAAAGTGTTGATGGTCCGTGAAGAAGCCGTTCGATCATTTGGAGCGGGATGAGATTCTAATTTATACCAATGCGGCCCGTATCGCAGTAAAAGATTTCATGCTTCCCGCTCCGGATGCAAAAAAATCACCCCGGCCCTTTCCGTCAATTCCAAATCCGGGCAATTTCCGCCGGGAAGGGGTCGTTGCCCGGATCACAGATCCCATCGCGGGCGCGGAATCAAACCAAGGGAATTCGGGATGGTCGCCCTTGCCCTTCCGGCAGTCCGGGCGGGGATCAACCCCGCCCCTACGGATTTCAACGGAACCTGACGTTATCGTTCAAGCGTAGGGGCGGGGTTGATC
>JBAQYM010000040.1:0-2597 GCA_049300095.1 Syntrophobacteraceae bacterium
CCCTTTAGGCAACTCCGCGAGTGTACGAGCCATTTTGCCCCTCCTCTTGTTCGGGATTTGAGGAGAAGATACCACAAAATGGACGCTAAGTGAACAGTATTGCGCTTAACCCAACCTACGAAACTACCCCCACGTCATTCCGGCGGAAGCCGGAATCCAGGTTTTTCAACGCTTCCTGGATCCCGGCTTCAGCCGGGACGACGAAATTGGAGCACTATGCGGAGGTTTCGCGACTTCAATTCGGAGTCGCGACTTCAAGTTGGACTCACGACTTCAAGCTGGAATCACGACTTCAAGCTGGAATCACGACTTCAAGCTGGAATCATGACTTCAATTTGGACTCAGGAAACTAATTCGCGCTCATCGGCGCGACGTAAATTTCGACGTACGTGTGAATCGTGCTCTCACTGAGTAAGATAACGCAGGTTTTTTCCGGTTTCTCGAAGATCAGGGCCGATCTCTTGTAGCGGAAAATCCCCTTGGGCTTCCAGCCTTCGCGGGGCATTGCCATGGTGAAGAAATTTATGAGCGAGTTGATATCCACTCGGCCCCGGAGCGTCAGGATGCCCGTCTTGATCGTCCCGGCCTGGAACACGTAAGAGTCCTTGGGTTGAAGATCGAGTTCCGAAGGGATGGGAATGTCCGGAAAATCCAGGAATTGGGGCCTGGGGCCGGAAACCGACGGAGGAGGAGACGACGGTGCGGGCTGCCCGGACTGGGACTGCGTTACGGGGTTGGGCGGCGGCGAGCTCGAACGGCTGCATCCGTAAGCTGCCAGAAAACAAAAGGAAATGACGATAATCCAAAAAATTCCGTGGCTCTTGCGGATCTTCATGTATTCCCCCCATCGAAGTGGCCGTCATTAAAGTTGGTGTCCTTCGCCTCACTCCTTTTATATGGTCACCGGCGGTTGTGCAAGAAAAACGGATTGTTCCTCTTCTCGCTGCCGACACTCGTCCGGGGGCCGTGGCCGGGAAAGATGGCCGTGCCGTCGGGAAGCGGAAAAATCTTTGTGCGCACGGAGGCCAGGAGCTGCTCCCGGGACCCGCCGGGGAAATCCGTCCTTCCGATCGATCCGGCAAAAATGGTGTCTCCGGAAAAGATCATCCCCTGGTCCTTGAGATAAAAAGAAACGTGGCCCGGTGAATGTCCGGGGGTCTCGATGACCGCGATGCGGATATCGCCCAGCAGCAGTTCGTCTCCTTCCGCGAGCTTGCGGTCGATTTGCGCGGGCGATACCGGGCGGATTTCCGGGGCAAAGCGCGAGGCGAGGCCGAATATAACCTGGAGGAAGTTGGCCTGGTCTTTGGGATGGAGGTATATCTCGCCGCCCATCCGCGCCTTTACCGTCCACGCCGCCAGGATGTGGTCAAAATGCGCGTGGGTGTTGAGGATTGCCGTAAGAGTGAGCCCCCGGTCGCGAACCCGGTCCGAGAGGCGCTCCCCTTCCCCGCCCGGGTCGATCAGCATGGCCTGCCCGCTCTTCTCATCGCCGAGCAGGTAGCAGTTGGTTTGCAGCACGCCCACGGTCAGGTGCTCTAAAATCATCGTGTCGCCTCGTGTCCGCTCGGCGCGGAGGTTATACTACTTCTCGAAAAGAATCAGCTCCTCGACCGGCCGCCTGTGAGAACTCTGGTTCCTGTGGGCCGGGTGCCCCACAGCCACCACGGCCATGAGTTCGAGCCTGGCGGGAAGCTTGAGGATATCGAGGACTTTTTCCTTATTTTTCAGGATTTCCCCGAGCCACACCGCCCCCAGGTTCATCGAGTGCAGCGCCAGGAGAAGATTTTGCACGCACGCGCCCACCGCCTGGCAGTCTTTGGTGTAATCGTAGGAGGTCTCCCTGTCCAGGAAGACGGGCACGAGGACGGCGGCGGCCTTGATGGTGGCGGCGTATCTCGTGAGCCCGGCAAGCTTGTCCTTTATCCCCTGGTCCCAGATGACGGCGAAGCGCCAGGGCTGGTTATTGAGTCCCGACGGCGCCCATGAGGCGGCCTTGAGCGCCGCGAGAACAAGTTCGCGGTCCACCGGCGCATCCTCGTACTGGCGGATGCTCCTGCGCTCGAATATCGCTTTCAATATGGGGGATTCAGGTATTGCCTCGCTCATTTGCCCTCCTTGGCGCCGCCGTGGCGCGCCCGGTCTGCCCGGACCCGCCGGGATGAAGAAGAAAATTCGTCTGTAAAATCTATTTTATCTCGCGCCGCTCCAGCGCGGACAACCTTGCGGGCGCCGGCGCGGCCCACGTCATTTCAGCGATAGCCGCCAGCATTGTCCGGTTAGGTTTTTGCAAGCGACATGCTCTTGCGCCCCAACGGGGCTAAATAACTCAGCCCAGGGTCAGTCTCGCGCTTCGCGGGACGCCACCCTGGGTGATGCGCCCCCCCGGTGATGATGCCCTGAAGGGGCTACATAAAGGCGGGACATGACGGCGATTGCTCGCGCGAATCCCGCATCTTTGCCGGTATGTAACCCCTTCAGGGTATGAATCTTGTGGCCTTCCGTTCCCAGGGTGGCGTCCCGCGAAACTGACCCTGGGCTGGAATATGAAGCCCTTTCAGGGCGGGGCCACCGGCGCACGCAAGTTCCTAACCGGA
>JBAQYM010000041.1:0-8755 GCA_049300095.1 Syntrophobacteraceae bacterium
CCTGCTGGAAGGGGCTGTTGCCAAAATGCAAAAGTTGCGACAGGTGTGGCCAAAACAGGACGGAGGTCTCCCCTCCCTTGGCGGGAGGGGCTGGGGGAGGGGGTCGTAAGTACTTGAAAATTCAACATCCTCCCCTAATCCCTCCCATCGTAGGGAGGGGGACCTACATCCGGCTCGATAGTCGCTCGACTTGAATATTTCTTTGGGCAACAGCCCCTTGATCCCCGCCCGGACCGCCGGATGGGTAAAGGCTGCCCTCCCGAATGTATTGGATTTGAATATGCACCCTGGAAGGGAGTTGCGGTTTGGGCAACGGCCCCTGGAGCATGGGCTTGTGCTTTGTGGGAAGAAATGCCCCGGTTTTGAAAGAATTCTTCCCAGAATAATCCTTCCATTCGGCACAAATATGTATCTTTTTCTTAATCCTTTCTCTTCGGATTGACATACTTTCCCGTCCGGGATAATAGATATCAACTGATAAAACGGGAGCGGTGGGATGGGCCGAATCCCCTCCCCCGTATGCATCGGCCCTAAACCTTCCATTGCTCCTGGTAGCTCTCCCGCGCCCGCGGGGGAGTTGGAAAACTCGACGAACCGGTTGGAATCAGGACGGCCCGACGGGCCATGAGGGCTTCATGTCATCGGAAACACATGAGAAAATGTCCGTTCGCGGCATCCTGGCGGGGACCTTCGTGGTGTTTTCGCTGCCCTTTGTGATGGTGCAGCTTTTCCCCGCCCAGCTTGATAAAAGCATGGACATAAGCTCTTACCTCGTCTTTCACAATGCCGCCGAATTTTTCAGCATCATGGTTTCCTTGTGCGTGTTCAGTGTCGGCTGGTTCACCTATGACCAGTCCAGGGACCGGCACGCCCTTTTCCTGGGCACGGCTTTTCTTGCCGTCGGTCTCATCGATTTCATGCACACCCTGAGCAATGTGGCCATGCCCGCCTTTATAACGCCGAACTCCACCAACAAGTCCACCCAGTATTGGATAGCCGCAAGGTTGCTGGATTCATCGGCGTTCCTGATCAGCGCTTTTATCTATCCGGGGACCAAAAGCCGCTGGCTTTCAAAAACGACCCTGCTTGCGGCGGTGCTCTCGTTTACGGGACTCCTCTTTATCGGGGTCACCTTCTTTCCTTCACTGATGCCCGCCACCGCCGTCCAGGGGGTCGGACTCACCCCGCTGAAAAGGATTGCCGAATGCGTGATCATCTTCCTGCTGATCGCCGCCTTTGCCGCCTACTGGAAGCGGATGGCGAAGACGGGAGAGAGGCATCTCGTCTATTACCTGGCGGCCTTCATCATCGGAATTTTCAGCGAGGCGGTCTTTGCTTCCTACAAAATGGGATTCGATACCTATAACGTGCTGGGACATGTCTACAAGATTGTGGCCTTCTCCCTGATATATAAAGGCATATTCTCCACGTCGGTCACGATTCCTTATGTGAGGCTTTCCGACGCCAATGAGCAGTTGAGGATCTACTCATCCAGGCTGGAGCAAAGCAACCGGGACCTGCTCGATTTTTGTTCCGTTGCCTCGCACGATCTCCAGGAGCCGCTTCGAAAAATCCATACCTTCGGGGATCGAATCATGACCCGGTACCGGGATTCCCTCGGGGAGGAAGGCCGGGACTGGCTCGCGCGGCTGATTCGGTCCGCCGCCCGCATGTCGGCCGTGTTCAAGGCCCTGCTCGAATATTCCCGGATGGCGTCCCGCACGGTCCCCTTCGAACCGGTGGATTTGACCGAGGCGGCAAGGCATGCGGCGAGCGATCTTGAAGAGGCGATGCGGGATGCGGGGGGCCGGGTGGAGATCGGCGCGTTGCCCACCGTCGAGGCCGATCCGGAACAGATGCGGCAGCTCTTCCGAAATCTCATCGACAATTCCATAAAGTATCGCAGGGAGTCCGAGGCGCCGATAGTAAAAATCCACGGCCGCACGGAGGGCGCGGTGTGCCGCGTCTGCGTGGAGGACAACGGCATGGGGTTCGAAGACATCTACCTGGACCGCATGTTCAAACCCTTCCAGCGGCTCCATGCCGGAAGCGGTGGCGGGACGGGCATGGGACTTGCCGTGTGCAGAAGAATCGTCGAGCAGCATGGAGGCGGCCTTGAGGCGAGAGGTACTCCGGGGGCGGGTTCGACTTTCGTTATTATCTTATCTGTAGCACATCAGGGAGGCGCGTGAAGTGGGTCCGGGCGGGCGTGATTTTTTTATTCTTGTGGCGGATGATGACGAGGACGATTGCCTGCTGATCCGCGATGCGATTCAAGACAACGGGCTGGACTGCGAATTCCGTTTCGTATATGACGGCAAGGACCTGATGGAGGAGCTTTATCGCGGCCGGGACCGCTCCGCCCCCGGGGCCGCGCGGTATCCGGACCTCATCCTGCTCGATCTCAACATGCCGAGGAAGGACGGAAGAGAAGCCCTGCGCGAGATAAAAAACGACGCCGACCTGCGTGCTATCCCTGTGGTGGTTTTGACGACATCGAGCGACGACCGGGATGTCGAACTCTGCAACAGCCTCGGGGCGGACTCTTTCATCACCAAGCCGATGATCTACAGCGAATGGGTCGAGGCAATGGAAACCGTCTGCCGGCATTACCATCATCATTCCAATTAGTCTCTCGGACACATTAAGAGATCTCGTTTCGAACAGGCCGAAAGCCGGGAATTACGGAGAGCCGACTTTGCCGGGAATCGTAGGGGCGGGGTTGATCCCCGCCCGGACGAGCCGAAAGCCAATATCCCCCTGTCCCGCCGATTCTTCTTTTCCTTCGACCATTCGGGATGCGACCCTAGGAAAACCTCTTCACGATCCAGGCGGCTAAAAGGTTTAGAACCACGGCCACAAGGTAGGTCAGGGGCAGCAGGATCGCCGTCAGAAGCACAAAATTGGAAACCGAGTGGGTCACCGTCGCGGGCGTCACGCCGCAGTAGCTGAAAAGCGGGTGGTGCACGATGTACATCATGTAGGTCTGCTGGGAGAAATTCCCTATCAGGGCCGATCTGCCGGCCCTTGCCGCGGGGGTCCACAGGAACAGGAAAAGGAAGAGGAGCACGCTGAAAGCGACATAAAAGATGTGAAGAAGCGGCAGCTCCATCGCCGAGTAGAACGGGGCGCCCGCAACGAAACAGAGGGCCAGCGCGGCGACATAAAGTGAAAACGGCTTGGCGTAAATCCCGCGGCGCACCGTTTCGGGGGAGGGGCCCCAGAGCGAGGCCAGCCACATGCCTGTCGCGAATTCGGGCAGGCGGCCCGGCAGGTTGAAGTGCATGAGGTTTTCCGCAAAGCCGGGAGGAGACTGCGGGGTTTCCGGGATAAACCAGGCAAGGACCCCCCATCCCCCCCAGCACAATATCATGATCGAAAGGGCCGCCCCGGCGGGCCCGATCCGCACGAAGACCCTGAGAATAAGCGGGAAGAGCAGGTAGAACTGGGCGAGCAGGCCGAGGTACCAGAAATGGGAGAAATTGCTGAACATGTTCGAGTAGTCGAGCGAGTTGACGAACAGGAGATGTTCCGCCAGCATGCCCAGAGCGGGCAGCAGGGGATAGCTGAACTTGAGCATGTTCGCCAGGGTGAACAGGACAAGCGCGAGGTAGTAGGGAGGGATGATCCGCAGGAAGCGCTTTTGCAGGAAATCACGGTAGCCCTCGAAGGGGCGTCGCTCCGGCCCGAGGTGGGGGAGCGCCAGCAGGAACCCCGAGATGATGTTAAAGAGGATGACGCTGCCGGTTGCGGCCATGAAGGCCGGCTCCAGCGCGCGTTCGAGCGTGGTGTTCGGGACCGGGATGACCGTCTTCCACAAATGATGCCCAAAAACCCCGAGCATGGCCACAACGCGTATGGCGTCGAGTTGCGGGATTGCGGTCCGCTTCGAAGGCGGAGGGATTTTTTGAGTGGGCTCGCCGTTCTTACGCATATCTTTGCCCGGATGATGCGTGATAGTTGAGATATCCTCTGTGACGCACCCGCGGGCCGGGTTTACCTATCCGGCGGGCAACCGTCCTCACCGCTCATCCAGTACTATAACGGGCGCTCCATGTAAACCTGTGTGATGTGCATGCCCTGAGAAGGTTTGAGGCTGGCGTGCGGGAGAGGTATGTCGAGTGTGCGGCGCGGGCTGGTACCGTCGGAGCAGTTAGTGCTCACCTCTTTGAGATCACCTCTCGACCGCGTCTCTGATGTCTTCAATTGCCGAGAGGAGTTGCGGCAAATGCTGGTCGATGATGTTCCAAATCTCGTCCATGTCCACACGGTCGTAAGCATGAATTAAAATGTCCCTAAATCCGGCCATCCTGCGCCATGGGACCTGCGGATATGCTGTCGTGAACTCGGTTGGAAGTCGCTTGGACGCCTCACCTATGACCTCAAAATTGCGAACGACGGCATCCTGGGTTTTGGGGTCAGCCATGAATGCGTCGCGGCCATCTCGTGTGTAGGCAACGATCTTCTTCAGGGATTCGTGAATGTGTACGATATAGAGGAGCGGGTCCTTCACAGTGGGATAGCCTCCCGGAGCACTCGATCCCTGATGCGGTGATGCAGGGCCTTCTCATTGACGACATCAACTTTTAGGAAAAGGATATCTTCTAAATCCTGGAGCAGCGCCACGTGGTCCATGAGACTCCTGCCGGATTCAAGCTCGATGAGCAAGTCCACATCACTCTCCGGCCCCGCCTCTCCGCGCGCCACCGAACCAAACACCCGCACGTTGCTTGCTCCGTGCTTCGCGGCAATGCGAAGGATTTCCTCACGTTTGGATTTTAAAAGGTCTTTTACGCCCAAGGCACGACTCTCGCTGCTTTCAACTCAATTTCGGATGTCAGAGCAACCCCGGCCATTATCATACCATAATCTCGAAAGCGGTTGATATCAGGAATATTATTAACCATATCGCCAATGCGGTCACTTGTCTTGCCCGACCCGATTTGGATTTGAATTTGAACGTATGTTGGTGGGCACGGTGAAGCTGTGCCCACCCTACACGGCTCTCGCCCCGCCAAATTGGCGTACCCGTTGAGAATCAAGGCCGCCTTAGACTGGTTTTTTTGATGCCAAAAACAGCATTTTAGACCATGGAGATTTGTTACGGAGTAAATCCCTTGAACGTGATGGCGATTGTTCCTCCTGATACATTCCCGGTTCGCTGTATATTGCAGTAATTATGCGATACGTCGCTGATCTCGGCGCAGTATTGAATCGTGGGATTATTGGGGTCGGTTATGGGATCGTAAGCAACTCCGCCGGGCGTATGGCAAACGCCGTTTTTCGCCTGTGGGGCGGCCACGGGCGCGGCACAGGCTGCTGATGGATTGGGATAGCCGTCGCTATTCGTGCAGTTAGTCGCGGCCCAACCAAATACGCCGACCCTATTTGCATTTCCTCCCAGAAATTCATTTTCCGCTTGATAAAAAGGCCACGTATTGCTCTGTGCCGCCCCCTTTACCTCGGTTATATCCAACTCGATCATGGAATTTACGCCATTGACAATACTGATGTCCGTGGCGTCCGCGTTGGCGCACAACCCGGTCGTGGCGTTTCTGGCGTTCTTGTAATCATTGATGCCGAAATTTACGGATGCTTCGGCAAGATTTGTCGCGTTCGGGAATCGTGTGTTCAAGCCCGAGCCGCAGCCGTTGTCGGGACTCCCGTTATATCGGCTGCTCGTGAAGAAAAAATTGAATGTAACCGCCGGACTGCACTTGCCGGCGGAATTGGTGCAGGCAAAGGTTGACGGTTTATAAGTAATCGTTTCTCCCGCCGCCAGACGATAATATCCTTGCGTTGTTATACCGGCATTCTGCGGCTTGAAAATGACCGTGTTGCCCGTGCTCGACATAAAGACCAGCCTGGCGTCATGAATACTGCTGATCTGTTCGCCGAGATATGTGCAGTTCGGAGGATTTACCGTGGGAGGCTGCCCGAGAACGAGGTTGGCAAAGACAGCATTGTGAGTCCCGTTCGTGACGCTGATCCTGGTTGGAGGGGTACCACCCGCGGCGGCCGCACTCCAACAGAGGGCCGACAATATGGCTATCGTACCCAGCAAAAATACTCCTCGTAACAATACCTTTCGCGTATTCACCACCAAGACCCTCCATGCAAGAAACCATCGCATCAAAACCCACATATCAGTGAAGGATACCACACGAATAGACACTATTATACTGAAGAGTGTGAATGCGAGGCTGGCTTCATTTCGCCAGTGACGGGTGGCCCGGATAATTTCCTATCCGGGCGCGAAGCGCGGGAGGGACCTGGAAGCTAATCCCCGCCGGAAAGATCGGCATTGTTGATACCGCTTGCCCGAGCCTCCTGTCCTTTCGGGCCCGGATATCCAAGTTGTCCGGACCACCCGCCAAAGTGGGCACAGCTTTTCCATGCCCGCCATATGTCATGCGATGTAGGTGGTGGGCACGATAATGCCGTGCCCACCCTGCCTGGCTTTACGAACAAATCCATTTGACCGGCTGATGCATGTCTCAACGGTTATTGCGGAATAATCAAGGGACAGTGGTCTGCGGAGGTTTCCAGCTCACCGCCGAAATTACTTGTTTGCCCTTGGTCCCGACCCGATAAGCGGAGCACGTTCTTCAGCCGTAGCGGCCACGATCGAAATCCCGAGGTCCTTTGCGAAAACCATGTGGGTATCAATCTGGGGGTTATCCTCGTAGTATATGGAAAACACGCGTGCGCCTCTCATTCTGTGATTGTCATCACCGCCGAGACCGTAAGTCCCGAAGCCGGTGCTTGCCGAGTATCCCAGCATAATACCAAAATAATTGCCTACATAATCGTTGACATGGTCGTGTCCGACAAAAACACCCCTGACATCCTTCCTTTCAAGCAGGGCGGCAAACATACCGCTGTTGAAGGGCCCCGGGCATTCGTCTTCATTCCGCTCCCCCGTGACATCATGATTAGAGCCGTTCTCATACATCTGACGAAACTCCTGCAACGGGATATGGAAGAACATCAAGGAGGGGATCTTCCTTCCGTAAGACTTCTCAAGCCCCTGGGAGGTGGTGGCGTACCATTGAACCTGGGACTGCTGCAGCCAATCCCACGTAGGCATCCAACCCCAGCCGAGCAGGGCGTCGTTGCTGATGTTCTGTCCGGCAATGCTGTCGGGCGCATATCTGCCGGAATCCAGCGCCCAGATATTGAAGACGGGAAGACGTCCGGTGGAGTTGTATATAAGTGCGTTCATATTGCCGGTGCCGTTAACGCCTTTGGGGCCGACCTGGTTGATATTGTAGGGATAAGATCTGTATATCTTGAGCATTCCCGGTTCATCGACGTTCGTTATCGCTGCCCGCTCAGCATCATGATTTCCGAAGGTAATGAGCCAGGGTATGTGCCTTGAATCAACAGGCGCTGCAATGTTGTCAATGGCTTTTTGCAGGTCCTCAAGGGTCCTGATGCCGCCATTACCGGGGCCCCCGGCTATGTTGTCTCCTGTGAAGACTACGAGGTCGGGGTTCTCTGTGTCGAGGACTTTTTCGATGAGCTCGACCGTCCGGGGATCGATGTCCTGGTCGTCCTGAGTGTCGGTGAACTGAACGATTTTGAATGTCCCATCGGGTCTGAAGCGGAGCTTCTTATTGGAGGCCGTTGCGGACGAACTGAAAAAAGCAATCATGACCGCCAGCGCGATGAGAATGCCAAGAAGTTTCTTTGGAGCAATGATCTTGTTCATGGAACACACCTCCATTACGCATCTAATCCGGTTTAGTTCTACAGGAAAGGTGACCGGTCCCACTCTGGGAGCGGCCGAATTGGAACTCCAGACTTAGTTCCAGATAGATAGTGCACCCGCGTATTCATGGAATACGCTGTCACGGTTCAGTCCGCTAATGTTGAGGTTCGCGATTACCGGGCAAGGTGTAGGGCAGAAGAGGGGCCTCATTTTGGGAAGGGCGCCCATGCTTGCACCTCTTGAAGACGCGATCACTGCGGAAAACGCAAACACAATACTCGCCGTATCGACGGCTCAAACTCCTCAGTCTCCTGTCAATTGATCGATCCTCCTTCAGTTTGTGAATTTATACATCAGCCTTTGTCGCAGGTTAGCAACCTTGAGTTGCGGGAATATGGCCGGCCAGTGACAATTTTGTGAAAACCGGAAATACCATTTTCCTCGTTCCCACGCTCCCGGGGCTGTTGCCCAAATTCAGTTATCTATAAATTGGTATCGGATGCAGGTGAGGCCGGTGCTCCCTAAACGTCATTCCGGCAGTGTCTTCGAGCCGGAATCCAGCGGGGCCGCCCAGTCCTCGGACAGGGTTTGAACGAGGATGAAATTTCATTGGTCTCGTGAAGTTTCATAGGAGTGATAATCGGTAAATTGTAGGAAATTCCAGCCAGGTAGGGTGGGCACGATAAAGCACTGTGCCCACCCTGCCTGGCTGAAGAGTGTGAATGCGAGGCCGGTTTCATTTCGCGCAAGAGGGCTTCAACTGGTAATTATGACCGCCCCTCTTGTCCTTCGGACCCGGGCAAAGGTTGCCTGGGCCACCCGCCCTCCATGTAAACCAGTGTGGTGCGTGTTCTGAGAATGCTTGAGGTTAGGACACAGGAGAGAAATCTTGCATTACTGCTGAAACCTGCCCTTCATCAGAAACATATTGCAGGGGTTTAGATAGTTAGCGGTGCTTTATTCTTCATGAAGATATGCCCTCGTCAGTATGGGTTTGCAACGTTACCCGGAGCCAGGTAGGGAGGGCACAGTGCTTTATCG
>JBAQYM010000042.1:0-14895 GCA_049300095.1 Syntrophobacteraceae bacterium
CCGGAGTGGGCAATCCGGACGGGAACCGGCCCGCCCCCGACCGCCTCGGGCGAACATACTGCCGCCCGGACTCCGTAGCGGATAATCCCCCGGGCTCCGTAGGGGCGGGGTTGAGGGGCTGTTGCCCCACTGCCAAAGTTGCGGCAGGTGGGGCCCAAACAGGGCGGAGGTCTCCCCTCCCTTGGCGGGAGGGGCTGGGAGGGTGAGGGGTCAGGTCTACACTCTTGACAAAGCGAAGCTGATTGCCTTTGTCATTCCCTGGTTGCACCGCTTTGTCAAGAGTGTAGACCTGACCCCTTGGCTGCGTGGCGCGGTCAGGAGACCTCGCCATAACCGGGTAGCGTGTCTTTTTATCAGCCTAGGGCATAAACGCCCCGGATTCCGGCGTTCGCCGGAATGACGAGCGCGACTTTTGAAATATCGAGGTTCTCGGGAAACGCCGCGCTCGGTCGTTAATCCGGGGTCCGAGCCCTCCCTGGCGGCCTTTCCGGGTGAGAATGACCCGTCCGGTTCATGCCGCATGGGCGAACGTGGTGTTTGGAATTTGACTTGACACCTTTCGAGCGCGGCAATTATACTTTGGGCTTGTCCATTAAATGGGAGGGCCCATAGCTCAGTTGGTAGAGCATCCGGCTCATAACCGGCAGGTCCCTGGTTCGACCCCAGGTGGGCCCACTCGGCACTCTCTTTCAAAATGGAATTTTACGGATAGTTCACGAAATGAGGTTCTCCGGGAGTTTTATTCGCAACTGGGAAACACCGGGCATTACCCGGATACCGGGAATGACGGCGCCGGCATAAGAACAAGAGGGGTGTTCCGCAGGGAACACCCCTTATCTTTTGGGGGTGCGGCCGAGAAGATGGTGCGGGTTCGACAGATCATGGACTGGATTGATTCCTGGGCGCCTTTCCGCTATGCGCAGTCCTGGGATAATTCCGGTATTCAGGTGGGAAATCCGGAGGCTTTCGTGAGGCGTCTGCTGGTCGCGCTGGACCCGGGATCGGAAGTCCTCGACGAGGCGGAAGGACTCGTTTGCCAGTGTGTCGTCACGCATCACCCCCTGCTGTTTCGGCCCATCCAGGCGGTAAGGACCGATGCCTGGCCCGGAAGCGTGATCGCTCGGGCGATTTTTGCGGGAATCAACATCGTGGCGGCTCACACCAACCTGGACGCGGCGCGCGGGGGCACGAACGCGCAACTCGAAGACCTGCTCGGGCTCCGGGATGTCGTGCCGATCGAAACCGAGGCGGGGCTGGCCGGTGAGGCCGGCTACATGGGCATCGGGCTGGCGGGCGCCCTCCCTCCGGGCTTGACGCTCGAGGCGCTTGCCCGGCAGTTGAGCGTCTCCCTGGGCGGGGCGGATGTCAAGATGGTGGGAGACCCCGAAAAGCGCCTCCAGCGCGCGGCCGTTTGCACCGGGAGCGGCGGGGGCCTCATCGGCAGGGTCCGCGAGGCGGGCGTGGACGTCTATATCACGGGCGATATCAAGTATCATGACGCAAAGCTGGCCGAAGAGATCGGGCTCGCCATAGTGGATGTGGGGCATTTTGCCTCCGAGAAGCTGATCCTCGACCCGCTTGCCGAATTTCTCAGGTCACGGGCGCGCGGCGAAGGTTCCGCGCTGGAAATATTCGTTTCGAAATCGGAAAGAGATCCCTTTCGGGTAATAACCGGAAATTGTTAAACTTATCTTTAGCGGCGCGTGACGATTATGCCGCATCTCGACCCAGGAGGTTGCGAATTGCTTGACCAGCTTAAGTGCCTGATAGAATACCAGAAGATCGAGGACAAGAAGAACCTGTTGATCAAGGGATGCGAGGAGACCCCCCAGCGCATTGCCGAACTGGAGAGGGAATTCGAGCTTGTTGAAGGCGAGTACCTGTCAAAGAAGGCGGAGCACGACAATGCCAAGAAGCTGCATAAGTCGCTGGAGCAGGCCATAGTCGACCTGGAAGGTCGCCTCACGCGCCAGAAGAGCCGCCAGGGCGAGGTCAAAACCAATAAGGAATACCAGGCGATCATCAAGGAAATGGATGAAACCAGGAAAGAAGTCACCCGCAATGAAGACAGCGCTCTCGAGTTGATGGAAAAAATCGAGGCGCTCGCGCGCGAGCTCAAGGACCTTGGAAAAGACGTTGCCGCGAAGCGCAAAAAACTCGAAGAGGACAAAGCGGTCCTTCAAAAGGAGACCGACCAGCTCAAAGGCCGCCTCGACCGGCTCGAAGAAATCCGGCGGCAGGTGCGTGAGCGCCTGGAGCCCGAGCTTTTGAAAAAAACGGACTTCCTGCTCTTCAAGCAGGCCGGGATTGCCGTTTCCGCCGTGGAAAACGGGGTCTGCCAAGTGTGCCATATGAACATTCCGCCCCAGAAATTCATAGAACTCCAGCGAGACGAAGTGCTTATGCAGTGCCCCCACTGCCACCGCTTTCTTTATTGGCCCGGACACGAAGGGTACTGCATTTTTCAGATGGATATCGACAGTATCTAGCGGGGTGCTGAAAAAGTCTTCTTGATAACCGGAATTGGGCCGGAGATCGGTACGTCCGTCATTCCGGCGAAAACCGGAATCAAGCGGGGCCGCCCAGTCCTCGGACGGGGTTTGAACGAGGATGAAACTTCATTGACCCCATGAAGTTTCATAAGAGGCTCCATCGGTCCCAATCTGTTGAATCTACATCTAAAACACCTGGATTCCGGCTTGCGCCGGAATGACGTGTCTCGGTATTTTCACCCGTTTCTTTGCGGGCGCGGGCCGGGGTGCGGTTGTGCCGGGGCGGGGTTGAAAAAGGATTGCGTTGAGCCCGCCATCTATACTATGAAGGTGGGACTTTTACGACATTATGACGCAGTGAGGTAACGAATACATGGCTGTATATGGAATGAAGGTTTTTGCCGGCGGCAGCAATCCCGTGCTGTCCAACAAGATTTGCGAGATTCTCGAGATTCCCCTGGGCAAAGCCATGGTCGGAAGATTCAGCGACGGGGAAATCCGGGTCGAGATCGGCGAAAATGTGCGCGGGGCGGACGTTTTCGTAATCCAGAGCGGGACGGCGCCGGTAAACGACCATCTTATGGAATTGTTGGTGATGATCGACGCCTTCAAGCGCGCCTCGGCCCGCAGGATCACGGCCGTCATGCCCTACTACTGTTATGCGCGCCAGGACAGGAAAAACAAGCCGCGGGTCCCCATAACCGCGCGCCTTGTCGCGGACCTCATTACGCGCGTCGGCGCCAACCGCATTGTCACGATGGACCTCCACGCCGGACAGATCCAGGGGTTTTTCGACGTGCCGGTGGACAATCTCTACGCCTCCCCCATTTTGCTTCCGTTCATCAAGGAGCAATTCGGAAACGATATGGTCATCGTCTCGCCCGACGCCGGCGGCGTGCCGCGCGCGCGCGCCTACGCCAAGCTGCTCAAATCGGGTCTGGCGATGATCGACAAACGCCGCTCGGACCCGAACCAGGCCGAGGCCCTGAACATAATCGGCGAGGTGGAAGGCAAGACGGCGGTCATACTCGACGACATGGTGGACACGGCCGGCACCCTGGTGGAAGCGACCAGGAGCCTCCTCGAAAAAGGCGCCAAGGCGGTGTACTGCTGTGTTACCCATGCGATCCTCTCGGGGCCGGCAATCGAGCGGATTGAAAAAAGCGCCCTGGAAAGGCTCATCGTCACGGACACCCTGCCGCTGCGGCCCGAGGCGGCCAACTGCCGCAAGATAAAGTGCGTGAGTTCGGCCCGGCTTTTCTCGGCCGCGATCAGGAGCATCCACAACGAAGACTCCATCAGTACGCTGTTCGAGATTTTGCATTAGAGCGCGGCGGGCGATGATCGCCGGAAAATGGAACGATTCGGGTGGGATGGGCCCGATACCGCTGACTGGACCAACACGGTTTACTCGATGCGCATCCGTTGGCGCGACCGGGCGGGAATCAACCCCGCCCGGTCGTGCTATGGCGGCGAACCGCTTTTTTGATATCCCGGGTCCGGGACCGTTTCCCACCCGGTGCACGGTGCTCGATACGCCATGCATTGTGCTCGATACACCTTACGCAGTGCTCGACACGCCATGCATTGTGCTCGATACACCTTACACGGTGCTCGATACACCTTACACAGTGCTCGATACACCTTACACAGTGCTTGGCAAATGTTACGCGGCACGCAACTCATACGGCTGATTTTTTCCGCTTCCGCGACACTCCCAGGGGCGCCCTCATACGCATGGAGCAATCCCCTTACATATACGGCATAGATGACAGGCCGCCGATCAGGTACAGCTTCCTCTACGCCCTGCAATGGGCCGTCATCATGTTCCCCGTGCTCGTCACCGCGGCGGCGCTTCCCGCCAAGGTCCTCGGGCTCGGACCGGCCGAAGAGGTGCGCTTCTTTCAACTCATCCTGCTGACCTCCGGTTTTTTCACCGCCGTCCAGTGCCTCTGGGGGCACAGGTACCCGGTTATCGACGGCCCGTCGACCGCGCTGCTTTTGACTTTCCTGGTGCTCGCCCCGTACGGAATCCCGGCCATCCAGGGAGGCACGATCCTCGGGGGAGCGCTGCTCATGGCGGCCGTGCTCGTCGTAAAGCCCAGGAGGATTATCCCCTGGATGACCCCGAATGTCGTCGGGGTGATCCTGATGCTGATAGCCCTCACCCTGCTGCCCTATCTCAGCCGCCTGATGGCCGGGGTAAAACCGTCCGCCCCGGCGGGGAGCGCCGTCACGTTCGTCCTGAGCATCGTGCTGGTGCTTCTCATGGCGACCCTGGCTTACAGGCTCAAGGGATTTTTGAAGACGATATCCCTTCTGATCGGAATGCTCATCGGCACGGCGCTGTTCTACGCCGTGGAGCTTCCGATTTTCACCGCCTTCCACGAGGCCGCGTGGCTCTCATTTCCATCCGATATCATACCGTCGCGGCCCGCCTTCACGCTGCCGGCAATGGTGGCCTTCGCGGTGTCCTACGTGGCCGTGGTGGTAAACAGCGTGGGGAGCATCCAGGCGATAGCAAATATTACGACCAGGGACCGCATGGCGGAAGCCATTCCGCGGGGACTTTTCCTGAACGGGGCCGCCGGAGTGGTCTGCGGCCTCATGGGAATCATCGGGACGGTCAGCTACAGCATCAGCCCGGGGGTCGTGCTTTCGAACCGCGTTGCGAGCAGGTTCGCCGCGGCGTACGGCGGGATCATGTTCGGGCTCGCCGCCTTTTTCCCGCGCTTTGCCGCCCTGCTGGCCCTCGTTCCGCCTCCGGTGGTGGGGGCGGCCCTTTGCGCGGCGATGGGCGTGCAGATCGGGGCCGCGCTCTCGATCATTGCCGAGGGCGGGATGGAGCGGCGCGACTACTTCGTCGTGGGGCTGCCGGTGCTGGTGGGCACGCTGCTCGGGTTTTTGCCCCAGGGGCTTGTCGAGTCCGTGCCGCAGGTTTTCCGGGTGTTTATCGGAAACGGGCTGATCTTTGGGATTCTTTTGGTGCTGCTTCTCGAACACGTGCTGATGCGCGCGGAGGGCTCGATCGAGCCCTGGAAAGGATGCGGCCGTTGAGCGGGGAAGCGGTTGCGTGCCTCAAGTGCGGGGCGCCGGTAAGGGTCTATCGCAATCCGTTGCTGGCGGTGGACATTATCATCGATATTCCCGGCCGGGGCATCGTTTTGATCGAGAGAAAGAACCCGCCGCACGGCTGGGCGTTGCCCGGAGGGTTCGTGGACTACGGCGAGAGCCTCGAGGCCGCCGCCCTGAGGGAAGCGCGGGAGGAGACCGGGCTCGAGATCGTGGACCTCGGGCAGTTTCGCGCCTACTCCGACCCGAATCGGGACCCGAGGCATCACACGGTAAGCGTGGTCTTCACCGGCAGGGGAGAAGGCCGTCCCCGGGCCGCCGACGACGCGGCAAACCTCGGGATTTTCCCGCTCGACGACCTCCCCGGGAATTTAGCCTTTGACCACGCCCGCATTTTGTCCGACTATTCCGAATACCTGAGAAGCCGGGTATAATGAATTGGGCTGTTGCCAAAGAAATATTCAGGCTGCGCGGCAATTGATCCGGACGTATGTCCCCCTCCCTTCGATGGGAGGGCTAGGGGAGGGTGTCGAATTTTCAAGTACTTTCAACCCCCTCCCCCAGCCCCTCCCGCCAAGGGAGGGGGGCCTTCGCCCCGGCTTTGCCGCACTCATCGCAACAGGGGCGCCAGGGAATATCGTTGCATCGGTGAGGGGGGGCCTTCGCCCCGGCTTTGCCGTACCCATCGCGACGTTAGCATTGGGGCGACAGCCCGGAACTCCCTGCCCGACCGACCGGCGGGCAAGGTAACCTTTCCAGGAAAGAAACAGGGATGAACGTGCCGGAGCCACTCGAAATTTCCGCTTCCGAACAGGTCGCCTCGGCCTCTGTCGGCGTCTACGACAGGGGCGGGCACAAACTCGACCAGACCCAGTGGGTGATCCGGGAAAAACCCGTGACGCTGTATTTAAACGGGCGCGAAGTGGTGACCCTGCTGTGCGCCGGGCATCATCTCGACGAGCTTGCCGCCGGGTTTTTCTACTCGGAAGGGTTTGTCTCGACACCCGATGACATCCTGAAAATAGAAACGGACGAGGCTGCCGGCAGGGTGGATTTTGCCACCCGGAACGAAGCGCGGATGACCGAGCGGCTCTGGCAGAAGCGCACCATTTCATCCGGGTGCGGAAAGGGCTCGCTTTTTTACTACTCGCTGGATGCCCTCCTGAGCCGCCCCGTGGAAAGCGCCGTCCGCATATCGCCCTGCCAGGTGCTGGACCGGGTCGACGACCTGAACCGCCTCAGCGAAACGTACCGCCGCACGCACGGGGTGCACAACACGATTCTCGCTTCGCCGGATCGCGTGATCATCTTCAGGGACGACATCGGCCGTCACAACGCGGTGGACATGATAGTCGGGCACGTTTTCCTGAACGGGATCCCGCTTGACGACAAAATGCTGATAACCACCGGCAGGCTCACCTCGGAAATGCTCATCAAGGCCGCCAAGGTGAACATCCCCGTGCTGGTCAGCCGCAACACGGCCACGAGCCTTGCCGTCGAGCTGGCGGCCTCGCTCGGAGTGACTCTTATCGGGTATGCGCGGGCGGGGAAGTTTACCGTTTACAGCGGGCGGGAAAGAATCGATGTCGGTCTACCTCGATAACGCCGCGACCAGCTTCCCGAAACCGCCCGAGGTCGTCGGCGCGGTGAGCCGCGCCCTCGAGTGCATCGGCGCCTCTCCGGGAAGAGGCGCGCATAGGCACGCCCGCGAGGCCATGTCGATCATGGCCCAATGCCGGGAAAGGGCCGCGCGGGTGCTCGGCGTGTCCGATCCGGACCGGGTGATCTTTACCAGGAACGCCACGGAGAGCATAAACGTCGTATTAAAAGGGTTCCTGCGCCCCGGCGACCGCGTGCTGATCTCCGGCATGGAGCACAATGCGGTCGTCCGGCCCCTGCAAAGGCTGGCCTCCCAGGGAGTGACTACTGAAATAATTCCCACCGGCGCCGGTGGAGAAATCGATGCCGGGACGCTCGAAACGATGCTCGGATCGAAGCCCGCGCTGGTCGTCCTCGTACACGCATCCAACGTCAACGGGGCGCTCATGCCCGTTGCCGAGGCGGCCGAACTCTGCGCCCGCTCGGGGGTCCCACTGCTTGTGGATGCGGCCCAGAGCGCCGGAATCCAGCCGATTTGCGCCGGGGACCTGGGGCTCGGGATGGTGGCGTGTTCCGCCCACAAGGCGCTTCTCGGACCCGCCGGAGTGGGCATTCTCTATATAAGGCCCGATATCGAGATCTCTCCCCTTATCGAAGGCGGGACGGGCAGCCGCTCCGAGGATTTCAACCAGCCCGAGTTCTGTCCGGACCGCTTCGAGAGCGGCACCCCGAATCTTCCCGGCCTGGCGGGGCTTTCCGAGGGAATCGATTTCCTCTTCCGCACGGGAATCGACCATATCAGGGAACATGAATTCGCGCTTGCCGCGATGCTGGAAAATAAGTTATCGGAAATCAGCGGCGTGCGCGTGCTTTCGCCGCGGGTGCGGGGCACGGGGACGGTCTCGTTTGTCGCCTCCGGGATGAACCCGGCCGATATCGGCTTCATCCTCGACGAGGCGTTCGATATAGCCGTGAGGACCGGCCTCCACTGCGCCCCGCTGGCCCACCGGACGCTCGGGACATTCCCCGAGGGCACGGTCAGGGTCTCCCCCGGCTACTCGACCACCGAGGACGAGGTCGAATATTTCTTGAAATCGCTACGGTCGATCCTTGAGAAAGGCGGCCGTTAAGGACCGTCATTCCGGCGCAAGCCGGAATCCAGCGGGGCCGCCCAGTCCTCGGACGGGGTTTGAACGAGAATGAGACTTCATTGATCCCATGAAGTCTCATAAGAGCGCCGCAAGGTTTTGCCGCGGGTTGGGTTAAGCGATGGAGTGTAGGTTGGGTTAAGCGGTAGCGAAACCCAACGATCACGGTCTGTATCCCGAAAAATGTTGGGTTTCGCTACCGCTTAACCCAACCTACCGTCTTGAAGAGTGCATGAAAAGCCCCTGGATTCCGGCTTCCGCCGGAATGACGGGGTTGCGTATCCCATCCCGCGTGATTCGTCCATCGGAATGCGGAAGAATTTGTGACGATGTTGTGCAACAGTTTATACCCGAAACATGAGACGCCATGATTCGAAAAGCCAGAATAGCCGACGTTATCGAAATCCAGAAGATGCTTCGCGATTTTGCGCAGAGCGGCAAGCTGCTGGCGCGCTCGCTTAACGAACTCTACACGAGCCTTCGCGATACGATGGTGTGCCTGGATGAGGAAACGGGAGAGGTGATCGGCTGTTGCAGCCTGCATATCGTCTGGGAAAACCTCGCGGAAATCCGCTCGCTCGCGGTGCTCGAAGCTCACCAGGGCCGTGGGATCGGGCGCATGCTGGTGCGGGCCTGCATGGCCGAGGCAAGGGAGCTCGGAATCGGAAGGATCTTTACCCTCACCTACGAAGTCGAATTTTTCGAACGCCTCGGTTTTCACCTGGTGGACAAGAACATGTTTCCCCACAAAGTCTGGGTGGACTGCCTCAACTGCCCCAAATTCCCCAATTGCGACGAGTCCGCGCTGGTCCTGGACCTCCCCGAATAGTCCTATTTAACCGTGGCGGGATTGCAAAAGAGCGGGGCATGAAGTATATAAGGAGGGTTTCGCAACCGCACTTTACAGGGGCTGTAATGGATGGAAAATAGAGCGGATTTTCCGTTATAGTGAAATTATCAGGCACGTTTTGCGTGCCTTTCTTATTGAGAAGCCGCGGAATTTAATCCTGTCCGGAAGGAATTGAGGGTCCATGATAGGCGATGTGCTAAAAAAAATATTCGGAAGCCAGAATGAACGCAACCTCAAGAAGATTGCTCCCCTGGTGGATGAAATCAGCCAGTTCGAGCCGAAGATTCGAGCCCTGTCCGATGACGATCTCAAGGCGAAGACCCCCGAGTTCAGGCAGCGCCTCGATAATGGCGAAGAACTCGACGATCTTCTCCCCGAGGCGTTTGCGGTGGTGCGGGAAGCCTCCGCGCGGGTGCTCGGGATGCGTCCCTTCGACGTTCAGATGATAGGCGGGATCGTCCTGCACCAGGGCAGAATCTCCGAAATGAAGACCGGTGAAGGAAAAACCCTGGTCGCCACCATGCCGATCTATCTCAACGCCCTTACCCGCCGGGGAGTGCACCTGGTCACGGTGAACGATTACCTCGCCCGGCGCGACAGCGAGTGGATGGGGCAAATCTACAAGTTCCTGGGCCTGACGGTCGGGTGCATCGTTCACGGCCTGGACGACCACGAGAGGCAGGAAGCCTACGGGGCGGACGTAACCTACGGGACCAACAACGAATTCGGCTTCGACTACCTGCGCGACAACATGAAGTTCCGGCTCGACGAGCTGGTTCAGCGCGAACTCCACTTCGCGATAGTCGACGAGGTGGACAGCATCCTCATAGACGAGGCCAGGACCCCGCTTATCATCTCGGGACCGGCGGAAAAGTCCACCGAACTCTATTCCAAGGTAAACCGCATCATCCCGCAGCTCCAGGCTGAAACACATTTTACCAGGGAAGAAAAAACTCGGACCGTTGCCCTCAACGAGGACGGCGTCTCCCGTGTCGAGCGGCTGCTCGCGATCGACAACCTCTACGATCCGCGCAACATGACGATAAACCACCACGTGCAGCAGGCCCTGCGCGCCCACACCCTGTTCAAGCGCGACGTGGACTACATCGTCAAGGACGGCCAGGTAATCATAGTCGACGAATTCACCGGCAGGCTCATGCCCGGCAGGCGCTACAGCGAGGGTCTCCACCAGGCGCTCGAAGCCAAGGAAGGCGTCAAGGTCGAAAACGAAAACCAGACCCTGGCCTCGATCACCTTCCAGAACTACTTCCGCATGTACGAAAAGCTGGCGGGCATGACCGGTACGGCGGACACCGAAGCGGCCGAATTCGCGAAAATCTACAAGCTCGATGTGGTAGTCATTCCGCCCCACAAGAAGATGATCCGGCTCGACAACCCGGATTGCATCTTCAGGACCGAGCCGGAAAAATTCCGGGCCGTGGCAAATGAAATCAAGGAGCTCTACGCCATCCAGAAGCCGGTGCTTGTGGGCACGATCAGCATAGCCAAATCGGAGAAACTGAGCGAGATGCTCAAGAGGTCGGGCGTGCCCCACAAGGTGCTCAACGCCAAGCACCACGAACAGGAAGCCGAGATCGTGTCGAAGGCCGGGCAGCCGGGGGCCGTGACCATCTCGACCAACATGGCGGGCCGCGGCACGGACATCGTGCTCGGACCGGGCGTGGTCGGGGTCGGAGGGCTTCATATCATCGGCACGGAGCGGCACGAGGCGCGGCGGATCGACAACCAGTTGCGCGGCCGCTCGGGGCGGCAGGGCGACCCGGGATCGTCCCGCTTCTACCTCTCGCTCGAAGACGACCTCATGCGGATTTTTGCCGCCGACAGGCTCTCGGGACTCATGCAGCGCATCGGCATGGCCGAGGACGAGCCCATCGAGCACCGGATGATCAGCAAGGCCATCGAGAACGCCCAGAGCCGCGTCGAGGCCCACAACTTCAGCATCCGCAAGCAGATCATCGAATACGACGACGTGATGAACATGCAGCGCGAGGTGATCTACCGCCAGCGCCGCGAGGCGCTCACGGGCGAAAACCTCAAGCCGGCCATCCAGGACATGATCGAGGACCTCCTGGACGCGATCATCGATGAAAACTCGCAGGACAGAACATACGCCGAGGATTGGAACCTCGAACAGATAAACCTCGATCTGACGAGGCTTTTCGGGATACAGCCCAATTTCACCATCGAGTCGGTCGGAGATGTGAACCGGGAGGAGTTTCGCGAGGACCTGTCGAAACTGGCGCTCGACCGCTACGAGGAGCGCGAGCGCGAGTTCGGCGAGCCGATCATGCGCGACCTCGAAAACTATATACTGCTCCAGAGTGTCGACTCGCTCTGGAAGGACCACCTCCTCAACATGGACCACCTCAAGGAGGGCATCGGCCTTCGCGGCTACGGCCAGCAGGACCCGCTCGTCGCCTACAAACGCGAGGGCCACGAGATGTTCCAGCAGATGATCGACCGCATCAAGGAAGAAACGGTGCGGATGCTCTACCATATCCAGATCCAGCGCGAGGAGCAGTTGCAGGAGATGCGCCGGGAACAGGAAGAGCAGCCCATGTATTTTGGTCCGGCGGAAGGTGGTCCGGCAAAGTCCGCGCCGGCGAAAAAGGAGGCGAAAGTTGGCCGAAACGATCCATGTCCCTGCGGCAGCGGGAAAAAATACAAGAAATGCCATGGTAATAAGTAGAGGACCATTCATCTTGCCCGGGTTTCGGGCCGGGACGGCGGCATCGGGGATGCGCTACCGCGAAAGGCCTGACCTCGCGCTGATCGTCGCCGACGGCGGGCGGGAGTGCGCGGCTTCGGGGGTTTTTACGCAAAACGCCTTCCGCGCGGCCCCCGTCGAGGTGTGCCGGGAACGCCTTTCGGGCCGGAGCGCGCGGGCGATCCTCGTTAACGCCGGGATCGCAAACGCCTGCACCGGGACCGAAGGCAAGCTCCGGGCGGAGGAAATGGCGCGGATGGTTTCGGATGCGCTGCGCTGTCCGGAAGAATCGGTCCTCGTCGCCTCGACGGGCGTAATCGGGATGGAACTGGATCTCGAGCCCGTGGCCTGGGTCATGCCGGACCTTGTCGGCTCGCTGCGCCCCGACGGCTGGGATGCCGCCGCGAGGGCCATCATGACAACCGACACGGTCCCCAAGATGGCGAGCGCCCGGCTGGATGTTGGCGGAAAGACCGTGACAATCGGAGGGATCGCGAAGGGTTCGGGCATGATCGCCCCCGACATGGCGACCCTGCTCGCGTTCGTGTGCACCGACGCCGACGTCGGCGCGGATGTTCTCGACCACTGGACAAGGGCCGGGACCGAGGGATCGTTTAACAGCATTACCGTCGACGGCGACACGAGCACGAACGATACGCTGATCGTGCTCGCCGGCGGGGCGGCCGGAAACGTCAAGATAACGGATATGGCGAGTAAGGAGGGCCGGGCGTTCGGCGAGGCGCTTGCCTCGGTGCTGCGCGACCTCGCCATCCAGCTTGTGATGGATGGGGAAGGGGCGACCAAACTCATCGAAATCACGGTCAGCGGGGCGGTCGATGCCGCGAGCGCGCGCCGGGCGGCCCTGACTATCGCCAACTCGCCCCTGGTGAAAACCGCTTTTTTCGGCGAGGACGCCAACTGGGGCAGGATCGTTGCCGCCGCCGGCAGGTCGGGAGTTGCGCTGGACCCGGACAAGGCGGCGCTGTACTTTGAAGACCTGTGCGTCTTCCGGGCCGGAACGCCCATTTTGGAAAAAGGGGTCGAAGAGCGGGCCACGGCAATATTTAAGCAAAAAGAAATCCGCGCGCGCCTCGATCTCGGCGTGGGAAATGCCTCCCACACCGCCTACACGTGCGATTTTTCCTTCGATTACATCAAGATTAACGCCTCGTATAGAAGCTGAACTCCGCCGTGTAATCTCTGTTGTGGCACGGTCTCCCGACCGTGCCCGGGTTGGAGACCTTCGGTCGAGCGCATGGCGCGGTCGGGAGACCGCGCCATAACCGGGACTTCCCATCTACCATCTGCCATCCAACATCCGCCCGCCTATTTCCCCTGAAACTGCGGTTTGCGCTTCTCGAACATCGCGGAAAGGGCCTCCATGTGGTCGTCCGTGTAATGGCACAGCGACTGGTAGGCGGCCGCGTTCAGCATGGTGTTTTCAAGCGATTCGAATTGCGCGCGGCGGATGAGCCGTTTTGTCATGCGGAGGGCCTGCGGGGGTTTGTACGATATCTTCTTGGCTATCTGCCGGGCGGCTTGGAGCAGCAGATCGTGCTCGGCGACGGCGTTAATGAGCCCGCAGGCCAGGGCGGCCTCGGCGTCGATCGTATCACCCGCGAAAATGAGTTCGCAGGCTTTCGCCATTCCGATGGCCCGAGGCAGGGTGTACGCGCTGCCGTCGCCGGGAATCAGGCCAACGTTCAGGAAAGTCTCGCCGAAGGTCGCCTGCTTCGATGCGACCCGGATGTCGCACATGAGGGCGAGCCCGCATCCCGCGCCCACCGCCGACCCGTTTACCGCCGCGATGGTCGGGGCCTCGACGTGATAGACCGACAGGAGCACGTCCTGGATGTTGCGGCGGTATTTTTCCATCAGCACGGCCGGGGTCCCCTCGAACATCCCCCTGCGCTCTTTCATGTCCTTGACGTTGCCGCCCGAGGAAAACGCCGGGTCCACGGCCGTCACAATCAGCGCCTTGATCCCCAGGTTCTCGTTTACCAGGTTGCAGACGTACTTGATTTCGGCGATCATTTGGGGATCGGTGAGCGCATTGCGGGTGTCGGCGCGGTTCAGGGTCATTGTGGCGATGCCGCCGTCGATTTCGAACAGGATTTCCTTGAATTCCATGACAATCCCTCCGGAGTTGTGATTTGAAGACCATGCGTCGGATATCGGGCGCCGGGCGCCAAGGGTTACCTATCAAGCATCATGTGCCGGGTGTCAAGTCCGAGGTGTCGAACATTATGCCTGAGAGTTGATATTTGAGAGCAGACGCCGGATCTTTTCGGCGTTTTCGGCGGGCGTCCCGCCTTCGGTGTCGATCTCGAAGTCGGCGGCCCCGGCGTAGAGCGGCTCGCGCTCGGCCATGAGCTTGCGGACCTCTTCATCCATCGGGAGATCCGACAGAGGTGGGCGATTCGTCCCGGATGCTGGGTCGGCGAGGATTCGCGAATGGATGGTCGCAAGATCCGCCTTGAGCCAGACGGTGATAAAGTCCCGCCCGAGGACCTTGCGGTTTTCCGGCGCGAGCACGACCCCGCCGCCCGTTGCAACCACCAGCCCCTTCCTCGATCCGAGGGCTTCCAGGAGTTCGGCTTCGGCCCTTCGAAAGGACCCCCAGCCATCGAGCCGCACCCAGCAGGCAATTTCGCGCCCGGCCGACGCCGTGAGATGCTGGTCCATGTCGATAAAAATCCTGTCGAGCGCCTCCGCCAGAATTTTTCCGACGGCGGTTTTGCCCGTTGCACGAAAGCCTATTAATGCTATATTGCGCACTTTCATTAAACTCCCGGCGGGGCGTGGAAATGCAAGGCCCCCGGCTCGACCGGGCGGGCGTCAAGGGGCTGTTGCCCAAAGAAATATTCAAGCGGGCGTCAAGGGGCTGTTGCCCAAAGAAATATTCAAGTTGAGCGACTATCGAGCCGGACGTGAGTCCCCCTCCCTTCGATGGGAGGGGTTAGGGGAGGGTGTTGAATTTTCAAACACTTACGACCCCCTCCCCCA
>JBAQYM010000043.1:0-13914 GCA_049300095.1 Syntrophobacteraceae bacterium
ACCAATGTTTCCCTAAACGTTTCTTTGACCGACTTGGACTTGTGTCACTGCTGAATCAACTGAGAAGACTTCAATGTGCTTCATGAACCGCCGTGTACGGAACCGTACGCACGGTGGTGTGGGAGGATGGGGGAGGCGACTCCCCCTCCTACCCGATTGACTTAAAAACAACCAGACATGGCTCGGTGGAAGCCGCCTCCGCGGTGGTTCGCCATCCTTTTCGATGACACCTCCATTCACCGCGCCCTCTCAACAGGCATCCGCGCATAAAAAAGGGTGAGCACGATATGGCGAAAAACCGTGCCCACCCCAAATGACTACAAGTCAACATGGATAAACGACTTCGCTCAGCCCCGAGGCCGGCTTATTGGAGAGTGATCTTCACCCCCTGGGGTCCAAACGTAAAATCAACTCCCTGGTTGGTCGAAATGAGGTCCATGATGACGCCCTTCTCATTTCGCATCGCCTTGGCGTCCCCGCCGCCTCCGATCGTCATGCCCGCGGCAACCGCGGCGTAGTTCCCGCCGAAGTCCGCCACATTCTTCAGATTGTAAACCTTACCCCGGGCCGCCGCGCTCGTGATGCCGACGCTCCCGACGTTCAGTCCGTCAACTTTGAACTTGTACTGCTTGCCGTTAAAGGTGAGGACGCCGCCCCCCCAGCTCAAGCCAACGCCCGCCGCCACGGAACCGGTCGACAGCTCGACCGTTGCATCCCAGGGCAGTTTCTCCTGGGCCGAGGTTTCAATGCCCGGAACCAATGCAAACATGCCCGCGGCCAGCAAAAAAATAATGGTAACGATGCTCGATTTCTTCATTGCCGTTTCTCCTCCTTTTCCTGTGAAGTCCCAATAGCATAAAATTAATGCGCCTAGGCCCGGCATTCAGTTCGAACCCGCCGGGAGGGTACCATTGCCGCCCGTACAAGTCAAACCAATCAGCGAGGCGGGGTGGAAACGCTTTCGGAGACCCCCGCCAAAATCAGATTACGTTAATCTAATTCTGATTGACTGATGCGCACTATTCACAACAAGCCGGCGGGCGGCCTGGAAGACACGCTCCCCGGGCGCAGCGCAAATGGATGGGCGAGGAGATTGCCAGACCAAGGGGAAAAGCCAATGAAGAGAAAAGTATAACCTAGCAGCAATGATACCAATCCCTTTCTCCGCGCCGGTTGTTGTGGTATAGTTTCAATGAATTAAAAGCGGAGAGGAGATTATGGCTCTCGCGCAATCCGTAGTCAGCGGTCTAGTGAGGTCCCATGGAAAGAATCATCAATATCCATATTGAAAAACTGCCGGAGGGAGTCTATCTGGCAACTTCCGAGGATGTACCGGGGCTGGTGGCTCAAGGCCGTACAGCCACGGAGGCATTGGAGATCGCGCGAGATGTGGCCAGGAAGCTCATTGAGGCGCGAAGAGAACGTTCAGGGGAGTTCGATCTCTTAAGCATCGGCGATTCCTTCGACTATCCTCTTATTGTCAATGCATGAAATGGGACGGTTGGCCGGCTCCCGATACAGAGACATTGTAAAGAGGCTCAAAGCCCTGGGCTTTGCCTTCGACCGACAGGCCGCCGGAAGCCATGAAATCTGGTACAACGAGACCACCAACCGCTATACCAACCTTGCCGAACCACCCCGGCGACATACCTGAAGGGACCCTTCGAGCCATACTCAAAGAGGCCGGTATCGATCCCGATGACTTTCAGAACCTCAAATGACCCTTCTTCTTCAAGTTAATTTACCAAAGCCTCTTCCTCCTTGGGATATCATTGCACATGGTCGCAAAAACCTGCACTTGCGGTCTTTTGGGCATCGACGCCGTGACGGCCGAGTTTTGTGGGTGGACACTGCCTTACAGGGCTTAACAGCGTGCTGAAAAAGGGAACTCCTGGTAAAGAAGCGGGTGAAAACACCGAGACACGTCATTCCGGCGAAAGCCGGAATCCGGCGGGGCCGCCGGCCTTTGGCCTATTTGAACGCAGAATTCTGACTTTGAAGTCGGATAAGAGGTGTTTTAGGTGTAGATTCAACAGATTGGGACCGATGGAGCCTGGATTCCGGCTTTCTCCGGAATGACGGACATGCCTATCTCCGGCCCAATTCCGGTTATCAAGAAGACTTTTGCAGCACCATGTTAAGCCTTCCTTCATTACCTTTTCTCCAGAGTGGCGCGGCGACAGATCGCTTGCCCCCGTTTCTTTTTCTATTTGCCCGCATTCCGGGGAGCCGGCGTTATCTTTCGACCTCGAAGGCGCTGATGCTGACCGCCTTTGTTACCTTCTCCTTCCCGGCAGACATGTACTTTATCTTGCAGGTGGCATTAGCCCTGTTGCCCGGGTCGCGAAATCTCAATGAAACCACCACCATACCGTTCTTTATTTTGCCTTTTACCTCCGGTGAGACATAACCCGTGGCGCCGGACTTGCTGCCCTTGGCGCCTGTCACCGCAAATTCGAAAGCGACGGTGACCTCGTTGTTGTCGACCGGCCCGCCGGACACCTGGATCCGGAAGGGTACAAGCTCGCCCGTTCTAACACGGCTGGGGACTTTCACATCCCCCACAATTTCCAGGTCTGCCCCACTCGCCCGCACTGGACATAACAGGGCAACCATAACCAAAAGAATTACCGACAGCCAAATTGGAGAAAGAACGTCTTTTTGCATGGGAACACTCCATTCTTGCAGGTTAACCGCGGATTCCCGGAATTCACCACCAATGAGACTCGCTCCATGAAAGGCCACTTTGTTTCCATCGCATTTCAGCCATGTCAAAAATACTCGCATCGGCAGTCCACGAAGGTCATCAGTGTGGATGCCCTCGTGAACTCTCACGTCTGAGCGGACAACAGGATGTAAGGCCAGCTAAAGCTAAAACCTCTTCGGAATTAGATGCACAAGGGAATGTTATTTTGCGGATCGATTTCATTCCTCTCACAAGGCCCGGACAAGTCAAAGGGTTTTCGGTCCCCAATGTCATGCATTCAAGCCATGTACGGGACGGACGCCCGGCGAGCGCAACCGGCCAGGATAAGCCGTTATCAGGACAGAAGGGCAAAAACGGCCGGAACCAAAACCGGGCTTATTATTATATGGGTGAAGGTGAGCAGGGCGGCAGTCTTGGCGGCGCAATCGTAGCGCGCGGCGAATACCGGACCCAGAATTGCGGCCGGCATCGCTGTAATCAGGATGAGGACCTGCCTGTATTCCGCGTTGATGTTGAGCGCGCCCGCAAGAAATCCGCTAAACCATGGTTGAAGCATCATCTGAATCAGCAATGAAATTGCAATGAGTTTCCAGAAGCCGGTCAGAGGTTGAAAGGAAAGCTGAAGTCCAAGTATGACGGCCGCGACGACCACCAATGCCCCTTCGGTCATCTTAAGCATTTCCATGATGGTGTCGACGAGCATCATGTCGGACGGAAGCTTGATACGGGACAACACAAGTCCGAGGACAACGGCAATGAATATCGGCGACAGGAAATAGTCCCTGGCCAGTTTACTCCAATCCTGATTTCCTCGAAACGATCCCCCGAAAAACATCGCCACAGCGGGCGCGAAGATGAAAATGGGCAGGCCGACGCCCAGTTCGCTGATGATGATGCCCTCCGCAAGGGCCTGGGGACTGTCAGCAAACGCGTATTGAAGTATAGGATATCCTATGAGCGCGGAAGACCCGAAGGACGAGACAATCATCAATGCTCCGATGTTCCGGCGATCGAACTTCAGCAAGACGCCGGCCAGCCAGCTAACAACCATCGACAGGGTCCCGGTCAGGATTATGATCATGATCGGGACCACGCTCTCGCCGGAGATGCGGTGCGTCCAGAGTTGATAAAGGATCGTTGCGGGCAGTACCGCCTGGGTGAGCAGCCGTGCGAATACGGCGCTGTCCTCCTGCTTCAGGACGCCTTTTCTCTTGAGGAGATATGCGGCCACAACCAGAAGGCTAAAGGCGATAACCGTTTCCGCAACGTACATGCTGACTTTCGACATATTCCATCATTCCTCGTGGAACTCTTGCGGGACCCGGCCGCTCTGAACCGTAATCACCGCACAGGTATCCGGTGAGGTCAGCGAGAAGAGAATTTCGCCACGAAGGCATTCTGATAGTTTGTGTTGCCCGGCCAGGTCTGGGCCGGGTTCTTCACCGGAAAATCGGAAGAAAAGGTGAGTCCCGTCAAGGCTACGTTGCCGGCGGGATCGACGGCCAATCCATAGGTGCGGTCGCTCTGGCTCCCGCCGAAAAAGGTGGAATACTCCAGGTGACCGCCGCCATGGCTGATTCGCATAAATATGGCGTCATAGTCTCCCTGGGCGGCTGTGATCAGTGCGTTTTTGGTGTACGGAGTCTCGGATGGCGCCTCTTCAGAGTATCGGGAGGGCACGTATTGCGTCCCCTGGGCATCGGTTTCTCCGCCGACGAAGGCCCTGCCCTTCGCATCGACACCCACGGCGGTGCCAAACGAACCCGAGGGTTCGGAAGCTCCGGGAGGCGATCCGCCGCCCAGATAGGTCGAGTATACAAGCGACGCCGCTCCGCTTAAAGAAGGATCGATCTTCACCAGGTAAGGCTCGTCTCCGGATTTGTTCGCCAGGAGATAAGGCGCGCTGTTGTAGATGCTGGGCGCGCCGTTCTGGGTCATCGGAAAGCCCGCCGACTGGGTGCGGCCGGTCGCAACGATGAGTCCCTTTGGACCCAGGGCTATTCCGTAGGTGTCATCCCGCGCGTCCACCGTGTCGGCCCCCAGATAGGTCGAGTAACGAAACGTATAGTGAGAGGACGAGGAACCGGGCCGACTGGACCTGAACTGGGCTACAAAGCCGTTGCTGAGGTAATTGACCGGCGCGGACTGACTTCGGAAAGCGTTGGGGGTGGTCGGGAAGTCCGTGGACCGGGTGTAGCCTCCCACGGTGATGTGCTTGCCCCTGGCGTTCACCGCGACGCCGTGCCCCTGTTCCCCTTCATTGCCCCCGAGGAAGCTCGAGTAAATCAGCGAGGATGCGCCGCTCTTGCCGGGGTTGATGATGGTGAGGAAGGCATCCGTCGAGCCGTTCATGTCGCTTTGGAGGGCATTGGGCGTCACGGGAAATTTGATTGCGCCTCCGCCGCCGGAAGGGGTCACTCCCGTGACGTACACCAAACCGCGGGCATCCACGGCAACGTTGTTGCCGTTACTGCCGTTGTCGACAAAAACCGCCCCGGGCCCTCCCTCCATTCCGCTCCCGCCCAGGTAGGTCGAGTAAAGCAAATTGCCGAGCGCATCGAATACGGCAACGAAGTAATCCGACTCTCCATTGTTCGTCGTTTGGAAACCGTTCATCGTGGGGAACGGTCCCGACCCGTTCGAACTGGTGGCGCCGGCGACGACGGCTCCTCCATTGGGCATCGCGGCAATCCCCAAGCCCAGGCTTTGGTTATTGCCTCCCAGATAAGTACACCACAGCAGCCTGCCGGAGGGACTGTATTTGGCCACGAAGGCCGACATTGTGCTTCCCGCCAGGGGCGCGGGCTGCCAGGCGTTAAGCACGGGAAGGTCGGAAACCTGGGTGCCGCCCGTCACGTAGATGTTTCCCCCGCAGTCGGCGGCGGCATTTTGAGCAAAAGTGAGCGCGCCGCTATTGGGGTCGAAGGGCGTCGACCCTCCCAGGTAGGTGGAAAAGACGAGGCGCGGGGTCCCTCCCACCTGCCAGGCGGCTTGCGCATGCCCGGACGAATGGCCGCTTCCGGCAATCACGGCGATCACCGACAACAAACAGACAACAGGAATCCAGATAATTCGCGGAATCATACGGAACTCCTTTCCCGCAGCGCAGGGATTTGGCCGCCAACAGATCATGAAATGCAAAGGTTATTAGGTTGAGGTTCCTTATTGCTTTCTTCTTATGGCATACAGTAGCCACGGGCTCTGAGAAAGAAACCTGTTCAGGTAGAATTTCGATTCGAGATTAGAAAATATATCCACAAGTCTGGAATTAGAGCTAAGAGAGCATGGTATCCACATGAACCCTTCGACAGATTCGATCTGGAAATGATGCGTATCAATAATCCGAGAATACTCGGCAGGTGACATTTCCGTGTACTTGTGGGCATTTCTCGAAAGCATACGCCGCCCGGCATTCCTCCAACTGAGACGGTTCGGCGCCGTAAATATAAATAATCCATTTGTTACCAATAGATCGCGCACCTTGGAAAAGGCGACTGATAAATCTTCAGCGTAAACAAGCACCTCTATAGCGATGGCTATATCAAACAGCCTATCTATATTTGTATGAAGAAAATCGCCCACAATGTAATCTATCTTATCACACCTTGTTTTTGCGAGTTGCACAGCCTCTTCATTAATATCGATTAACGTCAACTCATGTCCCGAATTGCTCAAAGGAATTGCGAACCGGCCCGACCCTCCACCTATATCCAATATCTTCATGCCGGGTTTTAGGTGCTTGTATATAAACTCCAGCTCCAGCTTGGTTTTGTAATGACCCATACGACAATTGTATGTCGACGTATTTTCTATATCCCAGTGATAAGACATATGTTGTCAGCATCCCATGCCCAAAATCAATCAGCTTCGGCTATTGGTCCCTGCTTGCATTTTGCATATATATTCCGGGTCGAGATCAACTCCACAGTTCAGCTCAATGGTATCGAAGGCAACTCGGTCACCCCTAAACGTGTCCGAATCCCTGCTGCGCTGAAATACGCCGAAATCAAGAATTGGTTTCATGTAGCGGACCCCATTCCCGCAAGATGCGGGTTCGCCTCTCTTTTCACTCGTGTATTCCCGGAACAAAGTCCTCCCCGGAAGTATTGTTGCCATCTCCTTCCATCTATGTCAATAATATCCGCTGATTTTGTACTTTTTCAGCCTTTTCACAGCCCTTGCATTATGAGAGCCGCCCATCCATGATCGCCAAAACCTACACGTGCAGCTTTTTGGGCATCGATGCCGTAACCGTCGAGGTGGAAGTCGATATCTCGTCGGGGCTGCCCTATTTCGCAAGAGTTAGGGGGTATTGAACCGGGCCTCTTGCGCTTCGCGCCCGGATAGCAAGTATCCGGGCCACCCGCGTTTCATATTCACCTCCCAATTGAGTTCGCGTTAGGTGATTACATACCACAGTTACTTATTTATTGCAAGTAGTTATATTGGCAATGATGTTAGTTTGATATGTGTAGATTAACTGATTCAGGTTATATAGCTCTCTTGAACTTCTTAATGCAATAAATCAACCCTACCAGGCAACATAGCAAGAACATGTGGATGGGATATTGTATACTTAATGACGCTGTGAAACCTATGAGAACATTAAGCAGAGTTCCGATTAGGAATCGAGATAGTTCCCAAGTGCCATATTCTCTTTTTGCTTGATAGTACTCCAATGTACTAATATGCTTTCTTTCTAATGTATCAGGAACACGGATGATGTCTTTCCATGCATTCCATTTAGCAGCAACCTTAAAGGCAAACCAACCGCCAATAATTGAATACCCCTCGATCGCAAACGCTAAAAAACAAAGCAAACGCTCGAAAACACCCATCCACCGACCTGCCTCTTCTATTTGCCCACATTCACGGTCTTCCTTGAATAAAAGCCACCACAAACGTCCAATAAAGCCGATCTGCCCGCCCCACTTCTCTTTTCTTCCACCATCCTTTGGGTCCTCTATTGCTGATCGTCCAACGAATTCAAGCCATTCTTTTTCATTAAAGGAAGAGGGTTGCTCCGGTTTTGGCACAACCTCCTCCAAGAATCGGCCCACAATCCTTCCAAGAGCTACTGTAATTACGATTCCTGTGACAACTCCAATGATTTCCATCCACACTCTCCTTATCGATGCAGACCAGCACTGCGTTAGGCGGGTGGCCCGGATACTCGTTATCCGGGCGCGGAGCGCAAGAGGTTGGGAAAGGAGATCAAGGCCCCCCGGTGACTGGGGTCCGAGTCCCTGAAGGCTACTCAAACTTGCGGCAGACCGGGGTGTTGTTCTTTGGTACGTCCGGTCGAGCGCTTTTTGGGGCGTGCGGTCTTTTGCGCCAATTCTATGAGTGAGAGAAGAGCGCTGTTCACTGCCTCTTCATTTGGAAATGCTTCCGCCACCTCCGGCTTCAGTACTACAATATTCGAGGACTTGCGAATACGGGCCGCGTACTTCCCGCGCACCAAGCCATCGGGGAAATCCGACCGTTTATACTCGGCGCGCAATTCATCCTTGTCCGTTTGGCTAACCTTCTTCATATATCCTTTTCTCTCCTTTGCCCGCAACGCGCGCGCTTATGATTCGAATGGTTTCATCTTCTTCAGTATGAGCCACTACTAACAACCTGCCCCTTTCTGATACACCGAAGGTAATGAATCGTTCTTCGCCCACTGAATGGTCTGGATCATGGCCTGTTGCACTCATCGGGTCCCTCAGCGCTGTTGCGGCTTCCTCGAAGGACACTTTGTGTTTACGAAGATTCGCGCGGGCCTTTTTCTGATCCCATTCAAATTTCATACTTATCATATCCTGATTTTAGGTGCGATTTCCGGATTGTTGTTCGACAGCACCGAATAATCACCGTGCCCCGGATAACTCGCTTATCCGGGCACGCAACGCCAGATGCGCATTCGCCTCTCTTTTCAGTCGTGTATTCCCGTAACAAAGTCATCCCCGGAAGTATTGTTGCCATCTCCCTCCATCTATGTCAATAATATCCGCCGACTTTGTACCTTTTCAGCCTTTTCAGCCCTTGCATTATGAGAGCCGCCTATCCATGATCGCAAAAACCTACACATGCTCCCTTCTGGGCATCGATGCCGTCACCGTCGAGGTTGAAGTGGATATTTCTTCGGGGCTGCCGTACTTTGCAACGGTGGGCTTGCCGGACAATATCGTGCGGGAGAGCAAGGACCGGGTGAAGGCGGCGCTGCAAAATACGGGATATTCTTTCCCGGCGGAGCGGATCACGGTAAATCTCGCGGGTGGCCCGGATACTCGCTATCCGGGCGCGGAGCGCAAGAGGCGCGGTTCACGGGTGACACGGGCAACGTCTTTTCGTTGCCCGTGCCTGAGGCAAGAGAAGGCTGTCCACTTGCTTTCCGGAACCTGTTCGCCCCGGCCAAGAGCCACATCCAACGGCGCGACCACGTTTTCCCCATTAGCTTGGATGATCGGGGGTTGAGTGTAATCTGGGGAGGAAGTATTTTTGTAATACCAAGGGAGCGGGCATGTTATATTATGACACCCTGAAGTGGGGAGTGGATATAAATTGGGGGAGAATCATGACCACCAAAAAACTTCTGGAAGAGGTACTTTCGTTACCTGTTGAGGAACGGGCGCTCATTGCCGATTCACTTTTGCGCAGCCTCAATGTCCCGGATGTCGCCATTGATGCGAAGTGGATGGAAATCGCGAAGAGAAGGCGCGAAGAACTCCGAACCGGCAAAGTGAAACCTATTCCCGGTGATGTGGTATTTTCCGAAATTGCTGAACGGTTCGCTGAGTGAATTTTCTCTTCCATCCTGAAGCCAAAGAGGAATTCCTCTCCGCCATCGACTATTACGAGGGTTGCAGGCCGGGACTCGGCTACGATTTCGCCGCCGAAGTCCGGTCAACCATTGAAAACATCCTCAGCTTCCCCAAGGCTTGGCCTGTTCTTGAAGGAGAAATCCGCCGGTCCCAGATCCCGCGATTCCCTTATGGTATAATCTATACGGAAGAAAACGAAGCAATCCTCATTCTTGCTGTAATGCATTTGCATCGTGACCCTGAGTACTGGAAACGTCGGCTTTAGCTCTTGTCCCCAGTTGGACCGGATAACCCCATCACTATGAGGGCGGGGGCAGCAGACACGCACTTCATCATGCCCTCGGCCCGTGCATCCTTAAACATTTCGATTCCTTGAAGTTCTGTTGCCATCTCCTTCCATCTATGTCAATAATATCCGCTGATTTTGCACCTTTTCAGCCTTTTCAGCCCTTGCATTATGAGAGCCGCCTATCCATGATCGCCAAAACCTATACATGCAGCCTCTTGGGCATCGATGCCGTTACCGTCGAGGTGGAAGTCGACATTTCCTCCGGGTTGCCGTATTTCGCAACGGTCGGCTTGCCGGACAACATCGTGCGGGAGAGCAAGGACCGGGTGAAGGCGGCGCTGCAAAATACGGGATATTCGTTCCCGGCGGAACGGATCACGGTAAATCTCGCCCCGGCAAATCTCAAGAAGGAAGGTTCGGGTTTCGACCTGCCGATCGCAGTCGGGATTCTCGCGGCAATGGGGATCGTTGATTACAGGAAGGCCGAAGCGGCGATCATGACGGGCGAGCTTTCCCTTGACGGGCGGGTAAAGCCGGTTGCCGGCTGTCTTCCGATGGCGATACGGGCGCGGGATTCGGGGTATTCCGACCTGGTGGTCCCCGCTGCAAACGCCCGGGAAGCGGCGGTGATCGAATCCGTATCGGTCTGGCCGGTAAAACATCTCTCCGAGGTGGTCGAATTCCTGAACGGCCGCTCGGACCTGCTACCCCATAAGACCGACCACAAGAGCATCTGGGAGTGCGAAAGGCACGACGAGGTGGACTTCGAGGACGTAAAGGGGCAGGAACTCGCCAAGCGCGGCCTCGAGGTCGCGGCGAGTGGAGGCCACAATCTCCTGATGATCGGCCCCCCGGGGTCGGGCAAGACCATGCTCGCGCAACGCATATCCGGGATCATGCCTCCGCTCAGCTTCGAGGAGGCGCTCGAAACCTCGAAGGTCTTCAGCGTCGCCGGGATGCTCCAGGATGCGCCCCTTATCGTGCACCGCCAGTTTCGCTCGCCCCACCACACGATATCGGATGCGGGGCTCGTGGGGGGCGGTCACATCCCGCGGCCCGGCGAGGTGAGCCTGGCCCACAACGGGGTCCTCTTTCTCGACGAGTTCCCCGAATTTCGCCGGAACGTGCTCGATTTGCTCCGGCAGCCCCTCGAGGACGGGCAGGTCACCATCGCCCGCGCGGCGATGTCCCTCACCTACCCCGCCCGCTTCATGCTCGTCGCGGCGATGAACCCATGCCCCTGCGGCTATTCGGGGGACATGGTAAAGCCCTGCACCTGCTCTCCCAACCTGATCCAGAAATACCGGGGCCGGATTTCCGGGCCGATCCTGGACCGGATCGACCTCCACATCGAAGTGCCCTCGGTTGATTACATGAAACTGCGCTCGGAGGGACAGGCCGAAACATCCGCGGCCATCCGCCAAAGGGTGAGCCGGGGCCGGAGCATACAGCTCGAAAGGTTTGCCGCCGAGGGTATTTATGCGAACGCGCAGATGAGGCCGCGCCAGATCAAAAAGTATTGCCGTCCCGATTCCGCCGGCCACGCCATCCTCGACCAGGCGGTGCGCCAGTTGGGCCTCTCCGCCCGCGCCTATCACCGCATCCTCAAGGTCGCCCGCACCATCGCCGACCTGGACGCCTCCGCGAACATCGCAACCAACCACCTGCTCGAAGCCATTCAGTACCGGACCCTGGACCGAAAGCTTTTCTAACGCGGCCTCACAGTCCGGCGAATATCCTCCGTATCCTCGCCGAAAACCTTGTCTTCATCACAATGCCGGGCAGGCAGTGATCAAGCCTTCCCCTGCTCAGCGCCTCGCACCACTTCTGGGCAATCCGGTCCATGTTGCGGGCCTCGACGACCCCGGCCTGCTCCTTGTCGAGATTCTTCCATTTCTCGCTGTAGCTGGCCTCGAGCGCCTCAAGCCAGGACGACTCGTCGTTTTCGACAAGAGTGCCGCACCTGAGGTCCGTATCCACATACGGGGGGGCATTGCTGTAAACGGAGGGATGCCCGAAGCCGCCGAATTCGACCATCTTGACATCGGACTTGGCGTGAATGAACTCGAGGTCCTCGGGCCTGGCGACAGTCTCGAGCGGGGCCACTCCTATCAGCGGGGGAAAAGACCCGAGAAGCGCCTTGTGGTGCCAGAAAGAAACCATGCCGAGTTCAATGATGTTCCTTATACGTGAGGTTACCGCATCGGTAAGTGTGCCGAAACAATAGACCGGGAGGCCGTATTTTTGGGAGAATGTCTCGATGGCGTTTATTACGGCATCCCGTGAACCGATAAGGGCGGGATAATCGCTTGAAGTCCAAACCAAACCCGCCGGCTTCTCGGGTGTTCGCAAACCTTTGGAGAATTCAAAACCATTCGGACAGATGACGGCCTTGTGCGCCAGGTCGGCCGCGGCGTATTTTTCCAGAACGCCAACCAGACGTTGAGTGGTGCAGGCGAGGACCTTGCATCTGTCCAGGGCTTCGCGCGCCCCCGAGTTTTTCGGTAAACCCCTCGTGTAGGTGGGTTTGCCGATCAGGAGATCGTCAATATCGAATATGAAATTATCATTTAGAGCACGCTTTAAATGGTCCATATAATCGATGGGGACCACCCTTTGCAGCCAGACCGTGTCGAAGAGGTAATCATCCCGCAAAGTCTTGAAACGGTAATCAGTGATAACGTAATCTTCAATGAGTCCATGCTTCTTCAAATTCAATAGCGGCATTTCGAGTCGAATCTGACGAAGGGCGAACTTATCGTCGGAGATCGCCAGGACCCTGGGTTTAGCGGATTCCATCTTCATATCTTCCATTCAGGCATTCAGCTTTCTCTTCTGATACGACACATATATTTTTATAATCGGCTTAATCGCTTTAAATACCGGGTATACAAGGAAAAAAGACGGATAATGATTTCTAATTCTCCTCGTTGCCTCGTCTCTTTCGACAAGACCTTTCTTGTGAAGCCTCCAAAACTGATAAAGCGAGTCGAGAAGCCAGTAGTTCTTCATGAGCCGGCCATATTGGATGTAAGGCCTGTCGAGATATTCGCGCAGAAGCAGGTAATGGTCGTCGAGATAAGACCGCTTTCTGACATTATCGGCGGTTTTTTGTGCCGGATGGACCCGAAAGGAGCAAAGCGGGCGGTCCAGAAAAGCAAACTTGCCCTGTTCGAGCAAGTGAAACCACATTTCCATGTCCAGCAGGTGCGCGTACTTTTCGCTGAATCCCCGCGCGGCCTGCTCGCGCCTGAACATGACCAGGGTGGGTTCGCCGATCGCGTTGCGCTGCTCGAAGAGGCATTTGCCGATGACGTCCCCGCCCTCGGCGACCAGGCCCCGCGGGAAACACGACTCCACCCGCAAGACCCTCGATTCCTCATCGATGATATTTTTAGAGGAAGCCACCAGCGAAATGCCGGGGTCCGAATCCAAAACGGACGCCATTTCACCCAGGGCATCCCTGGAAGCAAGCAGATCGTCCGCAAAGACATACTTGATATATTTCCCCTTCGCGAGGGAAAGACAGCGGTTCCAGTTTCCCGCAAGACCCAGGTTGCGCTCGTTTACCCCGAAAATCACCCGCTCATCGGAAAGATATTTCTTGACGACCTCGACCGTATTGTCGGTAGAGCAGTCATCCCGCACGATCACCTCGAAATCCGTGAAATTCTGGCTCAATACCGATTCGACGGCCACAGGCAGGTACTTCGCATAATTATACGTGGGAATACATACGCTGACTTTTGGCGGCGCGGACATCGATTTCCCTGTTCTTTCACTCGGGGGAGCGCGCTCCCTGCGGGATCGAAAGCGTCATCCCGCAAGAGCTTTCCATGTTGAGGTTCGCGCAGGATAGCAGAACGGCCCGTGTCGGTCCAACGATAGCTCCGGTCGGCCCCGTTGCTCACGGCAGTCCGGGCGGGGATAAACCCCGCCCCTACTCACGTCCACGATGCGGATTGTCCCCACCTCGTAGGGGCGGGGTTTATCCCCGCCCGGCTATTCCACCTCGTAGGGGCGGGGTTTACGGGCTGTTGCCCAAAGAAATATTCAGGCCGCGGGGCAATTGACCTGGACATAAGTCCCCCTCCCTTCGATGGGAGGGG
>JBAQYM010000044.1:0-4180 GCA_049300095.1 Syntrophobacteraceae bacterium
GGCGGGGTTGATCCCCGCCCGGACTGCCGGAATGGTAGGGGCTGGCCATCACGAATGCATTTGGTTTGGATCCACACCCGGGAAGGTATCTGTGGTTAGGGCAACAGCCCGTCCCGCGTGGGAATGCATATGGGGAGTTCATTCTCTTCTTCGGTATACATCCCCACGCGGGAGCATGGGAACGAGGAAATAAAATCACGGAGGATTAACCGGCACAAACGGCTTCCGCCTCACGAGATCCGGCCCACTCCCTTCGCCCGGCGGTCCGTCCGTCTAGCGCGCTCCCGCATCTTGCTCCCATAGTGGGGACCCGGCTTCCGTTTTGTCCGTCCACACCGCCCTCCCCTGTTATGTCTTCCACACACAGATTCGCATGCCGCGAAATGCGCTATCGTTCCGTCAAAAAAATACCGATTTGTCATTTTGGCATCAGGTTGTGGCGTATGAATAGAGTTTGATGCGGAATATGCTCGTGAACGGGGATCATGCAAGGTGCTCGTGAGCGGGAATCATGCAAAGTGCTCGCGGTCGGGGACGGTGATGCGTTTTCGATGGTCTGGGTCTCCTTGACGGACCAGCGGTGAGGCATCATCTTACTGACCGTGTCTTTTTCCTGTCCGGATGCTCTGCGCGGGGTGCGCCGGACCCATAACCGGAGGAAATGCATGAAGGACCTGCTGGTGCACAGGATACTGGTGGTTGACGACGAAGCCCATTATCGCTTTTTGATCCAACAGTTCCTGGAAAAACTGGGGTATCCCTGCGAAACTGCGGAAAGCGCCCGCGAAGCCCTCGAGAAGCTGCGGGAGAAACGCTTCGACCTGGTGATCTCCGATATTTGCATGACGGAAACTGACGGGCTGGAGCTGGCCCGGCAGGCAAAGCACGAATTTCCCTACCTTGATTTCATCGTCATGACCGGCCACACGGCGGATTACTCTTACAGCGACATCATCGAGGCCGGTTCCAGCGATTTCATCGGAAAACCCTTCAGCACGGCCGAGTTGAAGGCGAAGCTCGAAAGAATCGAACGCGAGCGCAGGGTGCTCCAGAGTCTTCGGGAGACCAACAGGGCCCTGCTCTGGCAATCGTCGGTCAATTCTTCCCTGGCCGAATTGTCAAAAATGATCATCACCTCCATGAACCTCGACCACGTTTCGAACCTGGTGCTCAAACACGCCAAGCAGCTCACCGGCAGCACTTTCGGCTCGATCGCTTATCGCAACAATATCGGGGACCTGGTCCGATGCTCTTCCGGGACCCTGGATGAGGATGATTTGAGGGACGAGGAGGTCCTCCTGAAAAAGTTCCGGCCGCAGTGGGAAAAAGGCATCGCGTGCAAAAAGGCCATAATGACCGGCGCACAGGGCGCGGGACACTCGACCGCGGAAGAACCGGACGCCATGGAGCGCGCGTACAGGTACCTTTCCGTTCCCGCGCTCAATGACAATCTGCTTCTCGGACAACTGGCCCTTGCCAAGACCGAATCCGATTACGAGGAAAAGGACCTGACAATCGCAAGGCGCCTGGCCGTGGTGTACGCCCTTGCGATCCAGAGAAAACTTGCCGACTCGGAACTCAAACAGACTCAAACGAAGCTGCGGTCGATGCTCGAAAAAACCGTGAATGCGCTAACCTCGGCGCTCGAACTGCGGGACCCCTACACTGCCGGACACCAGAACAGGGTGGCGCTGCTGGCCGCGGCGATCGCCTCTGAAATGGGCATGAGCGGCCCCGAGGTCTCGATGGTCAGGATGGCGGGACTCATTCACGATATCGGCAAAATCTACGTCCCATCGGAACTCCTCAGTAAGCCCACCAAGCTTAAAGAAGTCGAGATGAACCTCATCAGACACCATCCGGTGGCGGGACGGGACATTTTGAAAAACGTGGACCTGCCCTATCCCATCGCCGAAGTGGTCTTCCAGCACCACGAGCGAATGGACGGATCGGGGTATCCGCTGGGGTTGTCGGGCAGGGACATCTTGCCCGAATCCAGAATAATGGCGGTCGCGGACGTCTATGAGGCCATGATCTCGCACCGTCCTTACAGACCCTCGCTCGGGCAGAAGTGCGCCATCGAGGAACTCTCCAAGAACAGCGGCGTCCTGTACGACCCGAACGTTGTGGACACCTGTCTGGAATTGCTCCTGAACAAGGGTTTCGAATTCGATACCAGCGTGAACTGAAAGACAATCGGCGTCGCTCGATGCCCGCGGCCCATAGCCGCCCCCACGGCTCGGCGCGAAGGCGGCTTCGGCGCCGCTCGGCCCGCATGGGGGCCTTTCCCGCAAACCCGCATGCTCGATGTCACGCTCACACCTGAAGCCTTCTATCCCCGGATCGCATAACCGGCGACTTCAAACTCCCGGCACCGCGCTCCCGCGGCCCGGAAGAAAACCCTTACGGGAAGGCGCGCCTCCTCTGGCAACCCGAAAAATCATGTTTATCTTTTGCATTGTTTAACGTTTATCAATTATTCCATACTGTTGCATATACTTTGATGATTTGGGCCCAATTGCGCCCGGAGCAAGCTCTCCTATGTTCGGTGCTTATGTTTCAAGGGAGGGAAGGCCCCAGGTCAAGAGCCGTGAGCATCGCGCCAGGCGCAACCGGTTCGGCGGCCGAGATCGGGACGGGGGGCCGTGCCGTGGGCATTTCGAGCCCGGATGGCCCTCTCCGCCCGCCCCGGTTTGTCGCCCGTTCCGGAAACGGCCCGCGACCTCCCCGGAAAGAACGGAGTTGCATTGTATCGAAATAAGTGTTTGATTTAATTCGACACACATGTATCCGGGGGACGCGGCAACCCGATCCTGTTTTCGACCGGGCCTTTGCCGCCGGCCGGCTCCTGGGAGAAATCGCGGGCAAAGGGCTTTTTACTCTTAATACACGAGAGATGACGGGAACTTATGGCTGTTAAATTTAGAGATTATTACGAAATCCTTGGAATAAAAAGGGGTGCGGCCCAGGAAGACGTGCAGCGGGCGTACAGGAAGCTCGCCCGCAAGTATCATCCCGACGTGAGCAAGGCAAAGGACGCCGAGGAAAAATTCAAGGAAATAAACGAGGCCCATGAAGTCCTGAAGGACCCCGAAAAACGTAAGATGTACGACCAACTCGGTCCAAACTGGCAGTCCGGCCAGGAATTCAGACCGCCTCCGGGATGGGATTTCCACCAGCAGGGTTTCCGAGGGGGCGGGGGGGGCGGCCCGCAGGGTGATTTTCAGTGGGGCGGCTCGGGGGGCTTCAGTGATTTTTTCGAGGCCCTGTTCGGCGGCCGCGGCTTTCAGCAGGCATCGAGGGGGGGAGGCCCCGGAGGTTTCGGCCGGGGCACGGTGTTCCGGCAGGCGGGCGCCGACCGGGAAACCACCATCCGGATCACTCTCGAGGAAGCCTTTCTCGGCGGCACGAAACCGATCTTACTCCAGAGCCAGGCGATAAATCAGCACGGACAGCTCGAAGTACAGGAAAAGCGCTACGACATTAAGATTCCGGCCGGAATTCTCCCGGGCCAGAAGATTCGCCTTACCGGCCAGGGGGGAGAGGGCATGGGGGGCGGCCCCAGCGGGGACCTCTATCTCGGCGTCGAGATCGAACCGCACCCGGTTTATACTCTCAAGGGGCGGGACCTCTACATGGAGGTGCCCGTTTCGCCCTGGGAGGCCGTGCTGGGCTCGGAGGTAAACGTTGCGACCCTCTCGGGCAACGTCACCCTCAAGATTCCTCCGGGGACCCAAAGCGGGCGGAAGCTGCGGCTTCGGGGCAAGGGCATGCCCAACCCGAAAGCCGCCGCGGGCGATTTGTACGCGACAGTTGTCGTGAAGGTCCCGACGAAGCCCTCGTCCCGTGAACGGGAACTCCTCGAAGAGTTGAGAAAAGCATCCGATTTCAACCCGAGGTTATAGGGGCTGTTGGCTCAATGAGGCGTTGTTGCCTTAATGAGGGGTTTTTGAAAAAGGTTTCCGGCTTCGGGCGGTCCGGGCGGGGATCAACCCCGCCCCTACGTCTAAAGGACGGCATCAGACCCGCCGTAAATCCGTAGGGGCGAGGTTGAGGGGCTGTTGCCCAAAGAAATATTCAAGTTGAGCGACTATCGAGCCGGACGTGAGTCCCCCTCCCTTCGATGGGAGGGGTTAGGGGAGGGTGTTGAATTTTCAAACACTTACGACCCCCTCCCCCA
>JBAQYM010000045.1:0-17199 GCA_049300095.1 Syntrophobacteraceae bacterium
CCCCCTACCCCTCCCGCCAAGGGAGGGGAGACCTCCGCCCTGTTTTGGCCACACCTGTCGTAACTTTTGCATTTGGGCAACAGCCCCTCAACCCCGCCCCTACGCCTCAACGGGCGGGGTTTCATGCCGGCGAGTTCGTAGGGGCGGGGTTGATCCCCGCCCGGATGTGCCGGAAGGAACGGAATTAAGGCCCAGCGATCATCCGAACAGCCAAAAGGGAGACTCACAGTGGAACCTGAAATTCGCCTGCGCCGCTCGATCATCTCAGTACCCGCCAACCGCGAAAAAATGCTGACCAAGGCTTTCTCTCTGGACGCGGACATGATAATGCTCGACCTCGAGGACAGCGTTCCCGTCCAGGAAAAGGAGGAGGCGCGAAAGCGCGTCATCGCCGCATTCAAGGAACAGGACTGGAAAGGGAAGGTGAGGTCCTACCGCATAAACGGAATGGACACTCCCTTTGCCTACCGTGATATAATCGATGTGGTCGAAGAGGCGGGCGAGTTCATCGACGTCATCGTGGTCCCGAAGGTGAACGACGCCGCCGAGCTCAAGGCGATCGACTACCTGCTCACCCAGATCGAGGCGCGCATGGGGTTAATGCGGCGCATCGGACTCGAGCCCTCTATCGAGACCGCCGCCGGCATGCTCAGGGCGGGCGAAATCGCGTTCGCCTCGCCGCGCCTGGAAACACTCGTTTTCGGGGTCGCCGACTATGGGGCGTCCCTTACGATGCTGAGCAAGGGGATCAGCGGCCACGGCGACATGGAGGAATTCTATCCGGGCCACAGGTGGCATTTTCCGCTCAGCCGGATGGCGATGGCCGCAAAAGCGGCGGGCCTTGCCGCAATCGACGCCCCCTACGGGGACTACAAGGACCCGGAAGGGCTCAAGCGCTCGTGCCTTTTGAGCGCCGCGCTGGGCTACGACGGCAAGTGGGTCATCCACCCCGACCAGATCGCCATCATCAACGAACTCTTCACTCCCACGGCCGAGGACGTGGCGCGCTCCTGCCGGATACTCGAAGCATACGGTCAGGCGCAGTGCGAGGGGTGCGGCTCCCTTTCCATCGACGGAAAGATGGTTGACGCCGCCTCCATCCGGGTTGCCCAGGTGATATGTTCCCAGTGGGAAGCCATCGGCAGGCGCGGTAAGTAGGGCGGCGTCGGTCACGATTCGGGTTGCCCTGGTGAGATATGTTGCCAGTGGGAAGCCATGCGCGGGCGGGGTAATTAGCGCGGCGTCTGTCAATATCTGATGGGTACGGAGCAACAGGCCGTCATTCCGGCGAAAGCCGGAATCCAGCTTCTTTTTGCCCCGCGGCCACAACGAATATGAAAAATTGTTTTCCGCTCTCGTTCCCACGCTCCGGCGTGGGAACGCGGACCGGGGTCACAGGTTTACCAGTGCCGTGCCGTATGCATTCCCACGCTGGAGCGTGGGAACGAGGAAGGACCGGTACTCCCAAACCCGCGACTGGCAACCCATGACTCATAACCCGTAACTCATAACCCGTAACTCGCAACCCATAACCCGCGACCCATACAGAGGGATTTTTGCCGGAACCGATAATTGCTATGAAAATGAAGAAGTCAAAGATGATTGGCGATGCGGCCGATTGCCTGCGCCAGGAAGATTTGACCCAGCATTTCGAACTTCAGATTCTCTACGACATCTCTTCTGCGCTCTACAGCTCTCCTCAACTCCAAGACGTCCTCCAGCGCGCTCTTTCCAGCATTCTGCGCACCCTGAAGTTCAAGATGGGGGCACTCTACCTCGTCACAGAATCTTCCGAAGAAAAATGGCTGCTGGAACTGGCCGCGCATCACGGTTTTTCGCCCACCCTGCTCAACTGCATCCAGTTTCTGACGATGCCCTCGGAGTTGATGGACAGGTACGACGAGCAGGACCCGATCCGGTGGTTTCCCATTCGCAAGATCACCTTCACGGCCCTGCGGGAGCGCATGGTCGAAGAGGGGGTGGATGAGATCATCTGCATTCCCCTCATGTCCCAGAAGAAGGTGGTCGGGCTGCTCTACGTGACCAATGACGGCGCGTTCCACCTCGGGCCGGATAGAAGCGAGCTGCTCAAGGCGATAGGGCATCAGATCGGCGTCTCGATTCAAAACGCCATGCTCTTCGATTCGGTCGAGCGCGCCAAAACCGAGCTGGAAATCGGTTTCGACGCCATCCAGCACAGCATCTTCCTCGTCGACCGCCGCATGCGCATCTACCGCGTGAACCGCACCAGCGAGGAGGTTTACGGCAAGGACCTCCTCGAACAAAAATATACGAAGGTCATCTACGGGACCGAACAACCTCACCTCGAGTGCCCGATCTGGGCCTGCCTGTGGGGGGCGCAGCCCGTTCAGCGCGAGGGCCCGCACCCGCGATGGGGCGGCTACTACCACTACTACGCCTTTCCCGTCTTCAACATCTCGGGTGAACTCGAACGGGTGGTCTATTATGAGAAGGACGCCACCGAGGCGAGAAAACTCGAACAGCGCCTCCAGCAGACCGAGCGGCTAAAGGCCCTCGGGACCCTCGCCGCCGGCATCGCCCACGAGATAAGAAACCCGCTCGCGACGATCAACTTCAACACACAGATGCTCCAGCGTGAACTCGAACTGAACCCCGCGCAGGAGGAAATGCTCGAAGACGTGTTCCAGCAAATCCGCAAGATGGACAGGATCATCCAGCAGGTGCTCCATTTTGCGCGGCCGCGCGAGCCCCAGTTCCTGCCCCAGCGCCTGAACGAGGTCGTGAGGCACTGCCTGGACATGGCCAAAATGTACCTGCAAAAGGCCCAGGTGGAGGTCGTGACCCGCCTGAGCGAGGGTCTGCCCTCGCTGGTCATGGACTTCAACCAGATATGCCAGGTCGTGATGAACCTTATCATCAACTCGATCGAGGCAATGCCCGACGGAGGCAGGCTCAGGATAGAAACGGCCCGCCAGGAAGACCCCCCGGTGCTGGTGCTCCAGATATCGGACACGGGCGGAGGAATTCTCGAAGAGGACAAGAACCGCATCTTCGACCCGTTTTTTACGCGAAAACCGGAAGGAACGGGAATGGGCCTCAGCATTTCGCGGCAGATACTGGAAAAGCACGGGGCGCTGGTGGAACTCGAATCGACACCCGGTGAGGGGACCGTTTTCCGGCTCGTCTTCCCGCTCATTGAAGGGACCTTTTCCGCCCCGACCGCCCCTGGTTCGGGACCCGCGGGCGAGGAGGACTCGAAACCGGTGATCAAGACGAAGACAAATTAGGGCGGGATGCGCACCCACCCTGCAGTCTTCGGGCAGTCCGGGCGGGGATCAACCCCGCCTCTACGGATTGCCGCCGGCTTCACGCCACCATTTACATGTAGGGGCGGGGTTGATCCCCGCCCGGACTGGTGGAAGGATAAGGGCTGACCGTCAGACTTTGAAGAACGCTTTCTTGTTCGCCCCGCAGACCGGGCATACGTCCGGCGCGTCCACTTCATGCGTGTGGCCGCAGATCTTGCACACCCAGTAGTCCTGGACGGGGAATTTGTCGGGGTCGGCCAGGGCCTTCTTGAAAAGCTTGGCGTGGACTTTCTCGACTTCATTGGCGTAATTGAATCCCACCTCTGCCGATTTGTTCCCTTCCGCCTTGGCGTCGGCTATCATCTGCGGGTACATCGACGTGAACTCGTGGGTTTCGCCCGTGATCGCGTCCTCGATGTTTTCCTTCGTGCTCTTCACCCCGCCCGCGGTGCGCAGATGCTTGACGGCGTGGATCGTCTCGGCCTCGGCGACCGCCCTGAAAAGCTTGGCAACCCCGTGCATGAATTCGTCCTCGGCCCTCTGAGCGAACGCCAGGTATCTCCTGTTCGCCTGCGACTCGCCGGCAAAAGCATCCATCAGGTCCTTCAGGGTCTTAGACATCCTTACTCTCCTTCTGATTGTTCAAAGTTTTGGGAAAAAAAGAAGTTCCCCGGCCCCGTCCGTTCCGCTTCGCTCCCATGGACCGGACGCGGCGGGGATGGGGGAATGACTATCACTCTAAGGTAGTCCTTGAAGCTAAGAAACATGCGGTTCAAAGTCAATTTGGACAATTTTTTGATTTGACCGTCGGCTGGAATCATGTATTGTTTCGCTCTGGCCGGGCGTTGTCGCCGTCCCGGCCGCAAACGGATGAACGCGGCATTTCCGGGCCGTCTTCCGCTCGACCGCAGCCGGCATCTATCTGAAAATTCCTCTCCCGACCGATCCCCGTTCCCTGCGCGCGAAGACGGCAAATACCATAAAGAAACAGCGTCTATCGAGTCTCAAGGATCGCGCATCCGGCGCGGGTTGCCGGATGCATCCGGCATCGAGCACACCCAGCCAGACCAGAGGAGGAGAATTCATGAGTGCGCCTTTTGAGCCAGGTATGAGCCGCGAACTGACAGTCGTCTCCACCCCCGATGATTCCGCCAGGAAATTCTATCCCAATCTTCCAGACGTATTCGGCACGCCGTGTCTTGGCGGCCTCATGGAGCGGGTGTCGGCGGAGCTTATAAACGAGCGCCTGAACCCCGGCGAGCAGTCGGTGGGCATTTCGATGGACCTCAAGCACACGGCCGCCACGCCCCTTGGCATGACGATCCGGGTGAAGACCGAGGTCACCGCCGTCGAGGGCCGCAAGCTCACTTTCAAGCTGGAAGCCTTCGACGAGGTGGAAAAGATCGGCGAGGCCGTCCACGAGCGCTTCATCATAAATGCGGATAAATTCAACGCGAGGGTGGCCGAAAAGGCGAAGAACAAGAAAAGCTGAACTCCGCCGGGCGAGAACCAATGGGCTGTCGCCCGCAGGCAATAGTTGCCGGGTGTGAGGCAAGAATAAGGACGGGGGCTCCCCTCCCTTGGCGGGAGGGGCAGGGGGATGCACAGTCGGCTCACTTGTCGCGCAGCCTTGGCATTTCTTCGGACAACAGTCCGCCTCCCCCAACGATTTCGCTGTTCCGGCGGGGCCTTTGCCGGCGCTTCCGCCCAGAAAAGAGGCCTTATGGGTGTGGATAACCTCAGTGCTTTTTTCAATCCCGCGGGCGTTGCGGTAATCGGGGCATCGGACAGCCCCGGCAAGCTCGGCTACGTTATTCTGAAAAATCTGCGGGACGCCGGTTTCCCGGGCGCCCTCTATCCCATCAACCCCAAATCCGAGCGCATCCTGGGGCTGGAATGCTATCGCGGGGTAAAGGACGTCCCCGCGCAAGTGGACCTCGCCGTGGTGATCATCCCGGCGCGGATGGTGGCGCAGGCGGTGCGGGAGTGCGGCGAGAAGGGGGTCAAGGGCGCGGTCGTGATCTCGGGGGGCTTCAGCGAGGCGGGACCCGAGGGCGAGGCTTTCCAGAAAACGCTCGCCTCTGTTGCCGCCGAATACGGGGTCCGCGTGATCGGACCGAACTGCCAGGGGGTAAACAACCCCTACGGCCCGCTGTGCGCCTCGTGGCCGCTTCTCACGCAAAAGGGGCGGGTGGCCGTAATCAGCCAGAGCGGCACCGTCGGGGCCGCCATGATGGACTGGTTTTCCGTCGAGGAGCTGGGGGTTTCCAGTTTTGTGAGCCTGGGCAACCGCGCGGACGTGGACGAGATCGACCTCATCGAATACTTCGAGCAAGACCCCAACACCCAGGTCATTGCCGCCTACATCGAAGGGATAAAGGACCCGGTCCGCTTCCAGAAGGTCATCGAATCGAGGAAAAAACCCCTCGTCGTGCTCAAATCGGGCAGGACCCCACGGGGACGGGTCGCCGCCGAGTCACATACAAAATCCCTTGCCGGGGCCGACGCCATCTACTCCTCGCTCCTCAAGCGCCACGGCGTCTGCCGGGCCGACACCATCGAGGAGTTCTACGATTTTGCCAAGGCCTACGCGTACCTCAAGCCGCCCTCGGGCAACAGGATCGTCTTTATAACCACCTCGGGCGGGGCGGCAATTCTTGCAACCGATGCCGCCGAACAGGAAGGAATCGAGACGGCCCCCCTTCCCAAAGAGCTTGCCGATTCGCTCGAAGGGGTCATCCCGCCCCACGCCATCCGGTCCAATCCCCTGGACCTGACGGGCGACGCCAACGCTAAAATGTTCCAGGAGGTCATCGACCTTGCCAGGCCGTACTACGACACGCTCGGGGTCATCTTCGGCGACCCGATCGTCGATGCCTCCAAGGTCGTTACCCGGGACGCGAACGAACTGATAATTTTCCTCGGCGGCGCGGAGGTCGAGCGCTTCGAGAAACTCGAGATGCACCGCAAGGGGATTCCCGTCTATCCGACCCCCGAGCGGGGCATCCGGGCGCTCGCGCAGGTTATCCCGAAGGAGAGGAAGGGAAAGAAGGCCGCATTCACGCATCCGGCGCCCGCCGGGCGCTCGCAGATGAGCGTCTATGAAAGCTTCGAGTTCCTCGATGCCAAGGGCTTCGAGTGCATCTTCTCCCGCCCGGCGGACAGCCAGGGGAAAGCGGTCAACCTCGCCCACAAAATGGGGTTCCCGGTCGCCCTCAAGATCAACTCGCCCGACATCCCGCACAAGTCCGACTGCGGCGGGGTCCGCCTCAACATCCAGACCGCCCAGCAACTGCGAAACGCCTACGTCAAGATGATGCAGGACGTCGGCGCGGCCCACCCCGATGCGCGCCTGCCGGGAACGGTTGTGAGCGCCATGGCCGCGCCGGGCCTCGAGCTGCTTCTCGGTATGAACCGAGACCCGCAGTTCGGACCGATCATCATGTTCGGGCTCGGCGGGGTCACCGTGGAACTCTTCCGGGACGTTGCCATGCGGCTCCTGCCCTTCACGCGCCAGGACGCCCTCGAGATGCTGGACGAAATCAAGGGGGCGCAGCTCCTCAAGGGATTTCGCGGCCGCCCCGCCATCGACCGGGATGCCCTTGCGGACGGTCTTCTGCGGCTTGCCGCCATTGCGCGGGAACATCCCGACATAGCGGAAATCGACCTCAACCCCGTAATGGCGTATCCGGAAGGCATGGTGGTTGTGGACGCCCGGATCATTAAAGCGTAGCCCCCGGAACGGGGCGCTGAAACTCCCTGGGAAAACTTGAAAACGATTCTCCGATGATTACCTTTGACGCAAGGTGAAAGTCGGCATTATTCGGATATCGTGACTAGAATCAGCCTGACCGGCTGCCCAAGGAGACTGGAAATGGAAACCATATCAGGACAGAATTCGTGTATTTGCGAAAGTCGCGAATTCGCTCACTCCGAGAAAATCTGTCAGAGCGACGCATGTTTTATCTGTAAAGACGGACAGTGGGAGATTGACAACAAGGTTTTTGTCCTCTAACCGGAGTTCCGCAAGATAATCAGATCCACGAGGCCGGCCGGGATATTATCCCGGCCGGCCCTTTTATTTGGGTCTTCCGGGCAACGCGCCCCTGGACGGAGGATACCGCGAAACGACCATTTGCCGGAACCGCTCGGGCTCATAAGGCACTCGATGCGGCGCCGCTCTCCGGTATTGCCCGCCCAGCCGATCTCGAAATACTTCCACATCAAACAGAGAGTGATTACTTTTCACGTGCAACGGATTGACCCGGCGTTCCGGCAAGGAGGGTGCGTTACCTGAAGGGGCGATACCTTAAAGGATGGGCGATATGAAGGCTTATCGATTTTTCCCCACGGCAATCGTAGCGCTGACGGTGGCAGTTTGGTTGGCGATCCCCGGCGTTTTGGCGGACAATTTGTGGGCGGCCGATTCGGGGGACGGTCCTCGCGGCGGCGCGGGTTGGAAAGAGCGGGTCCTCACCGCGCGGGAACTCGACAGGGTCGGGGCCAGGGACCCAGACCTCAGTCCGAGTATCGCAAAGCGGCTGCTTGCCCGGCTCAACGCCCGCGACTTCGACTACATAGACGAGGATATCCGAAACGGCAGGACAATCAGGGTGCCCAACGACTTTACCGCGTTCAAGACCTGGACGCCGCTCCCGAAGTATCTCCCCGAGGTCGCCGGCCTCGAGAAGTTCATCCTGATAGCCAAGGACATTCCCTTCATCGGCTGGTATGAGCGGGGAAGGCTCGTTGGCGATACCTACATCTGCATCGGAAAGCGGGAGGGCATGACCGCGGCCGGCATATACACGGTGAAGGAAAAGGACAGAAACCACGTATCGAGGAGCTACCCCAACGCTTACGGCCAGCCCGCGCCCATGCCGTGGGCCTTGCGGATCTACGAACTCGTCTGGATTCACGCCGGCGACATCACGGGGGGCTACTGTTCGCACGGGTGCGTCAATCTTCCCCTATTTCCGGCAATGAAGCTCTTCGACTGGGCCACCCGGGGCACGCCGGTGATGATCGTCGAGTCTCTTCGGGAAGTGCCGACCGTGATGGTCAACAACAGGTCCAATTGCGCTCTTTTTGCCTCCGCGTGCGCCCCGCCGAAGGCCGCTCGGGAAAGAGCCGGTTGATGCCGCGTGATGTCCGCATACTCTTTATCATGCGCATGCCGCGCCTGTTCGCCTACGGCGCGCTCTCGGTCATACTCATCCTCTACCTGGCCCTGATCGGCCTCAGCGATACGCGGATCGGGCTCCTGCTGACGCTCACCCTGCTCGGCGACACGCTTATCTCGCTCTGGCTCACGACCAGGGCGGATTGTGGCGGGAATCCAGTGTTTTGGTTTGCGCAACGGACCGAAAAGATGCTGGATTCCCGCCCAGAAGCGCCGCGGGAATAACGATCCTTGGATCCTGAGCTGTATGCGACTGCATGGAATTCTGAGATATGCAATTGCGCAACAACCCTGAAAAGCCTTACACGGCTTATTTACGGATAAGTTCTTAATGAGCTTATTTTCACCAGCCCGAGGTCAAAATCGGGCCTCACCCAACCCGAGGCAGTGCCCCAACGAGTGAAAATTTCTCCGGAATGGGCCTGGAAACGAGGGCATATGCGCGTTTCAGGGTCGAAGCGCACGCGGGGTGTTGATCCGGGATTGCACAAGTGGTAAACTTAGTTTTTCTCGACAAATGAAATTTTTCTAATATGATAGAGGTTCAACGTTGTCCCCCCAGGCGGGGGCGCGGAATGGAACGACCAAACTCTTGAGTTCCAACATCAACAACCGTGCGCTTCTCGAACCGATAATGCTGCTGCAAAAGGAGTTGAAAATGCCCGATTTCTCGTATCAGGATCCCTTCCCGCTGGGAAAGGACGACACCAAGTACAAGCTGCTCGCCAAGGGTTATGTTTCTGTTGCCAATTTTGACGGAAAAGAAGTCCTGAAGGTGGACCCCGAAGGGCTCGCATTTCTTGCCAACCAGGCGATGCGCGATGTCTCCTTCCTGCTGCGCCCGAAACAGCTCGAAAAATGGGCGGCCATCCTCGGCGACCCGGAATCCTCGCCCAACGACCGCGGCGTGGCGACGGCCCTTCTCCAGAATGCGGAAGTCGCCTCGAAGTTCGTTCTGCCGCTTTGCCAGGACACCGGCACGGCCACCATAGTGGGAAAGAAGGGCCAGCAGGTCTGGACCGGCGCAAAGGATGAAGAGTTTCTCTCGAAGGGCGTCTACAAGACCTACACCGAAGAAAACCTGCGCTATTCGCAGACCATTCCCCTCACCATGTACGAGGAGAAAAATTCGGGCTGCAATCTCCCCGCCCAGATCGACCTCTACGCGACCGAAGGGATGGAATACAAGTTCCTTTTCATCGCCAAGGGCGGCGGATCGGCCAACAAGAACGTTCTCTACCAGGAGACGAAGGCCCTGCTAAATCCCGCGAGCCTCGAAAAGTTCCTGGTCGCAAAGATGCTCACCCTGGGTACGGCCGCATGTCCGCCTTACCACGTGGCGTTTGTCATCGGCGGCACCTCGGCGGAAGCCTGCCTCAAGACGGTCAAGCTCGCATCCACCGGATACCTGGACCACCTGCCGACCACCGGCAATGACGGGGGCCAGGCTTTCCGCGACATCGAAATGGAAGCAAAAATCCAGAAGGCCGCCGAGAAGTCCGGTTTCGGCGCGCAGTACGGCGGCAAGCACTTCGCGCTCGACGTCCGGATCGTGCGGCTTCCGCGCCACGGCGCATCCTGCCCGGTGGCGATGGGCGTATCCTGTTCGGCCGACCGCAATATCAAGGCCAAGATCAACAAGGAAGGCATCTGGCTCGAAGAGCTCGAAGCCAACCCCGGCAGGCTCATCCCGGACAAGTTCCGCGGAAAGCACGAGCACGGGGTCGTCAAGATAAACCTCAATCGTCCGATGAAGGAAATCCTCGCCGAGCTGAGCAAGTATCCCATCAAGACGCAGTTCTCGCTTTCCGGCACGATCATCGTCGGGCGCGACATCGCCCACGCCAAGCTCAAGGAGCGGATCGACAAGGGCGAGGGACTCCCGCAGTACCTCAAAGACCACCCGATCTACTACGCCGGTCCGGCCAAGACGCCCAAGGGACTGCCTTCAGGCTCGTTCGGCCCGACCACGGCCGGACGCATGGATTCCTACGTTGACCTGTTCCAGGCAAACGGCGGCTCGCTCGTAATGATCGCCAAGGGCAACCGGACCCAGCAGGTAACGGATGCGTGCAAGAAGCACGGCGGCTTCTACCTCGGCTCGATCGGCGGCGCGGCCGCGATCCTGGCCCAGGAAAACATCAAGAAGGTCGAATGCCTCGAGTACCCCGAACTGGGCATGGAAGCCATCTGGAAGATCGAAGTGGAAGATTTCACCGCGTTCATGCTCGTGGACGACAAGGGTAACGATTTCTTTGCCCAGTTGAGCTGCTGAGCAAGATGACCCGATAAGCAAGATAATCTGATAAGTAAGATATGGAAATAAAAGCGCCGGACCTTCGGGTCCGGCGCAACTATTTTCTACATACCCTCGTATTATGCGCAACGTCGGGAATGATTGCCCAAACTCACACGGCACTTTGTCCGGGCCGGCCCCGGATCAAGTCCGCGGCGGGCGCCGGGGTCCGGTGTGTTTTAGCGGCGCACGGGTGGCGTGCAAGCAATCGGCTTCGACCTTTCCTCGTTCCCATGCTCCCGCGTGGGAATGCATACCGAAGAAGAGGATGAACCCCCCATATGCATTCCCACGCGGGAGCATGGGAACGAGGAAAACTCACTGATACTCGACCGCGAGCAAGTCGCCAAGACCGTCATTCCGGCGAAAGCCGGAATCCAGCGTGCTTTTGGCAGCTTAGAGCAACACGCCCTAGATTCCGGCTTTCGCCGGAATGACGAGTGTGACGTTTGACATACCGGGGAACTTGTGAGACGCCACACTGGCCCCGTACAAAACTTCCCTCATCAAACCGGTTCCCGGAACGCTTTCCTCACGTCGGCCCTGCCGACACTCCGGACACCCTTGCCGGCTTCGTTTTGTCTTTTCTTTTCTGGTCGAGATAGAGTCGAAGCTTTTCAGGCAGGCCGCGTTTTTTTGCCGACTTGCTCCTCGATTTCGTGAGGACCCTTGCGGCCAGGGGCTGCTTGAGCGGGAAACCCCACTTTTTCTTGTATTCACGAGGCGTCAGTTGATGCGACCGAAGATGATTGGCCGTCAATTGGCGGAATTCCGCGCCGCATTCCATGCAGGTGACCTTGTCATCCTGGATCGAGGAACGCGGGTCCGGGTCGGTGACCGCCGCCCGCGGCGAGACCGGCGGGTCCACGTCCTCGAGCAGGATGGACCTGCCCGCGTCCTCGGCGAGCCTCATCTTGTGGAGAGCGTTATACACCCTCACAAGCGACATTTCTATTTCGTCCCCTGTCATTTTGCTGATCGACGCCTGGGCCTGCACGATTTCCACGGCAAGTTCAAGCAGCTTCTTCTCCATTGACGGTATCTCCTTCAATGAGGGCTGTTATAGTCAAAGATCTAAATGACTGGCCGTAAACTGCCAACAATATGATTACGGGATACGCCTTTGTAAAGGGAATCGGAACACAATCCGTAAGGAAATCAGAAAGGCGGGTCGGCAGACCTTTGTTCTGCCTATATGTAGAGAAAAGGATGGACCACCGGGTATTCGAACCCGGTCCACACCGGACAGACAATAAGCACCAAGGCTGCCGCACCCGTATATCTGCATCCCGCCGTCTTGTGCGGGACCACAGCGCCAGGTATTTGAACACTTATCATCGGATAGTGCTTCCGAATGTTCAATCAGCCGGTCATAGTTTTCCGAAGGCTTTTTCCGGCGGTCTTCTTTCCGGGACAAAGACGTGGAGGGCCTTGTTCTCGTTCCACTCCTTCGAGACATAGAGATTGCAGTAGCAACTGCCGTACTCGGCGACATCCGGGACGCGATAGACACAGGGGCAGATGATGTCCCTGTCCCATTCGCGGTCGTTCGAGGCGAGCCTGCAGGGGCAGTTCATGTAGCCGTAGCGCTCCTTGTTTACGAGCAGCCCTTCCAGGAGCTGAAAGACTTTGGCCTTGTCGGCGTTGAAAAAATACCCTTTCGGCTCCTGGGCCTTTTTGAGAAATTCGTAGAGCTCTTCCACGGTCATTCCAGGTTCAAAGCCTCCCTGATCTCTTCGGACTTGAAACCGATTATCACCTTGTTTCCGATAATGAGCATCGGGAACGAGCACTGAGGGTTCTCAATTTTGATCTCTTCGATTATTTTCCGCCTCGCCTCGCCTTCGAGCGTGTCGACGTCCACGCAGTCGTAGTCGACGCCGCATTTGTCGAGCAGTTCTTTTGCATTTCGGCAGTGGATACACGTGCTGAGAGCGTAGAGCTTGATATCGCAGCTTTTCATCGGGTCCTCCCTCCGGAATCAACGGCAAAACGATCGAATTTCAAACAAGCCTGAGGCCGGGAATCGCGTTCAGCGGCGCGACGTTGTTCATCGCGAACCGCGTCAGTGCAAAATCGTAGCGCACGGGGTCCTCGGGACAAATCCGCGCAAATTTGCCGGTCACTTCGACCGCGCATCGCAAGTCGGCCTGCTTGCGCTCTGTCAGGCCCAGCGCCAGGGCGATCCTGTGCATGTGGGTATCGAGCGGGATTACGAGGTGCGAAGGAGAAACACCCCGCCACACTCCCGGATCGACATTGTCCCGGCGCACCATCCAGCGCAGGAAAAGGTTCAGCCTTTTGCACGCGCTGCCCCCCGAGGGTGAAGGTAGAAACATAGGCATTGTTCGTCCGGCGGCAAGGTCCAGTTTTCGCACAAAGTCGGAAAGAGCGGGTAGGATATTTTCGCCCGCCGGGTCGAAGCCGCGGAGAAAACAGGATTCGAGCGAGCCGTATTCGTCAATCAGCTTCTTCAGGCCTTCGAGCAGGGCCGCGAGGACGGCGCCCGTCGTGAACCGGTGCTTGAAGAAATGGAATGTGTCTCGAATCCCGGACGCGGAGTTTTGCAGAAGAAAAGATGACGGCGAGGGCCCCATGCGGTCCAGGACCGCGCTCACGCTGAAGTGGATCTGGCGCACCCTGCCGTACGCGAGGGCGGAAGCGATAAATCCGGCCACTTCCCTGTCGAGCCCGTTTGCGTATAAATGGACGAATTCGAGCGGATCGGGATGGATATGCTCGGGCCGGTTGTATTGCTCATAGAGCTTATCCAGCGCATCTTTCATGAGGCGGCCGGACTTGCCGGGAGTCGCGGATTTCAATCGAACACCTCGAATCTTGATAACCGCTCACCGCAGAGACGCAGAGGGCGCGGAGAAAGAGCGAGTTTGAATTTGTCATGTCCAGGACAGCCTTCAGTATTTTTGGATGAGTGGTTTCCTGAAATTTTACCGGGAGTTTTATGTAAATCCGGGTCTTCTCGGCGTCCTCTGCGTCTCTGCGGTGGACGGTTACGAATCTTGTGGTGGATTACCCTTCGAAGCCGGATGTAATAATATTTGCCCGCCGAAAAGTAACATATCCGGGCGATTCCGAACAGACACCGGCGGGGTATCTTTGGCCGTAACGACGGCCAGGCCGGAAAGGAGGCCAGGCCCGGTCCGGGCGGGGACCTGTTCCGGGGCTGTTGCCCAAATGCAGAATTTGCGACGGGTGTGGCCAAAACAGGGCGGAGGTCTCCCCTCCCTTGGCGGGAGGGGCTGGGGGAGGGGGTCGTAAGTACTTGAAAATTCAACACCCTCCCCTATCCCCTCCCATCGCGGGGAGGGGGACTCACGTCCAGCTCAATAGTCGCGCAGCTTGAATATTTTCTTGGCCAACAGCCCGTTCCCCGCCGGCCCGTTAAGGCCCCGGCCCCATTGTTTTTTTCAATCGGAAAAGAATCTGTTATAAGCAGTCTGTGCGCACGAGCGGGCCGGGCGTCATGCCAAGGGTCCGGATACGGCGTCCTGTCCCTGTTAAGCAATCCGTGCGCACGAGCGGGCCGGGCGGGCGATTTTCTTCTATCCCGGTTGATTTCTTCAATGTCGCGGATGCACACGTTTTCTCTGTAACCGGAGGGAAAAATGCGGCGGTGTCTGGCTTTTGTTTTTCTGGCGGTCGCTGTGGTTGTACTCGGGGCCGGGGTCATCCTTTCCCAGCCCGGTTACGGGCGCGCCGGACCCAAGGCGCCGCAGGCGCGGACCGCCGGACAGGACCTGCCGCAGCCGGACATCGAGCGGCCGCTAGATCAAAAAAAACTTCCCGCAAAAGCCCAGGCCCAGGATGGCGGCTCGTGCGTGGAATGCCATACGCGGGTCACCCCCGGGATCGTGATGGACTGGCAGCTCAGCAAGCACAGCCGAAACGAGGTGGGTTGCCCCGCCTGTCACGGCGACGGACACAATTCGATGACGGATGTCTCCGGGGCCAGGGTCGCCTTGCCCGAAACATGCGCGCAGTGCCACGCAACCCAGGTCGACCAGTTCGCCAAGGGCAAACACGCCCTGGCATGGGGCGCGATGAAGGCCATGCCGACCGCGCACTGGCAGCCGATGGCCCAGATCGAGGGCCTGAAAGGCTGCGGGGGCTGCCATCGCGTGGGGCTCAAAACCGAGGGCGAGGTGCGGGACCTGATTGAGAAGGGGTCGGGTTTCGGCGCTTCCTCGTGCGATGTCTGCCACACGCGACATCTTTTTTCCGCCGACGAAGCCAGGTCGCCCCAGGCGTGCAGAACATGCCACATGGGGCCGGACCACTCGCAGTGGGAGATGTATTCGTCGTCAAAGCACGGTGTGCGGTTTTTGCTCAAACAAAGCAGGGTACTTCCCGAGGAAACCGCCGCCCCGACCTGCCAGAGCTGCCATTTCCAGGAGGGCAGCCACGCTAACCGGACGGCTTGGGGATATTTTGCCTTGAGAATGCCTCTGCCCGAGGATGCCCAGTGGGCCGGGGACCGCACGACCATCCTGCAGGGGCTCGGCATCCTCGATGCTTCCGGGAGGGAGACCCCGAGGGCCGAGGCCATGCAGTCGGCCGATGCGGCGCGGCTCAACAACGACGACTGGCAAAGCGAGCGCGACAGAATGCTCAAGATGTGCAACGACTGCCATTCGGTCAACTTTGCCCGCGCCGAGCTGGATAAGGCCGATCAGATGATCCGCGAGGCCGACAGGCTCATGGCCGACGCCATCCGGGTGGTGGCCGGACTCTACGAGGACGGCGCGCTCAAGAGGCCCGAGAGCTATTCATACGCCTTCCCCGACCTGCTCACTTTCCACGACGCGCCGACGGTTATCGAGCAGAAGCTGTTCCAGATGTTTCACGAGTACCGGATGAGGACCTTTCAGGGGGCTTTCCACGGCAACCCCGAATATACGTTCTGGTATGGATGGAGCGGCATGCGCCGGACCCTGACCGAGATCAAGGAGCGGGCGGCTGAGATGAGCGAGGCCCGCCGGGCGCAGGGGCCTCCCGCCGGGCAGCCCGCGCGGCCGGCCGGTAAGAGATGATGCGAAAGCCCTGTTTCCTTTCCGCCGCGGGGGCGGCAATGGGCCGGGAAGTATACGGCGCCGCTTCCCGCCGGCTTGTCCGGATATGGAACACCCCTTCCGAAAAAATGCCCCGAAATTTCGTCACGGCCGTCTTGCGCGCGGCGTCCAAAGGTTATGAAAAAGGACTGAGGATAGACCAGGCGCGGGCGCTGGCATCAAGATCGAGGCTTCCCGCGTACGTGATAAGCATCGGAAACCTCGTCTCGGGCGGGACGGGAAAAACCCCGCTCGTGCTGTGGCTCTGCCGGCATCTTGCCCGGAGCGGTTTTCACCCCGCAATCCTCAGCCGGGGCCACGGGAGGAAAGGAAGCGGACCCGCGCGGGTCACCCCGCAAGGGGAGCCGTGGCGGCTATCCGAGCTTTTCGGGGACGAACCGGTCTTCATGGCGGCGTCCCTTCCTTCCGTGCCGGTCTGGGTGGGCCGCGAACGGGCCGTATCCGGCAAGGCGGCCCTTAATGCCGAAAGTGTGGGAGGCGTGGGAGTTGTGGGCGGTTTGGGAGGTGCGGGAGGTGTGAGAAGCGAGGGAGGTATGGGAGCGGTGGGAGCGGTGGGAGCGGCTTGCAGCCGCGATGAGCTTGCCGCGAAAGCCGGCCGGCCGGACACCCTCGTCCTCGACGACGGCTTTCAGCACCTCGCGCTCGCCCGCGATCTCGATATCGTCCTTCTCGACTGTCGAAACCCTTTTGGAAACGGCCATACGCTTCCCCTTGGGCCGCTTCGCGAACCCGTCGCCCACCTGGAACGCGCTGACGCCCTGGTCCTCACCCACGCGGATGCGGGGCCGGAGGCTGAAAAAACAAGATCGCTCGTCGGGAAATTATTTCCGGGAAAGCCCCTGTTCGCGTGCGTGCATAAAATAGAAGGATTCCGGCTCTCACCAGGCGGGCATCTTCTCCCGGTGGAGGCGATGCGGGGCCGAAAGGCGGCCGCCTTTGCGGGGATCGCCGGGCCGGAAGGTTTCTTTCGGGACCTCACCCGTTGCGGTATCGACGTTTGCGCCCGATTTGCCTTTCCGGACCATCACAGGTGCGCGGAAGCCGACCTTGCCCGGCTTATTGAGTCTGCGGCGGAGTGCGGCGCGGAACTTATCCTGACCACCGCAAAAGACGCCGTGCGCGTCCCGCCGCAATACCGGGAAGCGGTTGTGGTTGCGGAAATGGACCTGGATTTCGGACCGGACGGGGAAAGGTTCCGCGAGTTCCTGCAAAACAAGTCAGATACCTCCGGCCAAGCCGGAGGCCTGGAAAATCATGGACCGCTCAAAGCGGTTGTAGATCATTAGCCACCTAAAGGTGGCATCCTTCAGAACATTTGCAGCTGATCCAGGCGTTTATCTT
>JBAQYM010000046.1:0-3544 GCA_049300095.1 Syntrophobacteraceae bacterium
TCACGGAGTTCCTCCTCGGTGATCTTGTCGGGGGATTTTTGGAAGTGCTCGGCCAATAGCCGCACGGCGCGAACATACCTGTGCTGGGTAACAACGCCCAATCCCCGCAACTGAAGGTCTTCGATCATGCGTGTTCTGAGGTAAGTCATGGCATATCTCCTTTTGAGGAAAGTCAATTGGAAGATATGCTATGCATTCTCGGCGTTTTTGAAGTCATTACGACGGGAAAGAGTTTTGGCGGCACGCAATGCTCTGCCGAAGGCTTAATTCAATGACTCCACTTGTTTATAAGTGGCAACAATATGTCTGATTGCCGCCGGTTCTTTGCCAAGTCTTAGTCAACCGCCCGCTTCAGTTCTTCCAATGCCCATTGGTTGAGACTTTTGCCCGCCAACTGGGCGGCGATGTATGCCTTGGCATGGAGGTCCGGGGAGACACGAAGCAAGATTTTACCAGAGTAAGGTTTTCTAGGAGAGCGGCCAATCCTTGCGCATGCTTCCAGGTAATCCTCGACAGCTTCTTCGAATGCGGTTCGCAATTCGGCGACCGTTTCTCCATGGAAACCCACCACGTCCGTAATTCCGGCCAGATGCCCCACAAAGCACCCATCCTCGTCACTATATTCAACTCGCGCGGCATATCCTCTATAAGTCATTGCATTTTTCATGGTCTTATTCCCGCGGCTTCCAAAAACGACCTGGCGTCTCGTATTTGATAGGGTTTGGCTTCCTTGGCAGGGTGGGGCCGGTGGAAGGTCGCTACGACGCCCTTCAATTCAAACCTGACCCGAGACCCTCTGCCTTCAATCACTTGCGCGCCTAATGCCGTGAAAAGCGCCTCTATCCTGGCCCACGCCAGAGTGGCCGGGATCGGATCTTTAAAGAACGCCGCAAGTGTTTTCTGATGCGTACTGTTCATGGTTACTATGCTAGCAAGAATTGATAGCATAGTCAAGGGAGGGTGGGGAAGTTCCACTTCAGTTCCAGGCCCTTTGGGGCTGAAACGACATAGCGGGAGTTTATCCCTCGTTGAGGCGAGGCTCCCCCCGAGTTCTTTGGCCCCCAAGAAATTGAGTGTGAATTTGAGTGTGAATTTGCTTCCAAAATTGACCAAAACAGGCAAAAACCACACAAAATAAAGAAAGCCAAAATCTAACAATTCTCGCAACATACCGTTTTTTGAGGAGTGCGGAAAGCCCGGAGTTGCGTTTTCCTAATCTCGGCGCCACAGGTTCGAGTCCTGTCGGGGGCATTTTAATTATCTGGATTTTCGGACACTTACAAAGGCGGATCGCGTTTTTCGGTGGTTCGTTGGCGGTCGGTGGTCCGGTCAGCGAGGGTATACCCGGCAAGCAATTCCCGTTCATTCGATTCAAGATACCGCGATCCCGCTTTTGACGTTGTGTGCCGGCTGAGACGGTGACGGTCTTCCGTGCTCATGTGCCGGCGGTGGCGTCTTTGGGCGCTGCGCTTCGTCCCGCCGTAAAGATCAACGTCATGGATTCCCGGATTGGCCGCGGCAGCTTTCCAGTAATCGTAAAAGATGCCGTATCCGAACGGCGTTGAAGCTCTCCGGGATCCCCCGGCCTCCCCCGGCCTGATCACGCCTGAACGGGCGCAATTCGGCCCCCCCTGGCAAGCCGCGCAGTATTTCAATATCAGCCTGTGGCGACGGGGCACCCTTCGGACCTTTTTTCCTCGCGGTTTTATGAATCCGAATTATGAGCAGGCCCGTTGAAGGGTCCACGTCCTTTTCAAGTATTCCGTGCAACCCAGCGGGTCTTATGGCCGTGTGGATCGCGAGCCGCCGGACCCCGAGCCAAACGCGCGGATTAACTAGACCGGCCGATGCGTCTTGGGGTTGATGGTTAGGACCGGGACGGGAGAGTTCTTGATCACTCTTTCAGCGACGCTGCCGAAAGGGAAGATGTTTTTCAATCCCCGCGCGGCTATTATGACAAAATCCACGCCAAGCGCTTCTATGGCTTTTAGAATTTCCTGGGCCGGCTCCCCCAGCAGGATATGGATCTTATACATGGGACACCCGGACAGGTGCTTTTGGCAGAGTTCTTCGAGCCGCTTGTTCGCAAGCTCCATTTCGTGTTCCTGAAGCTCGCGGGTATGTTTGGGGTCCGGGCCCGTTCCCCAGTAATGCTCGAATCGCGACAGGTCTTCCGCCACATAAAGCAGGTGGATTTCGGCCCCCAGGAGCCGGCTAAAATATGCGACGTAGGGCTGAGCTTCGGCCGCCGTTTTCGAAAGATCGGTCGGCCAGAGTATTTTCCTGATTTCCATCGGTGGATATCTCCTTCGATCTTTTGTAACCGTTCGCCGCACAGGCGCGGAGGGCGCGGAGGAAAAGCGCTTTGAACCTGTTGAGTCCCGGACGGCCCTCGGCTTCCTTGGTGTAGGTGTTTCCAGAAAATTGCCGGGAGTTTTATGCGGGTCCCGGTTTTCTCGGCGTCCTCCGTGTCTCTGTCTCGAAAAGTCACGGCGGTCGGCACTGGAAGCGGTGCTCACCCCGCGGCTTTTCATGGTTTAGGGTGTCCCATCGGGACATGAGGCGCCGCGGTGACCGGTTACGATCTTTTTATACAAATATAATCAGTATCGATGACTGCATGCCGACAATTATGAGGAGGACCTTCACCCCCGAGGGATGAGTGCCCCGGAGAACGGATGAATGCCCCGGAAAACGGACGAATGCCCCCGCGAAAAGGATGCATGCCCCCGCTCCCACCCAGGGCTGTGCAGTCTACTCCCACCGACCGGTGTGCAGTATGCTCCCACCGACGATTGTGCGGTATGCTGCCACCGACCGGTGTGCAGTCCGGCGCGGCCAGGCGGAATTCGGGCTGGCGTGGGCGTCTGGCCGAGCGTTTGCCACGGTTGCTTCCGACATTGAACCCCGTTGGATAATGGTTACGTTTTTTAGAGTACAGCACCCCTGCCCGCCCGGAAAGGATAAGCGGAAACGGGTGAGGCGAAGGGATTTAGCATCTGAGGAATCTGAGTGATTTCAAGGAGTCGACAATGGAACCTTTTGAAGTCTATCCTTCGGATAAGAGGACCCAGTTTACACGGGTGAGAGATACGCTCGGCAACGAGTACATATGTGCCGTGGAGGCCTTGAAGAACCTCGGGCAGGCCACTCAGGAAGAATTAATGAACTGCATCGACGAATCAAAGACCCCCCATCCTTTCGCGGGGGGTTGATCGATTCGGTGGGAAGGCGGGGGGAGAGAGGGCCACCGGCCGCTCCCCCCCGGCACAATCCTGTTGCTATAAAAAGAATGGGGTGCCCCCTCCGTCGTGGGGACCCCATTTCCGGCCTGACGGGGAAGGAATGTGGAATCTCAAAGAACCGCGGGTCCGGAAGGGGCTGTTGCCCAAGTCAAAGCACAACGAATTCTTATACCTTAGGGACTACGAACTTACTATTCTACCGTTTTAGGATAGATCGTTATGTCCCAGTTCGGGAGCGTCGGAGAACGCAGCAGCCGTTGTTCGAGTTGCGCCTTCTCCTTCTTGCATAGGCTGACGCC
>JBAQYM010000047.1:0-30581 GCA_049300095.1 Syntrophobacteraceae bacterium
TTTGCGGCTTCCGTTGCCAACTGAAGCACCTCGCTTGGTACTCTGGTTTTCTTGGGCATAGGCAACCCCCTTTTGACTGGTGGGTTGCATGTTACTATAGTTCAATCTTGGACGCAACTCTGTATTAGAGACTGCTTTCCCAGAAATTCGCGGGAAAAGGGAAATATACGATCAGATCTGGAAAGATCTTTTTTTAAGGGGCTTGGTAGGCTCCGACTCTCTTCATGTGATGATGAGTGAAAGTGGAATTGTTGCTAAGCGAACCACCCCTTTGGGGGATATGTTCTTGCAATACATTGAGTCCCCCCTGGATTGAGAATGTGCTTGCAATCATCCTATTATTGGTGAGACGCGGGTGGCCTAGGCAACTTTGTTGGCTGGGTCCAGAGGACAAGGAGGGGTGGTTATAATTGTCGTCCGTAGCCCTCTTGCGCCAAGCGCACGGGCAAAAGTTGCCCGTGTCACTCGGGTCATCCGGAATTTATCTGGAGAGAAAATTTTTTGAGCGGCCCCGATAATGCTTTTCGTCTCACGTCGGAGGAATAGTTCTAAAAAACCGAAATAATGCTGATGATTCGCACACTTGCCACATGTCGAAATATTGCTTGACAGAGCAGATAATAGAGCTAAAGTAGGATATATTTGTGTAGTGACGGTGGATGTCACTCAGGAACTTTTACTGGTTAAGAATCAACTTCTCATATATCAATTCAGCGCTCGTCTTCTGAGTTGCTCCCTCGAGTTGCAGCGGCATTTAATTCTCCTTTCGAAATATCTCATAGGCTTCTCCGGAATTGACTGTGGCCAAGACTCTCACAAAGAGAAAGCCCCGGATGAGAAGGCCCTCACCAAAAATCCCACAAGGAGCCTCCAGGAGCCACGCGTCCTCGCTTTTGGGGGCATAAGATACATCGCGGCGCATTTGAGTGTGAGCGCAATAGCGGCGTCTTAGGCCCCAGATACCCAGGGCCGGGATTCATGAGAAGCGCCCTTCTCAGTATTAGGCCGACCTATTTGCACATAAATATCAGTTAATCATCAACACAAGGCGAATACATTGTGAACGGGAGGAAATTCCATGAGAAAAATGATCGTTCTGAGCTTCGTATTTCTCGGGTTCTTCATCCTGTCCGGCGCGGCACACGCCGAGTGGATGCTGGCCCATGGCAATGTTGCCGAGATAGAGAATCCTGCCAACTGCACCTCCAAGCATTTCGGCTGGGGATTGGATATAACGCAAAACTCCGGCCTGTCGAACTGGATCCATATGCCCGTACCTACAAAATACGGCGACGGCTGGGGAGCTCGATACATCAAACTTGTAATCTTCACCGGAAGTGTCGATGCCTGGGTGTCGGACATTCATGTATACAATGGAAATACCAGGGTAAAGCAATTCACGGGATTGAGTTACAGCAACGGTTGGAAGACCATCCAGCTTGACATGGGGAGCAAAATTATATTTAACAAAGGGATGGGATTTGCCATCAAAGTCAATGCCGGGGTAGAGCCGATGAGTCATCGAATCGTATTCGCCACAGCCGGGGCCAATTTCACTCAATAAAATTCCGAACGACTCACCCGGCTGACCGGCTCCTGCCGGGAGGGTGGTTTCGTGACCAAGGAATTGAGTCTTGACTTTGTTACCGCCATGCTATGCGTGGCGGTATTCTTTTTCCACATCCAATGTCAAACGGCTCGGTCCATATCATTACGGACAGCTACAACGACCATCCAATAATGAACACAATGGGACTATCAGGACTTTGCATTAACGTGGTCGAAGACAGGATCGTCTCTACTCCGCGTTATTCCGGTTAAACCCCCAGGACCGTCATTCCCGGAGCGTCTCTGGGCGGGAATCCAGCGTCTCTGTTTTTGCAGCCGTCTGGAAGGACACTGGATTCCCGCCCAAAGACACCGCGGGAATGACGATCCTTATATCCCGGCCTTCCAGAGACGCTCCGGGAATGACGATCCTTGTATCCCGGCCTTAACCATGAGTGCATCACGATTTTACAGCAATTGACCTGGGCAACAGGCCGTAGAGCTGTCCGCACCTCACATCGCTCACGTGGTCGCCGGATCGGCGATTTCAAATTTCGGTTGACATTTTTTTGTTCCTGGGCCTACATGGATCAGGGATCGAGTTCGGCGCGGGCTCTTAACCAGCAACGAGTGAGGGTAGGTCAATGAGCGATGAGGAAAGAAAGTCCAGCCTCAAAGATGTCAAAGAGAAATTGGAGGCATCGGGCATCACCAAGCGCGAGATAATGGCGGCGGCGTTGGGTGCGTGCGGCGCCCTGTTTCTTGGCCTGCTGGGAGGCGACGCCCAGGGGGCCGGCCCCACAAACTGCGCGCCCGAGTCTTGCGCGCTCGCGTGTTACACCTGCCGTGACGGTTGCAGCAGCGGCCCGACCAAGTAGCGGGACCATCCATCTCGATACCGGCCGTCACGAAGAGGGCCCTGCTCTCAGATAACGGGGATATCCTTGAGCGATGGACTCCTCCTGAATCCGGATGTCAAACTGCGTCCCGACGGCGGCAGGGCGGTCCTTTTCTCCATCCAGCGCCCGGAATCCAGGTTCCGCGATATTTTCCGGTTCCTTTTTCCTCAGCAGGCCGTTGTCCTGAGCCTGTTCGACGGCCGCCGCGATCTCAGCGCCGTAAGCTCCGACGTGGCCTACCTTTTCAGTCTCAATGAAACGGAATCCTTAAAGGTGGTTGAAGCGGTCCTCGACGTCGAGGTGGACCGGAAAACCAGGGTTCGGGACCTCCTGGTCAACGCCTCGGCAATTGACGCTAAAAGTGCCCGTCTCTACGATCCCCTGGATTTCATCGTCCCCGCCGATCAAATCGACATGGCCGACGTGCGGTGCCGCAAACCCACCTCGTTATTGATACTGCCCACGCTGAGGTGTTACGCCGCCTGCCGGTATTGCTACGCGGACCGCGGCAGGGCCGACGCGAGGGAGGAATTCGGCCTCGATGTGTTCGAAAAGCTCCTGGATGCAATGGAAGATTGCGGCATGGAGACCGCCGAATTTTCCGGGGGCGATTTTTTTTGCAGAAAGGATGCTTACGAGGTCCTTGAATGCATTCTCGCCCGCGGCATGCATGCGAATATTCCGACCAAGTATCCGTTGGACCGCGACCAGGTGAGGCGGCTGGCACGGCTGGGCCTCACGAGCATCCAGATCAGCGTCGACGCGCTGGAGCCCGGGACCGTCGATTACCTGGTCGGGGTCCGGGGGTATGCCCCGCAGATTTTTGATACGATCGATCTGCTCGGGGAGTTCGGCATCAAGGTCAGGACCAACACCGTTATCACGGCCCATAACGATAAAGACTGCATCCGCCTTGCCCGGTATTTGCTGAAACTGCCCCACGTGATCCGGACGAACTTCACATTTTACGCGCGATCCATCTATCAGCACGACGACGGCCTGTTTTGCCCCGCTGACGCACTGGAGCGGGTTTCGGCCGATCTGGATCAACTCAAAACCGAATACCCCGAGAAGGAAATCATATTCAGCGGCGTTGTGCCGGACCCGAACGCGCTATCGACCGAGGAAAAGGAAACGAGTTTTTGGGAGCGCGCCTTTTGCACCGCCAACCGGAGGTCTTTCGCGGTCCTGCCCGACGGGAAGGTGACGATATGCGAGGAGTTCTACTACCATCCGCATTTCCTCGTGGGCGATCTCAAGCGGCAGGATCTGCTCGATATCTGGAATTCGCCGCGGTGCCTGGATCTCGCGTATCCGTCCCGGGACGGGGTCCCCGACGGTGAATGCCGGACCTGTCCCGATTTCAACCGGTGCCATCACGCGCTTGGGCGTTGCCCGCGCGAGGCGGTCAAAGCGTACGGCCCGGAGCGGCATCACTGGCCCGATCCCCGCTGTCCGCGAGCGCCGAGGGGGCGGCGTCTGAGCTGAACCCCGGGGCCGGTTCGCGCCCGAGACCATTGGCGCGATCCATGGCAAGATCACCCCAACGAGGTCGCCCCCCTTTGAAGTCTTCCCGGCAATTGTCGGGTCCGCGTAAACTTCGTTTCGAGTTTCTCATCAGGCATGATATCGTTTTGACGAATTTTGTGGAGGGCTGTTGCGGGTTGGCCTTGGACAGACAATTAACTTTGCTGGAAAGGCGTAAACGATGAACGACGGACATGAAAAGCTTCCTCCTATTGGGAACGCAACCAAAGAAATGAACCGCCGCGACTTCCTGGGCGCGCTGAGTTCCGCCGTGGCGGCGACGCTTCTGATGATTCCCTCGGTTTCCTTGGCCGCATCGCAAGGCAAGGCGGCGGGTTCGCTAATCAGGCCGCCCGACGGGTCGTTTGCCACCGAGGAGGCCTTTTTTTCGGAATTCGGCCGGACCTTCACCATCGATCGGCGTGAGCGCTACTTCGCCGCGGCCCAGAAGGGTTCCATGCCCATACCGATCATGCGGCGCTACAAGGAAGGCCTCGACCAGGTCGCCGCGGATCCTTTCCCCGTTTACCTGGAGCCGTCGGCTGAAACCCGCGCCAAAATTGCCCGCTGCTACGGCGCCGGCACGGACGAGATCGCCATAGCCCGCAACACGACCGACGCGGTCTCGATGATCCTGAACGGCATCCACTGGAAGCGCGGCGACGAATTGCTGACCTCCACCATGGAATATCCCAACTGCGTGGCCACCATGCTCCGGGTCGCAAATCGCTTCGGTCTTGTAATCCGGCAGTTTGGGGTCCCCATGCACCGGTCCGCCACGGCTGATGAGGTGATCGAATCGGCCCGGCGCCAGGTCAGGCCCGGCAAGACCAAGGCACTCTTCTTTTCGGCGATTACCCAGTCCAACGGCCAGATGCTCCCCTTCCGGCGGCTCGCGGGATTGGCCCGGCAGTATGGCATTATCACCGTGGTGGACGGCGCTCACTACGGCGGCATGTTCGACCCCAAACTCGATGAAACGGGCATCGATTTTTGGGCCATTTCCGGCCACAAATGGCAGTGTGGCCCGGGCGGCACCGGAATCCTCTATGCCCGCAACGTTCGGCATGCGGCCAATCCAACTCCGCTTCCCCGTTTCCATCTTATCCGCAGCGGCCAGTTGGATGCACCGCTCGACGGCTCCCGCCCGGCTGGTTTTGACATCGGAAATGCCTTGAGTATTTACGGCTTTCCGGAATCAGCCGACTGGCGCGCCCTGGGCGAGGTGGTCGAACTCTGGGACGCCGTTGGGCGGCAACGCATCCAGGACTATATCCTTGCACTCTCCGATTATTTGCGACAGGGCCTCATTGCGCGCTTTGGCAACTCGTGCATGCTTCAGCCCATCGAGGACCGGGAACTCAAGTCGGGGATTGTGGGCTTCACCCCTTTCCTCGAACCGTGCCGGCGTCGCGACTTCAGGCTGGCCAACGGATTCGTGGAACACATGTTCAAGGAGCATCATTACCATGTCGGGATGGGGGGCCTCGACCGCCGCGGCTTGACCCGCCCGCCCGCCGCGGATGCAGCCGCCTTCTTCGACGGATGCATCCCCAACCGCCACCCGGTCACCAATCGACCCGAACCAACCGATATTCCTTTCCGTGCCAGCGCCGGGCCATGGCTCACTCGGCGCGACGTAGACGTGTTTGTGGATGCCTGCGAAGATACCGCCCGGAAAGTAAGCGCGTGATGCATTTGATTCCTGTGGGAGCGGTGGATGAATAGCCTTCCTTGTCTTTGCGTCATGTAGGGCGGGCACGATAAAGCTGTGCCCACCCTTGGCTATGAACATCTTAAATTTATTTCCAACTTCAAAGCTGATTTCGGGGTATTTGTCTATGTATGTTCTCGATCCTGCGAAATTGCTAACGGGCTGTATTCGCTCCATTATTCTGGTTTTAGCAGAACCTCCCATCCTGATGACGTATAAATTATTCGGGCCACTCGCGAGACGGCGCTATATCGGCATTGCTTTTCAACCAAAAGTTAAATAGAGTTGTTGAGATCGTATATTGAAAATGGGGAACTGTCACTGAAGAGTGGGCGTCTAGTAAACGGATGATCCACAGGTGACACGGACAACTCCTTTGTCCGTGAGCGCAGGGCAAGAGGTGATCGATATTGCATTCCTGCCGCAAAGGTCGACTTAATCGACAGCGCTTACCCAAACCTCTTGCCCTGACGGACCCGTGTAAACAAGTTATCCGGGGCATTCGCGATACCCACGGATAAGCAATGCCAAGTGCTATTTACGATGGAGAATAGAATGAATCCGAATGATCAGATAAGGCAGCAAATATTGAAGTATTTTTATGAACGTAATCTCAATGCAACAAGTCGTATGGGCAAGAAGGGCTCGGCTGTCAAAATCAGCGATGCAAAAAGAGATTTGAAAGACAACTATGGACTGACACAAAAAGAAGTGATGTCCAACCTGACTTATCTGATCGACAATGCTTGGGTAAAAACACTACCAATTGAGAAAACCGTTCAGGTAAAAGGTGGCACGATACCACAGACGACAGTTTTTTATGAGATAACCGCCAAGGGGATTGATAAAATCGAAGGTGGCTCTCAGTTCGAGCCAAAAGAACGGTACGCAGGAATCAACATTACAGCTAGTGGGAGCAACATCATTACCCTTGGCGACGGAAATGTTGTAAACGCTGAATTCGCAGATTTGCGTACTGCCCTTGATGAGCTGAAGGGTGCCATTACCTCTTCTCCGAATTTAGGAGAATCTACCAAACTAGATTACGCTGTCGACATCGAAAGCATCAAAGATCAGTTGGCAAAAGCGAATCCCAATCGATCAATAATCAGTCAATTATGGGTTGGTTTGGAGAAGGTCGCGGTAGTATCTGGAGTGGTTGAGGCCTACAACAAAGTTGCACCTTACATTCATGGCCTTCTGCCATGAAGTCATCTGGACCTTTTACCAATCACCAGAAGTTCAAGAAATAAGCCTTATATGAGTTAGGATTAAGACCAATGATAATTTGCGGAACAGAGATAGCCGGAAATAGCATAGTTTTTGCGCTTTTAGATCTGACAGATAGCGGATGGTCTATCTTGGAATATGACATCAAGAAATTGGTATTAGAAAATCCAAGCGATCAAGCTGAAGTTAAATCATTCAAAGATTCAGTTGAACACCTAATGGCCAGGATCGGAGTTAATGCTATCGTTATTAAATCTAGAAAAGATACTGGGAAGTTTTCCGGCAGCGGAACAAGCTTTAAGATAGAAGGTTTGGTCCAGCTTATAGAAGGTATAGAAGTAATACTATTATCTCCCAATACGATTGCCTCAATAATAAAGAAACACCCGGTTTCAATACCAAAAGAACTTTATAAGTATCAGCACGAAGCCTTTAAGGCAGCCTATTGCTATACGGTGCGATAATAAAATAAAGTCATGTAGGGTGGGCGAAAAAGGGGCGTTGCCCAACCCAATGTACGACAAATGGTTCTGTTTTAGGTCCGGGCGGCAAACTCTAAAACCGTCATTCCCGCAGCGTTTTTGGGCGGGAATCCAGCATCCTTTTTTGCAACCATCTGGAAAGACACTGGATTCCCGCCCAGGAACGCTGCGGGAATGACGATCTCCGGGTCCCAAGCTTAACCGGGAGTGTATTGCGGTTTTACCGCGATTGACCTGGGCGACAGCCCGAAAAGCGGTGTCCCACCCTTGTATACCTAGCTCTTGTATACTTGGCTCTTGCGCTTCGCGCCCGGACGAACGAGTCGTTCGCCTCACCCGTGTATCGGCCGCTTCCTAGGGATTGTCGGGGGTACACCCCTCATATTTGCACAACACGCCGATATTGGCATCGCTGAAGCGAGGCCCTTGAAGCATTTCTTCGACATTCATGACATCGCACAGGACCCCGCCGCTCACCACTGAGACGACATAGTTGCCGTCCTTGGTTTCTTCATAGGGACGGAAGTTATAGAGCCAGGCCCCGCCGCTCGCGCCCGCCACCAGATTGGAGCCCATGAACAGAATGTCTTCACCGCCGGTAAAGCCCTTGCAAATCGTGGAATCATTGAAATAGAAAGTCTGACCGGTGCTCACGGTCGTCCACTTGCTTTCAACGCCCCCGCCGACTGAGTAGCCCATCGCCGTCACATGCAGCGTGTAGGGCAGGTTGATCTTCATGCCGAGCCAGCCCGTGTAGTACATAACCGGCTTGTGTTTGCCGTTGTTTCGCAGTCGCATCAGGGCCACATCATCACGGCTCGACGAACTGCCGTCGATGTACCGGGCCAGGACTCGGACGCTCTTCCAGTTGAACTGGCCAAAGGGAGTGATCCCGTCGCGTTCGGCTGGAATGAACGTGAAGCCCGAATAGGGACGGTTGGTTTTCCGATTCCAAACGTTGTGAGCCGCTGTCACGAGCAGGTTGCCCTCGTCACTGTGGATCACCTGGGCGGTGCCGATGTAGATGCTTTTGCCATCGCGGATGAGCAGCTTGCCGACGGCTTTCCAGGGAAACTGCACCTGCTGGCTGACCCAGTAGTTGCCCCAATAGCTGGTGTATGGGTGTTTGCTCACATCGAGCGGCCCCCAACCCTGCAGGAGAGGCGCCGTCGCCTCGATGCCGTTTCCCTCGAATCCCCTGTCAAACACTTCCGCTTCCGCGGCCGTAGAGTTTAAAAGCGCCCACTGATCCGGGAATTCTCTCCGTGCCACCCGATTGGCGCCCCGTGCGGGAAATCCCGCCGACACGGTGATGACGGGCGCGTCGTTTACCGCCGACGATTGGGCGGTTGCCGGCGGGACATCCAGGCCGGAAATCGCCGCCTCCGGGACCTCGGCCAAGGCCAGCGGCTTCGCGCTCAAGATCTCCTCACGCGTGTACTCATGTTCGACGGATCGTGCTTTGCCGGACGTCTCCGGATTGACGATCACCACTGTCAACCCTTCACGACTCGCGGCTAAACATTGAAATGAGACCGAGACCAACATCAGCGCCGACACCAGCACGGTCGACAGGCTTCGGGATAACGTCGTCATGGCTCTCTCCTCTTAGGGTTCGTTCCCAACGATTGCCGCGGTGGGCACACAGAGCTTCTCAAGATATTGCCTGATCAGGCGCAGGCAGTTTGTTGCCGGGTCTTGAACGTGCATCAAATAGATCGGATGGGGAAATGGAAGTCTTCAGCTTATTTTCATGAATAATCTCAATCGGGTAACCTGAATAACCCGTTACCCGGACGCTAAGCGCAAGAGGAGTGGGCGGGGGTAAGTGGAGCACAGAGTCTTTGATTTTGGAGGCCATGCTCATCTTGTAATCTCTTCCCGCCGCAAGATGCAAAGACTTTTTGACGACGATCGCTCCAGGGGCAATGTCATTTTTTGGAGAGGGCCGGGGGGCCGCGCTCAGATACCCTCGGCAAAGCCGGAGGTTTGAGAATGTAAGCCGTATAAAGCGGCTGCCTGTGATTGCACGTTTCATTGACTATCCGATGAAGATTAAGATCCCACCCACGTGATTCCGGCTCAAAAACACTCAAACACGGAATGACTGAATGAGCAATTTTTTATTGTCCGGCTCAATCCGCCGCCTTTGAAAATCCATCGAAGCCCGACTCCCAAGCCGCCACGTTGAAACAAGTGCGGCCCGAGGCTGCAACAAGTCCCAAAAAAAGTGCATCGTATCGTCTTTCTTGCGCTATGTCAATCTTGACATAGCGAATTTGATCGTGTATGGTGCAGGCTGGGGTAAGTATCGGTCTCATGCTGGGGTCAGTCCCGGTCGCCTGCACACTTCAAAAGGGAGGTTATTTGCGAATGGAATTCAAATCGGTGATCACGACGTGCCCAATTTGCGCCTGCGGCTGCGGGATGTGGCTCGACGTTTTGGACGGACGGATCGTACAGACGTTACCTTCGAAAACCAGTCCCACCAACAAAGGGAAGCTTTGCATCAAGGGCTGGAACGTCCACGAATTCATACAGCACCCGGATCGGCTCAAAAAGCCTTTGATACGGGAAAACGGGGTCTCGCGGGAAGTTTCCTGGGATGAAGGCCTGGCCCATGCGGCACGCGAGCTTCGAAGGATCAGGGACGCCCACGGGCCGGACAGCATCGGCTTTCTCAGCTCGGCCCGCTGCACCAATGAGGAGAACTACATCCTCCAGAAATTCGCGCGCACCGCTATCGGCACCAACAACGTGGACCATTGCGCCCGTCTCTGACACGGCCCCACGGTGGCAGGTCTTGCCCTCGCATTCGGAAGCGGCGCCATGACCAACTCCTTCGACGAGATCGAAGATGCCCACTGTATCTTCGCCATCGGCTCCAATACGACGATCGCCCATCCCATCGTGGCGACGCGGCTCATGAGAGCCAGGGCCAAAGGGCATACGCTCATCGTCGCGGATCCGAGGAAAACCCATCTGGCCCACCTGGCGGACATCCACATCCAGCACAAGCTCGGATCGGATGTGGCCCTTATCAACGGCATGATGCATGTCATTTACAAAAACGGCTGGCATAACGCGGCATTCGTCGAGGAGCGCACGGAGCAATTCGACGCCCTGGTCGAGATGATCGAGAAATACCCGCCCGAACGGGTCGCCGAGATTACGGGCGTTGACCCGGAGACCATCGTCAAGGTGGCGGAAATCTACGCCAAATCGGCGGCAAGCTCCATCGTCTACTGCCTGGGCATAACCCAGCACTGGACGGCGGTGGACAACGTGAAAAGCCTTGCCAACCTGTCGATGCTCTGCGGGCAGATCGGGAGGCCGTCCACGGGGGTGAACCCGCTGCGCGGCCAGAACAACGTGCAGGGGGCCTGCGACATGGGGGCCCTTCCCAACCTCTTTCCAGGCTACCAGGCGGTTGCCGTTCCGGAGATCCGGCAGAAGTTCGAGAAGGCCTGGCGGAAGGAACTGCCTCCCAAGCCGGGACTGACCATCATGGAAATACTCCAGGCCTGCGAAGACGGCAAAATCAAAGGACTGGTCATCCTCGGCGAGAACCCCGTGATGAGCGATCCCGATTCGAACCATGTGAAGCACGCCATTGAATCCACCGAGTTCTTCATGGCCATAGACATCTTTCCCACCCCGACGACCGCGCTCGCCGACCTGGTCCTGCCGGCGGCCTCCTTTGCCGAGGTGGACGGCACCTTCAGCAATTCCGAGCGCCGGGTGCAGAGGGTGCGCAAAGCGATCGAGCCCCTTGCCGGGAAGACGAACTGGCAGATCATCCAGGAGCTTTCGACGCTGCTCGACTATCCCATGCACTACGAGACTTCCGAGGAGATCTTTAACGAGATGGCAGGCTTAAACCCCGCCTTCGGCGGAATAAGCTATCCCAAGATCGAGGGCAAGGGGATTTGCTGGCCCTGCCCCACCGCGGACCATCCCGGAACGCCCATCCTGCACATAGGCAAGTTTTCTCGGGGACGCGGGCTCTTTCACGCAGTCGAACACAAGCCTCCCGCGGAAGTCCCGGACGATGAGTACCCATTCTGGCTGACCACGGGAACGGAGCGCGCCCATTACCTCACCGGCACCATGACGAGGCGCTGCAAGCACCTTGACAACGAAATGCCCGAGCTTATAACCGACCTCAACCCGGAAGACGGCAAACGGCTGCGCATCGCCAACGGCGAATGCATCAGGGTGAGCAGCCGCCGGGGGACGCTCGTATCGAGGGTGCAGCTTACCCGGCGGGTAAAACCGGGGATGATCTTCATGCCTCTCCATTTCGAGGAAGCCGCGGCCAATTTGCTCACGAACCCAGCTTTGGACCCCATCAGCAAGACCCCTGAATACAAGGTGTGCGCCGTCAGGCTGGAAAAAGTCGCCTAGCCCAAACACGGCCGGAAAGCCCCGCTATCTCCCCTCCCCCTCGACGGGGGAGGGGTTTCCGGATGGATAGCGGCGCGGCGCCTCCCCGCCAAGAAGTCCCCTGCCCCGCTAATTCCGCGCCATTCGGGGACTGTGTTTTGATTCCCGCCCTGTTGTGTTTTGCACTTCAAACAATGTATAGTGAACATTTGTGAGCCAAATTTGTCTTTTCATTCCCGCGAGGCTATGTCATGGGCATCTCGGACAAGTTCGGAAAAACGACACCCTCCCTGGCCAGGAAAGCTTTGCAGGCGGAAATCGCGGATCGCAAGCGGGCCGAGGAGGAGCTGAAGCAAGCCAACGCCTACCTCGAAAATATCTTCGAGAATTCACCCGACGCCATCGGTATAGTCGATAAGAGCGGAAAGTTCATCAGGTGGAACAAGATGGCCGCCGAGCTTTACGGGTACAGCTTCGAAGAGCTTCGGGGAAAGTCGGGCTTCGCCCTCTATGCGGAGCCGGATGAACTGGAGAGGATGCTCACGCATCTGCGCCGGGAAGGCCTGGTGAAAAAACGGGAAATGCTGATGAGAAGAAAAGATGGGAGCGTGGTCCCATTCGAGCTTTCCATCAGCCTCCTGCGGGACAGCGAAGGCCGGACCCTCGGTAGTGTCTGCGTGGCAAGGGACCTGAGCGAAATACGGAAGGTCCTCACCGAGCTCAAGGCTACCAATGAGAGGTTGTGTCAGGAAATCATCGATCGCATGCGGGCCGAAAAAGAGTCCCAGGACATGTATCTTTTCTTGCAGGCCCTTATGGACACCATCCCCAATTCGATCTTCTATAAAGACACCGAGGGAGTTTATCTAGGCTGCAACAAGACATACGGCGACTTTCTCGGCATAAACAAAGAGGACATAATCGGAAAATCTCTCCACGAGATGTTTCCCAAGGGGCATGCCGACAAGTACCGCGAGATGGACCTGGAGCTGTTCCGGGAACCGGGAAAGCAGCAATACGAGTGGGAAATGATATCCGCGGACGGCATCAGGCACGACGTCATCATCAGCAAGGCCACCTTCTATAATGCCGACGGCACGATGGGCGGGTTGATCGGCACCATAGTCGACATCACGGAGCGCAAGCGGGCTGAAAAGGAAGTGCTGAGGCTCAGCCGCCAGAACCAGTTGATCCTGGACGCCGCCGGAGAAGGAATCGCCGGATTGGACCGGCAAGAGAGGGCCACCTTTATCAATCCGGCCGGCGCAAAGATAGTCGGGTACGAGCCAGGGGAAATCCTCGGGAAAGATATGCATGAGCTGGTTCACCACACGAGGCGCGACGGCGCCCCGTATCCTATGGAAGAGTGCCCCATATACCAAAGCTGCACGGCCGGCGCCGTGTCGCACAACAGGAACGAGGTATTCTGGAGAAAGGACGGCACGAGCTTCCCGGTGGCGTATTCGAGTACCCCCATCGTGGAAGAGGGCCGGGTCATCGGGGCCGTCGTCACCTTTCGGGACATCACCGAGCGCAGGCGCGCCGAGGAGGAACTGGCCCGATACCGGGACCACCTCGAGGACCTGGTCGAAGAGCGCACCATGGAACTTGCCAGGACGAATGCAATGCTCACGATTGAAATCGAGGAGCGCAAGAGGGCGGAAACGGCCCTCCAGGAGAGCGCGCAAAAGTTGAAGCTCTTCGCCTACTCGGTTGCCCACGACCTCAAGAGCCCCGCCATCGGAATTTATGGGCTGACCAAGCGCCTTCACAAGCAATATGTCGATATTCTTGATGATAAAGGCAAAAACTATTGTGCCCAAATCTTGAAAATATCGGAACATATTGGGGACCTCGCCGAAAAGATCAACGTCTACATAGCGACCAAGGAAGCGCGCCCGGTATTTGAAAAAACGAACCTCAAAGAGGTCCTTCGCATACTCAGGGACGAATTCTCCACACAGATAGGCATCCGCGGGATCGCCTGGATCGAGCCCGAGGCTGAAATCGAGATCAGGGCGGACAGGCTGTCCCTGCTGAGGGTTTTCAGGAACCTTGTCGACAACGCGCTCAAATACGGTGGCGAGCGGTTGAGCAGGATCGCTATCGGGCATGAAACATCCGGGGATTTTCACGTTTTCTCGGTAAGCGACAATGGTACGGGCCTGAAAGAGGCGGATGCGGAGAAGATTTTCGGGTTGTTTCAGCGCCACGAGACATCCCGGGGGATATCGGGCGCGGGCCTCGGTCTGACCATAGTCAGGGAAATAGCCGAACAGCACGGCGGAAAAGTCTGGGTGGAACCGTCCGCAAAAAGAGGGACCACATTCTGCGTATCGATAGCACGGGACCTGTGATCCCGCGGGGCGCGCCCGCCCGGACCGAGCGCCGGCCTCACCCGCTTGCGCGGAGTCTCCCGCCCCCCGACAAGCAAACCGCGATCGGATGCTATATATTGGGGTATGAGGGAGCGGAAAGGAGTGCGCGATGGGAGAGATTGTCCACACGTCCCGGATAAGCATCGTCCGTGAAAGAGGACCGACACGGAAGGCCGTGATCGAGGGTTTTGGCGAGCCGATCTACTACGGCGTGCACGGCGGGATAAAGAAATTCTACAAAGTCGAGCCCGAAAAGGAGCACGCGGCGACACTCGATCATGTCGTTGCCGCGACCGCGGCCTGAATGATGGGGACCCTGGCCGCGGCGCTGGCCGGAAAAAAGATCAGGACCCCGGAAAACTGCTTCCGGGCCGAAGTTGCGGGAGATATCGAAAACGTTGACGGCGTCCTCAAGATAACCCGGATCGGGGTGACCTATTACCTCAAGGTTCCGAGAGAAAAAGCGGCGGAGGCAAAAGAGGCCTTTTCTTCCTACCTCGCCTCGTGCCCCGCGGCGCAAAGCGTCATCGGCTGCATCGACATCCGGGACAAGCTGGAAATAGAGGAGACGACCGGAGAAGGCGGTTGCTAACAGGTGCTGAAAAAGTCTTCTTGATAACCGGAATTGGGCCGGAGATCTGTACGTCCGTCATTCCGGCGAAAGCCGGAATCCAGGATCTATCGGTCCCGATCTGTTGAATCTACACCTAAAATACCTGGATTCCGGCTTTCGCCGGAATGACGTGTCTCGGTGTTTTCACCCGTTTCTTTACCAGGAGTTCCCTTTTTCAGCACCCTGCTAAAACGTAACCGTTCACTGCGGAGACGCAGAGGGCGCAGCGTCATGTATGCTGCGTAGCAGATTTGGTGTCGAAGGGCGATTCCCCTTATAAATCAAGGCTGTGCCGAAGCGGGGACTCAAGTCCTAACATCTCTAAGCTCCTGATTTGGCTATATAATTTGCCCTCCACATTCCGCTGTGTACCACGGTTGTGTACCTGATGTTGATATCAGAATCGGCGTCGTGGTACAAGGAGGATCGATACGGACATGGAGCGATCTCTTCCTGAATACGGAAAAACGGGAGCCTAATATGAGTTCAATCTGGCGTTACTTAGATTTTGTAAAGTTTATCCATCTCATCACTACACGACGCCTTCACTTTACCAGAGTGGATTGTTTCTCAGATAAGTTTGAGGGGTCATATCCAATACTCAATCTGAAAGAATGGGATGATTATCCAGAGATAGGTAACTTTAAACATTATTGTAGATTTGTGTGCGTATCCTGTTGGTACCAATCAGATAGAGAGTCTGCCGCGATGTGGGAACTTTATGGAAAACACGGTGGTCTTGCTATATGTTCAACAAAGAAACTATTGCAGAGTAGTTTGAGTGGTGAAGGAGTGTATTTCGAAGATGTTAAATACATTGACTTCATTAGCGAAAAAGCACATGCTGATACTCCATATAAAATATTTACATATAAGCGAATCGAGTTTGAACACGAAAAGGAGTTTAGAGCACTTGTGACAATGGTTCCAGAGAGTTCGGGAAAGTACGAGAATGGTTTCCCACAATTCGGTAATGTAGAAAAGCAAGCTGGATATCCAGAAGATGGATTTTACATCGATGTAGATATCACTTCTATGATCGATAAGATCGTGCTATCTCCATATACCAAAGACTATTTTAGATCGATGCTAAACAGTATATTAAAAACCTATAAACTGAATGACCTTACTGTTGTGGATTCTCAACTTGCATCTGACCCAGTATACCCAAATCAGAATTACCTTCGAGCTTCTTTCAAACGCGGGTGGCCCAGGCAACTCGTGTCTGGAGGCGAAGCACGGAAGGATTGATCGTGGATCACTGGCTGATTCGTACTATCCACAGTGCCCGGAAACCCGATGTCTGCTGCGTGCTCTCCGAGCCCCCCTGGTACTTCGCACTTGATACCTGGCACCCTCCCCTTCAACTCTTCCGCGCGAACGCCTTAAAAAACGTGTAGCAAAACACGCCGTCCGGCTCGGCCGTCCTGTAGAGGTCCCGGATGCCCTCGTCAAAAACGGCCTGATCCAGCATCCCGCTTTTGATCGCGGCTTCGCGAACTCCCTCGATCATCGCCGTGAAGGTCCTTTTGATAAAGCCTTCCACAAACGCGGGCTTCGAGGCGTCAACGTAGACCATGCGAGGAGATACGCGAATCGAGGAATATCCCGCTTCGCTAAGGAGGGGGTAGAGCTGCCTGCCGATCATGGCGTTGCCACCCGAGTTTTTTTGGAGATCGACCTGGCATTGAATCGCCCTGTGGGCCGCTTCGCTGTCGGGATGGAAAAACGTGGAACCGTGATCGCCTTCGATAACGGTCATGGTGCCGCCGGTCTTGAGAAGTTTCTGCAGGGCGCTCAGCGCCTCGGCGGGTCGCGGGATGTGTTCGAGAACGAAGCAGACAAAGACGTGATCGAACGATCCCGGGGCGAAAGGCAGGTTGAAGAGGTCGCCCTGCTGGAATTGAACGTTTGCGAACCCGCCCTGCTCGACCCTCCTCTTGGCCCTGGCGATCGATTGCTCGGATATGTCAACCGAAGTGATCTGGGCATGCGGGCTGTTCTTGGCCAGCGTCACCGTTTGCGCCCCGACCCCGCAACCCGCTTCGAGCACCTTGCTCCCGGAGGGATACCAGGTATCGGAGTGCAACAGGTCAACGAGCGTGGACGCCTGGTCCTGAAGCCGTATATTCTCTTTTTGATGGTATCCGTGGACGTACCCTCGAGTCATTATCCTTCACCTCCCGGATAGTGTTTACCATCAACGGCGCGCAAATTCATCCGGTAATATGCATACAGGCGGATGGGTGGCCGCGATTATACAGGTATCGCGGATGCGGATCGAGCGGAGCGTGTCGAGCGGACAAGCGAACAGCGCCCGTGGCGGGGCGGGTTTCACGGACCGCCACATCGCCGACGCCCTGAGATGCTCACGGCAAACCGGCGGGCGGAAAACGGCGTCCCCCGCATGCTTCCCGGAGATCCAAAACGGCGCGGTTGCGCCCTGCCGCATTATTCCGGGGAGAAATCACGGGCTCGAAACATCGGAGAAAATGCAGTCCAGGCTGATATCTTCATTCACATCTTCGCACCAGAAACGCGAGTTAAAGAAATCAACAGCATCCGAGAAGCTCTCGATGATCTCCTCATCGGTCCACCCTTTTTTTCGATACTCTTCAATTACTTCAGGCGGCAAATCGGAAAGAGCCGCAACGGGCCGAATCATTTTTCCACCCCTTCCCGCGAATGAGAGACGAATTTGAGTCAACAGGGGGCCTGATTGATCGCCACGACGGCAGACGCAATGATCGAACGTGTGAACCTGATGCAAGTTCCATTCCCATTCGAATCCGATCACCGCATTGCCGTTTTGGGAAAAATCCGCGGGACATCGCGAAAGCTGGGGATTGCGATGAAACTTTCAGATGACATTCTTTGTAACCGGGAAGTTTCAGTGAACCGCGCCGAGGCGACCTGATGCGCCGAGGCGACCCGATGCGCCGAGGCGACCCGATGCGCCGAGGCGACCCGATGCGGCCCGATCCGGCATCTTCCCGAAGGGTGGGAGCCGCTTTGAGGGGCTGTTGCCCAAAGAAATATTCAAGTTGAGCGACTATCGAGCCGGACGTGAGTCCCCCTCCCTTCGAGGGGAGGGGTTAGGGGAGGGTGTTGAATTTTCAAGTACTTACGACCCCCTCCCCCAGCCCCTCCCGCCAAGGGAGGGGAGACCTCCGCCCTGTTTTGGCCATAAAGGGAGGGGAGACCTCCGCCCTGTTTTGGCCATACCTGTCGTTACTTTTGCATTTGAGCAAACAGCCCGTCAACCCCGCCCCCACGTCCAGAGGAAGGCATCAGGCCCGCCGTAAATCCGCAGGAAGGCATCAGGCCCGCCGTAGATCCGTAGGGGCGGGGTTGATCCCCGCCCGGACTGCCGGAATGGAAAGGGCCGACCGTTTCGAACGTATTTGGATTGAATCCGCACCTGGGAAAGGACCTGTGGTTTGGCAACGGCCCGTAAATGGGCCGTCTGCATAAACAGCCCGTCCGCCACACCCCCCACGCCGCTTCGCGGTATTATCGACTCTCACCGCCACTTTTGTCCTCAAAGCGCTCGGGTTGATGAATCCGGTGCCGGAAATGCTTACACTTTTAAGAGGAATCCCTGTTGCCCGGGTTCCCTGGATTCGATCCCAACTTGCGAGGAGGGTCCACAATATGGATGATATTAGTTCCGAGAGCGAGAAGTGCGCGTTTGAAGGAAAAACTTTCCCGGCAGGCGCCGAGCTTTGCTCGATCGATCTTTGTAAACAGTGTGACGGCGGAGAATTCAAACTGCCCCGCGAACAATCCCTGGCCGGCGAAGACCTCCTGGCCGACCCGGCCGAATCGTACTTCATACCGCTGTGAAGAAGCAACCGGGGGACCGGCGGCTTTCCGGCCTATTTTCCGGACGGCATGCCGCACGGCGGGAAGCGCCGGCCCCTGGATCGATATGCGGTGAAATTGAAAGGAGAGAGCAATGCCTCTCTATGAATATAAGTGCAGAGAATGCGGAAACGTCTTCGAACGGCTCGTAATCGGGCGGGACGAGCTGGTGGAATGTCCAAAGTGCCGGGGCGGCGTCGAGAAGCTCATGTCGGAGTTCAGCGTCAATATTCCCGATGAAGTCTGCGGCCAATTGCCGAGAGGGGAGCCGCGGGAGCGCTGCACCGAATGCAGGCAGGGGGGCGCGGAATGCCCGTTGTAGGCCAGGGGCGGTGAAGAGTGAAGAGTGAACAGTGAACAGAAAAAGACCCCCGCTCACCATCCACTGCTCACCACCCGCCCTTCACTGCTCACTCTTCACTGTTCACTGTTCACTCTTCACTGCTATTCCAGCTTACCCAGCGCTTTTGCGATAGAGTCGAACCCCCGGTCGATTTCCTCCACCGAGAGGGCATAGGAAAACCGCAGGCAGCGGTCCTCGCCGAAGGCGCTTCCCGGGACCACCGCCACATGGGCCTCTTCCATCAGGTAGTCGGCAAGGTCCAGCGAAGTGTTTATCTCGTGCCCCCCGGCCTTCCCGCCGAAATAGGCGCTGAAATTCGGGAAGACGTAGAAGGCGCCATCGGGCTCGGGGCAGGTGACGCCCTGAAGCCTCGATAATCTATCGAGCACGAGGCGGGACCGGCCCTCGAAGACTTCCGCCATCCTTCCCACCGACCCCTGGTTGCCCTCGAGGGCTTCCACACCCGCCCACTGGGCAATCGAGGTGGGATTGCTCGTGGATTGGCTCTGGACCTTGGTTGCGGCCTTGACCGCCTCGGCGTCGCCGACAAGATACCCGATGCGCCACCCGGTCATGCAGTAACTCTTGCTGACGCCGCTGACGATAAAGGTGCGGTCTTGAAGCTTCTTTTCGACCATCGGAAGGCTTGCCCATTTGTGGCCGCCGAAAAGAATCCGGTAATAGATGTCGTCGCTTGCCACCAGGACGTTTTCATGCCGCAGGAGCACCTCGGCAAGGCCCTTGAGGTCCTCTTCCGCGTAGTATTTGCCGGTCGGGTTGGACGGGCTGTTCAGGATGAAAAGCCGCGTCTTCGGGGTAATGGCGCTCTCGAGGTCTTCGGGGCGCAGCCTGAAGCTGTTTTTCTCGCGGCAGGGAACGATAACCGGGGTCCCATCGGCCAGTTCGACCATGTCCGGATAGCTCACCCAATAGGGCGAGGGGATGATGACCTCGTCGCCGGGATCGAGCAGCGCCTGCATCAGATTATAGAGGGCGTGCTTGCCCCCGCACGATACCAGGACGTTTTCCCGCCCGTAGGAAATGCCGTAGTCGGCCAGCACGGTGCGGCGGACGGCGTCTTTGAGTTCGTCGATTCCACCCACCGCCGTGTAGCGGGTTTGGCCCGACCGGATGCTTTTCACCGCCGCTTCCCGGATGTGTTCCGGAGTGCCGAAATCGGGCTCGCCGACGCCGAAGTTGACTATATTGACGCCGCTGCGCTTGAGTTCCTTGGCCTTGGCGTTAATGGTAAGCGTGGCGGAAGGTTTTATCCTGGCAACTCTTCGAGCTAGTCTCATTGTGTCTTCTCCGGGCGGGACCCTTCTCCATCCCTGGCATATTTTACGGACATGAGGTAAAGACCGTGGGCCGGCGCGGTTATTCCCGCCTTCCTGCGGTCCCTGCCATCGAGTATCCGGGAAAAGTCCTCGGGGGTGCGCTTCCCTTTTCCGACCTCGACCAACGTCCCCGTAATATTTCTGACCATGTGGCGCAAAAACCCGTTCGCCTCGAACACAAGCACCAGATAATCCGGCCGGGGCCGCTCGATCTCGGCCCGCAGCAGGTTTCGCTCAGGCGAGGAAACCGGGGAACCGGAAGCCATGAAAGCCGAAAAATCGTTCACGCCGCGAATGATTCTCAGGCACTCTTCCATCGGGGCCGTCGAAAGCGGCCGGCGCACATGCCAGACGCTTTTTCGAAGGAGCGCAGACGGAACGGGGCGGTTCAGTATATGGTATTCGTAAATCTTGCTTACGGCCGAAAAGCGCGCATGAAAGGATTCTTCCACCTCTTCGGCTTCGAGCACGACGATGTCGCTCGGAAGGAGGCTGTTGAGCCCCTTCAAAATTTCCTCGGGCTTGAGCCTGCTCCGGGTGTAAAAATTTATCACCTGGGCCCTTGCGTGCACGCCCGCGTCCGTGCGGCCCGAAGCGCGAACGCCCACCTCGCCTCCGAGCATCACCCCGAGCCGCGACTCGACCATCTCCTGGATGGAAAGACACCCGGCCTGCCGCTGCCATCCGTGGTACCCGGACCCGTCGTATTCGAGGACCAGTTTTATGTTCCGCCGGGCTTGGACGTCGTATTCATTCATCATCGAGTAACCTTTCACCGCAGAGATCGCAGAGCTACCGCGGAGAAAATCCGGAGAAAGGTCCGATTATATGAGCCGTGGCTGCCTGTGAGCCCCTGGCTCCCTAAACCCTTTCTCCGCGTCCTCCGCGTCCTCCGCGGTGAAACTTACACGGATCAGGGCTGCCAGGGGGCGGAATCGAGCCCCGCGTTCTCGGCCAGCCCGCACATTAGGTTCATATTGCACACAGCCTGGCCGGAGGCGCCCCTGGTGAGGTTGTCGATGACCGAAATGACGATCACCCTGCGCGTGCGCGCATCCACCTTCCAGCCCAGGTCGCAGTAATTGCTGCCCCGGACCTGAAGCGACACGGGAAGCTGCCCGGGCCCGGACAGGCGCACGAAAGCCTCGTTCGCATAAAAGGCCCCGAACGCATCGTCCACCCGCGCGGCCGACACCCCATCCCCGAGGTTCGCATAGACCGTGCTCAATATTCCCCGGCTCATCGGGACGAGGTGCGGGGTAAAGTTGATCGTGACGTCCCTTCCGGCAAGCACGCTCAGTTCCTGTTCGATTTCCGGCGTGTGGCGGTGCTCGGCGACCTTATATGCCTTAAACCCCTCGTTTACCTCGCAGAAATGCACGCCGAGCGACACCTCGCGCCCAGCTCCCGACACCCCGGACTTGGAATCGGCGATGATGCTCGCCGGGTCGATCAGGCCCTTACGGAGAAGAGGCGCCACGGCAAGGATCACGCTCGTCGGGTAGCACCCCGGGTTTGCCACGAGGCGCGCCCCCCTGATGCGCTCCCGGTAAAGTTCGGGAAGGCCGTAGACCGCCTCATCGAGCAACTCCGGGGTCTTATGGGCCGAATACCACTTCCCGTAGACGGAGGGGTCTCTCAGGCGATAATCGGCGCTGAGGTCGATCACCCTCGCCCCAAGGTCCAGGAGCCCTGGTATGATGCCCATCGCCGCCTCGTGCGGCAGGGCCGTGAAAACGATATCCGACGACGCGGCGAGCTTTTTCGGGTCGGGCTCCTCGAAAACCAGCTCGCAGTGACGCTTGAGGGCGGGATAGTGATCGTCGAGCCTCTGGCCCTTGTGCCGCCTCGACGTGATCATGGTGACCCGCGCCGAAGGGTGGGCGCTCAGAAGGCGCGCAAGCTCGAATCCCGTGTAGCCGGATGCCCCGGCGATTGCAACACGCACCGGCATAGCATTGCTCCATGTCCAGACAAAATGAGGGGCACTGCACCAGCGGCGCAGCGCCCCAATTATTCAAACCGAGTTGGCTCGGTTTTCCCTTTAAAGGATCGCCTGGAAAAAAGACGGAGAGAAACCGGGCTCAAAACCCCCACCCGGCATCGGTCCGGGTCCGGACTAACGTTTCGAATACTGGAAGCGCGCTCTGGCGCCCTTACGTCCGTATTTTTTCCGTTCCTTCACGCGCGAATCGCGCGTCAGGAAACCGGCCCTCTTGAGGACTTCGCGGAATTCGGGATTGAGTTCGAGCAACGCCTTGGAAATCCCGTGCCGGATGGCGCCGGCCTGTCCCGAGATGCCCCCGCCCATCACGGTGACCAAGATGTCGAGCTTTCCGAGCGTGTTGGTGAGCACCATGGGCTGAGCGATGACCATCTTGCTCGTTTCCCTGTCCAGGTACTGTTCCGAGGGCGTCTTATTGATCTCGACGCGGCCGGTCCCCGGTTTTATCCATACGCGGGCTACCGCCGTTTTTCTCTTTCCCGTTGCGTAAAAACGTTCTTCAGCCATCTAACCGCATCTCCTGAATGTATCCTCGGCCGCCGGGTTTCGCCGCGCTTGACCCGAACTGCAAGGGCCCGGATTTTAGCTGTATTTCTCGATCAATTTAAACGTCGCGGGCTGCTGAGCTTCGTGGGGATGCTCCGAACCCGTGTACACTTTGAGCTTCTTTATCAGTTTGCGCCCGAGACGGTTCTTGGGCAGCATGCCCCAGACGGCGAGGCGGATCATCCGTTCAGGCTTTTCCTGGATGAGCTTGCGGGCGATCGTGGACTTCATGCCGCCCATGTAGCCGCTGTAGCGGTAATATGTCTTCTGGTTCCATTTGTCGCCCGTCAGCTTGATCTTGTCGGCATTGACGACGATGACGAATTCCCCCACGTCCACGTGCGGCGTGAAGGTGGTCAGGTGCTTACCGCGAATCCGGACGGCAATCTGGCTTGCAAGGCGGCCGAGGACCTGGTTTTCGGCATCGACCACGACCCATTTGCGCTTATCCGGCTCAAATTTTGCGCTTACCGTTTTCATTGACTGGATCTCCGAAATTGGAAATAATTAACCTGAAGCAGTGAATGATACAGGCGGGATGGCGCCTTGTCAAGAAACTAATTGGAATAATGTGAAAGAATTTTGGAAGGCCACGGATTTCAGGTCAGGGGTAGGCCCTTTGAGCATATTTTCTAAAGTCTTAGCGATGTTAGCAGTCCGAACTACCGGCGCAACTTCCAGTGTAAATTGAACAGCAATCAGAATCCTATTCCATTTTGGAATCCTTTAAAAAAACAAAACTTACCCCTCACAACCCTCGCAAACATAATCACTCCTCGATTTTAGTCTTCGCTATGTAGTCATTAATCATTTTCCATATTTGCTTTCTCTCGTCCCAATAAGATTCTTTTTCTGAATGCCCCAGGGTCAGCATGTTCGCTTCTATTTCTCCACCTTCAACAATTGTCCTCTCTTCCTTTATCACTTGCTCCCAGAAGTTTGTTTTTCCTTTTTCGTCGGAATTGTCATACCGACTCATTTCTTCATCATTTAATGCTATGCAGTATTCAATAATGTAATATAATGCGTTCTTAGATAAAATAGCGACAGAATCTACGAACTTATGTCTCTTTGAATATCCATTCTCTATTGCATTTATAGCACTTCGGATACTTCTAGGATTGCTGCCAACTTGTATAACGCTATTAATAAATGGCAAGCATCCTGCGAAAAATAAAACCTGGTATTCGTTGGATTTGTTGCCTCTCTTCTTTTCACTGTCTAGGCGTTGAGTCTCCATGACGGTTTTTCCAGCATACTGTATCCTGGCAAATATCATATCTTTGTGCGTACAAATAAAATCTTTTATGTTCAATATATCTTCTACAACATGTTTTTTATTCATCCTTATTCATCCTTAATTATTTTAGCGGTTAACTTGTCAAGAAGCTGAGTGTACCAAAGCCTCCCAATAAAGTTATCGCAAACGGTACATACATTAAAGGCATGCAGGCTCCTGAATTGCTGACCAAGCCCGAGCTTCCATTCGTATTCACGATGTGCTTTCAAATCGTTGAAGTCAAGAATTGCCGGGCGATCAGAATGAGAATGGGTGGCAAACCCGTAGGATGGAAAAGGCTCAAATCTATTGCCCAAAGCAAACCAGCCAGTAATACCGTCGTAGCGGTATAGGTAGGTTTCGGTCCCGAAATCACACCACATGTAGTAGTACGGGATAAAGAACGTAGAAAAAGATTCCTCTATATAATCAACCACCAAGAAAAGCTCTTCTGATACCCAGTTTTGATGCGGGTAAATTGAAATGACCCTATATAAATAAGAAGGATATTGCCTCTGGAAAGCAGGCTTGACTTCAATTGGAATAAAGATCGGAGCCGATCTAAGTGTCACGACGCCTCGTATCGGCCCAATACTGTGGTATATGACTTGAAATTCAACTGTCCTTGTGTCAATTTCAGTCAATGACCATGGAGCTGATGGAACTATCAGCTTGTTTATTTTCATGAACTGCTTATTTTGATTATGCCTTTGGCAATCGATTTGCCAATAGTCCAGCATTTCTTTACATGAAGAAGGTTTGGAGTTCAATCGGAAACTGGTCGCACAACCAACAAGACCATTCCGGTTCAACAAGGAAAACCAGAGATTTATATTTTCGTTTTCAAGTTCGATTCCGCGCAGTTTTGAGTATTGGGCAGGCTCAAGTTTATCTCCGCATTGTTCATCCAGCAAAAAACCCTGGAAATTTAAACCTGTGGATGGGTGAAAACTACCAGGAGTATCCGACAGAAACACAGATATGCGCGACGAGGATAGCGCTCTGAAAATCAGGATATCTTTAGAACTATCGCCCGGAACAGGGCGATCCACTTGGAAGTCAATGTTTACACCATCATCATTTCTTAAAACCAAATTGTTGTAGCCGTCTTTTTGCAAATCGAGTAGTCGCTCAAGTTCCAATAGCGAAACATGTACATAATCCTCTCTGGTATCCCTATTATGACTTACAATATCCATAAAACCTATTAGGGTTTCCATGAGATCACCTACCCTCAATCTTCTCTTTCAAGTGGGTTATGTCTTTGCAAATCAATTCTTTATTGTTATTTATGGAATTATCAACATAAGTTTTTAAATTTGCCATGTCCTTTGAGCATGACTTTTCAGAAGACAAAATATTCTTCATGGCGTTTTCACGCATGTTCTCAATCTCTTTACTTAGCAGACCGAATTGCTGACTCTGCTTAACTAGCATCTCATTTAAGCTCTCTAACCGTAGAACAATTCTGCTATCCAATTTGTTGAGGGTCACCAATTCTCCGTTGCGGATGAGCATATCCATTGTACCTGTGTCGAGCACCTCTAATCTCATCCTCTCTTTGAAGGATTTGGCGCTGATAGTTTTTTCAATTTCATCAGGTAAAGCGTCTTTATACAGCTTTCTTCTATTTTGAAGCAGAGCTACAATTGCAGTTAATAGGCCTGCCAATCCGGTGAGTATGCCGGGGAGATTGGAAATAATTAGCTCGGCGAAAGTCTTAGTTACAATTATCTGTTCAGCCGCATGGGAAAAAAAGGGAAAGAGTAAAGAGGAAATAAAGCAGAGAGAAATCTGAGAAAAGAGTATGACGACTATGTTGTTTTTTGTCACTTCACATCCTTAATTTCCGTCCAACCCATTTTATCCGGCTCGCCAACAGCAGATATCAATGTCTACGATATACTACATTACGAGCATCAATTGCAAAGCCGCCATGTTGATTCCCGGAGATTTATATATAAAACAAGCGGACTTAGCAAATTTAAAAATGAAAGGAGAAGATTGTCAAGAAAAAAACGCACCTACAATTCATTTATTTATTTAAGGGCTATTTGGCCGCCTTGTATGTCTCCGGGCGCTGAAAATCCGGCGTTGCCTCGGCGTATCTCGGCCTTCCCATCAAAGCCGTGCTGCCGTAAGACCCCAAGCCGAGCAGGTCGAGCGATATCAGCACCCGATTATCGTCCCCTTCCCGTTCATATGCAACCCCGATTCCCCAGCATCCTCGAAAATATTTGAATCCGTACCCGTGTTTGAAAAGTTCCCCCTGGTCCAGGGAATAGTCGTGATAGGCGTTGACGTACAGGTTCGGAAGGGTTTTCACGAGCACTTCCGTGGTGATTTCATCCACCGGCAGGTCGTGGCGCTTCTGGTAATCCACCCTGAGTATGTGGCCCTTGCCGCTGTCAAGGGTCATGTAGACGTCGTGGGAATTGCCCTCCCCGGTGGACTGCCAGTCGTAGTCCGCGTCGTAGGACAGGGTGATGTATTTTTTCGGCATGATATCCAGCCGGAGCCCCAGGGGGGACATCCCTTCGTCCAGGGCGCGCGTGTTGAACAGGGGGTCCTCGACAAAGGGCCTTTCCACGTTGAAAAACTGAAAGGCGCGAAACCTCGCCAACTCGCGATAGGACGTGACCGGGTTGCCCTGCGCGTCCTTCACCACCTCTTTTGCCGTGAGGAACGTGGTGAAGCCGTAGCGCATGCCGTTGCGGGACTGGTCTTCGTCAAGCCTGTCAAGGTGCGGGGTGTGTCCCATGATGCCCTGCGTTGCGTATTCATACGCGATCTCGGGCCGGATCGCGTGCTGGATCGCGACAATTTCCCCGAGACTTACGGGATACACCCGGTTGAGGCGCGAACTCATTTCGACCCGCGCATCCCCTATCGCGCGCTGGTTCAGGTCGTCGAAGTTCCGGTTCTCCCATTCGACAAGGTAGGTCGTCGAGCGAAATCCGGCCGAGGGCTCGATGTCCAGGTAATTGCCCCAGTGCATCGGGTAAAAGGCGCGGGGGCGGAAATCGAGCTTCTGCTCCCGGTCGCCCTCGCTGCGCCAGTAGTTAATGGCGGAGCTTTCCAGGGAGTAATAGAGCGGCGTATCCTTTAGATATGTGGGAAGAATGCTGTACGAAAAGCTCGGGAGCCTTTGAATGGTGACGTTTTCGAGGTTGTCCTGAAGCTGCTGGAAGTAGCGCACATCCATGCTCAAAAGGTCGGATTCGCGGCGTTTTTCCAGGTATATACTGGACTCGCGCACAAGCGAGGTCCCGTCGTAGAGGATGCCCCGCCCGAAGTGGTCCCGGAACGCCGTCTCGGAATAGACATAGGAACTCGAACCCCTCGAAAACTCCTGCAGGAAATTCCTGTCGCTCACCAGGTCGATATCGATCTTGGCATCCACCTTCCAGGGGAGTTCCACGTTGTGGCGCACCCGCGCCCAGAAGCGTTCGTCGCTCTGGAAGGGATAGCCCTTGTCATCCAAAAACGTCTTGCTCGCCTGATCGTCCAGGAAGTTGAACATCCAGACGCCTTCCCCCCACTGGCGGTTGTTGACGCGGTACTCGGCCCCGCCCATGAACCCGCGCTCGGAGAGGTAGCGCGCATAGAACGTGGCGTCCATGTCGTCGCGAATCGCCCAGTAGTAAGGCGCCTCGAAATCGTAGCCCGTCACGTCCGAATAGCCGGCCCAGGGGATGAGCAACCCGGACTGGCGTTCCTTCTCGACCGGAACGCCGATTATCGGCAGGTACGCGATCGGCACGCCGCGCGCCCACATCGAGATGTCCCTTGCCCACGCCGTCCCGCCAACGTCCACTTTCATGCTCTGGTACTGGATCTTCCAGTCGGGATCGGCGGGATTGCAACTGGTGAGAAAGCCTTCCTTGAGTTCGAACTGGGTCGGGCCGGTCTTGGATATGGATCGGCCCTGGACGAAAAAGTTGTTTTCGGCGAAAAAGACGATGCCGTTTTCCAGCCAGCCGGTTTCCGAATCGAGACCCCAGGTCACGTGCTCGCCCTTGAGCCAGTTTTTTCCGTACCGGAGGGTGACATTGCCCCAGAGATCGGCCTGGCGCTTCACCATGTCGAGCGTGGCGCGGTCCGCCTCGATCATCCTGTCCCTCGAACTTATCCGGACGTTGCCCTCGGCCTCGAAAAGCTCGCGCTTCTCGTCGTATGAGAGCGTTTCCGCCTCAATGTTCCACTGACTCTCGCGGGCGTCGGCGATCTCTTTCCCGTCCACCGTGAATGGGCCCGAAAGCGGCTGCGGCCCGGCGGCGAGGGCGGAGAGCACGCCAGGAAAAGCAATGAGAAAACAACAAAGGAGAAGCGGCCCGGAAAGCCGCCTCCACGTTCGAAGTCGCCCCGAAAGCCCGCCCCACCACGCCTGGACCGCACTGTAAGATGATGTTTTCATAACGCCGGCTCCCCGAAAATCTCCTTAACCTCTCCCGCGAAGTAGAGCGAGCCCGCAATGCAGATGAGGTCCCGCGGACCGGCCAACTGCCTTGCCTGGGCAATGGCCGAGGCCGGGTCGGGGATTACATAGTGCCTTTGTATGTAGGGCCGCGCCATCCTGCGAAGCTCTTCCGGGTTGGCCGCCCGCACATAGCGCGGCTGCGTGAAAATGGCGGTTTGCGCCAGGGGAAGAAGCCGCCGCAGGATCCCCCGGATGTCCTTGTCCGCCATGATCCCGAGCACCAGGTGAAGCCTCTCGTACTCGAAGCATTGCTTGAGCGAATCGCGAAGCGATTCGGCCCCTTGCGCGTTGTGCGCCCCGTCGAGTACGACCGTCGGGTTCGTGTCGAGCACTTCGAGCCGCGCGGGCCAGCTCACTTCGCCCAGGGCGCGCTCGACCACGGCCTGGTCCAGCGAAACGAGGCCTTTTGTTTCGAGCACCTCGGCCGCCGCGATCGCAAGGGCGGCGTTGCCCCTCTGGTGCGCCCCAATGAGGTTTAGCCGAAGGGCCGGCCACTGCCGGCCGATCCCGCTATACTGGAACGAGCCGTCCGAATTGCGCCTCACGCGAAAATCGGATTTGAACCGGTACAGCGGGGCCTTCCGGTGCATGCAGGTGGTTTTTAAAATCCCCTGCACGACCGGCTGGAGCGCGCCGGTGACCAGCGGGACGCCGTCTTTTATGATCCCGGCCTTTTCGCGGGCGATGGTTGCCAAGGTCGCGCCGAGGTATTCCTGGTGGTCGAAACCTATGTTGGTGATGACGCACACCTCGGGATGGATCACGTTGGTTGCGTCGAGCCGTCCCCCCAGCCCCGTTTCCGCGATGACCCAGTCGGCTTCTTCCTCGGCAAAGTAGAGGAACGCCATCGCGGTGGTCACTTCAAAAAAGGTCGGAGGCTGGCTGTTGTCGATTATCGAGCGGACTTTGGCGAATACATCGAGGATGCGTTCGGCCGAAACTTCGCGGCCGTCCATGCGGAACCGTTCGGTGAAGCGCACCAGGTGCGGAGAGGTGTAGAGACCCGTTTTAAGCCCGAGCCCCTGGAGGATGTTTGCCAGCATCGCCGCCGTCGAACCTTTTCCGTTGGTCCCGGCGATGTGGATGAATCGGAGCTTCCGATGCGGATTTCCGACCCGCGCAAGGATATTTTCCGTGCAGTTAAGGCCGAACTTGATTCCGTTTTTCTGAAGCCCGTAGAGATAATCTAAGGATTCCCGATAAGTGGACAGCACTCAGCCCCTCACGTCCCCCGTGTCGCCACCGACCCCCGGCCCGCACCTCCCCCAGCCAACGCGGGGCGGCCCCTCCTCGACAAGGCAACCCCAAACACACAACGAACCAGCCCAACTCTTTATCCCGGTGCGGATCGAGTTCTTTAACTCAATGGATCGCTACCTTTAATAGCATACTTCGCGGGCATTAAAAACGGGATTATAAGAGGTCGCGATTACCGTAATAAATATGGCCGGATAGACGCGGAGCGCCGCAGATTGCCGCCAAAGAGGCCTGTTTCGGACGCAAAGACGCTTCACCGTAAAAGCGCCCCCGCACGCGTCGAGCGGGACCAAAGCCAACCCACAGGCCAATCCGTGGGAGCGGCTTTCAGCCGCGAGGAGGCGCGGGCAACACTAAAAAAAATCGCGGCTGAAAGCCGCTCCCACAATCCGCCGCCCACCTTCAAAAGATTTTGCGAAGGGCCTCGAAAGTTGGATTGAGTCTTGGTGGTTGGGGTAAGCCCCCCGTTGTGGCACGGTCTCCCGACCGTGCCACCGTGCCCGACCGAAGGTCTCCCAAGGAGGTCAACCGGTCCTGGGGTGTGATGGAGACCCCCGGTCGAGAGCATGGCGTGGTCAGGAGACCGCGCCATAACCGGGCGGGCGAAACCCAACCCACATGCCTTCCGGCGGTCCGGGCGGGGATCAACCCCGCCCCTACGTCCACAGGAAGGCATCCGGCCCGCCGCGGATC
>JBAQYM010000048.1:0-13320 GCA_049300095.1 Syntrophobacteraceae bacterium
AGGGGCTGGGGGAGGGGGTCGTAAGTACTTGAAAATTCAACACCCTCCCCTAACCCCTCCCATCGAAGGGAGGGGGACTCACGTCCCGATCAATGGTCGCGCAGCTTGAATATTTCTTTGGGCAACAGCCCGCTCTTTGCGGGAACGAGGAGGGAATCCGCAACAACCCAGGCGCCGCGCAAATCATGGATGGACCATTGATTTGATGGGATACGGTTCATATCATTGTGGAAAGGCAAGGCCGAGCGAAACCCGACCGTTCGGATACTTCCGGTCCCAAAAGTACACAGGAGGCCACGATGGAAGGCGAGCACGAACACGAACACGAACATTTGCACGAGCACTGCCACGCACATAGCCACGAGCATGCGCATGATGGGCAAACGCACGCGCACGAACACTCGCATTGTCATTCCCATGAACACGAGCATCAACATTCTCACGAACATGCGCACTCCGGGGCGGGGCGCGAACATGATCACGAGCATGCGGGCGAGCATGGCCCGCACGAACATGACCATGCCGGCCATGGGAGGGAGGCTCACGATCATTCCCACTGAGAACGAAGAGTCGAGTTCAGGGCGGGAGCATATCGGGAGCGTGGGTTTTTGCTTGCAATTCAAGGTGGGATCGAGTATCCAGGAAGCACTATGCCTTTAGAAGGGCTATCGCCGGTACGTTTTAAAACCCCGTAAAATATCTGTCAGTCGAATAGAAGGCCACGAAGGCTTTCACTCAAGAGGTGGGAGATTTCGTGGTTTTTTTGTTCCGCGAGTTCTACCCCTTCGCTTTTCTTTTCCCTTTTTTACATTCAGTTTTTTTTCTTGGACGGATCGGCCGTTAACGGACGCTCCGTGGGGCGTATGGTTCTATGGTGATCACACAGAGGAGGGGGGATCGATGAGAATGCGAAAGATACTTGCGCTGATTGGGGCTTCGGTGCTCTTGCCCGCGGTATTGCTTGCGCAGGAAGTCAAAACCGAAAATCAGAGTGAGAAATCGTCCAAAGCGAGCGATGACTACTCCGCCTACCAAATGGACGGCATAGTCGTTACCAGCTCGAAGCTTCCGAAAACGAAAGGCAATGTGACTCAGAAAGTGGACATCATTGACGAAAAACAACTCGAAGAACGGGTGTACGAAAACAGGAACGTCGCGGAGGCCCTCGCCTACGAGCCCGGAGTATTCGTAAACGTGCTCTCCAGAAACGACGCGAACTGGGGCTCCTTCGGGGGCTTGGGACCAAAGTATAATACGTTCCTACTGGACGGCTTGCCGATAGATTCTTTCATTGACACCATGAACCTTAGCACCTGGGCGTTGAATCGTGTCGAAATTCAGCGCGGCCCCGCATCGGTATTATATCCCAATTACCTCTCGATGGATTTTGCCGGAAACGAGAGTCCCCTCGCCGGAACGACCAATCTCATTTTAAAAGAGAAGGTCGATAAGATGCAGACAAAGATATGGAGCGATTTTGGCTCGTACAATACCTTTACCGAGCAGGTTTATCATCAGAACAAAATAGGGAACCTCCACTACTATGTCGGAGGCAGCTACGACAATTCGGATTACACGAATTACGGGACGGACCCTTCCTGGTTGAACATGACAAAAGACCCGGAATATGAGAAGGCGAAGATGTATTTTCGCGGGACCTACTACATCGATGGTTCCGACGCGCACAAGGTGTCGACTTTCGTCAATTATGTGGTTCACGACGGGGATGCGGGCCGTCCCAACCGCGAATTCGATCATAACTACACCATTGTCAATGCGAACTACTACAACGAGTTCAACAGCGTCCTGACCGGACAACTGAAAGCCGGGTACCGCAACTATGATCGCAGTTGGCAGGAGGACAACTTCCCCGACCTCAGGCTGCGGGAGTGGGACGGGGTAAAACAGGAGATTGTCCCCATTGATATGACTCTTTCCTTAAAACACTTCGAAAAAAGCCTTTTGACCGTTGGCTCCGATTTCCAGCACGCAAAGTATGAGACGTGGTCGAACCCCGGCATAAAGTCCATCGGGAATGACGCGCAAGCCAACCAGGCCGGTATCTATATTCAGGAGGAACTGGGGCTTGGCGACTGGATTTTGCGGGCGGGCGGGAGGTATACCTACACCGAGCATTTCTATGATCTTATCGGGGGTATTGTGCCCGGCGTGGACGGCAAGTCCTGGGAACAGCCAACCTGGAACGCGGGCGTGCGGTATAACTTTACAAAGGAGGCATCGGTTTACGGGAATGTCGGAAGCAGCTACCTGGTGCCGGCCATCAAATCCATTGCCGGGACGTTGAACCCCGGAGACCAGGGCGTACCCGGAAAGAACGGTCAGCTCCCCAACCCCGGCCTGACGCCCGAGACCGGCCTGGGATCCGATCTCGGCATCGATTATCTCGTGTTCAAGGACCTGAAGCTGGGCGTCAGGGGATTCTACAATAAAATTGATGACGCGATAGTGACCAACCGCGTGAGCCTCGACCCGTCGCAATCGCAGGACATCAATGCCGGAAAAGCGACATCTTATGGCATTGAAGCCGAAATGAAGTATCGAATAATCAAGAATCTCTATGGTTTCGTAAACTACACGTATACCAATTCAAATATTGAAAACCCGATCGACCCGGACCAGAACGACGTGGAAATGCCTTTTGTCCCCGAGCACATGGGAAATATCGGATTGATGCTGGATATACCGGGCAATCTCACGGCGGCCGTATACCTGCGTGTTGCCGGGTCGATTTTCGACAGCAACTCGCGTACGGGCAGGATAGGCTTTGACCCCTACGAGGTGCTGAATGCCAGCTTCAAAAAGATAATCTGGAAAAACGAATGCTACGAAGCTAATCTACATCTCAATCTCTACAACATCACCAACAGGCAGTACGAGATGCCCTGGCAGTTTCAAGACCCCGGGTTTGCCGCCGCGGGTGGCGTGGGCGTCACTTTCTAAAATGGAATGATAGCTGTCATCCGATGCGACTGCTTTTGTTGATCATACCTGCCTTCTTTTTGACCTGCTGGGCCTGGGCTGATACCCCACCGGCCCGGCAGGCCGATTTGAAGCCTCCAGGCGTTTCCGTTGCCGATCTTCGGGGCAAGACGATAACCCTCGAAAAGCCCGCGAACCGGATCGTTTGCCTGATCGAGAGCGCCCTGAGCGGTCTCTACATGCTGGGAGCGGGACAGAGAGTGGTGGGCGTTTCCACCAGCGCCTACCAGGAAGGGACCGTCAATTACTATCAGCGGCTCGATTCAAGGATTCGGGATAAAACCCTTCCCACTCCCGGCAACTGGGACTTTATCAACATTGAAAAAGTGATCGCATTGAAGCCCGATCTCGTGATCATCTGGGCGCACCAGGAGGAGGCGATAAGGGCCCTCGAAGAAAGGGGCGTTCCCGTATTCGGCGTTTTTATCAAAAGCTTTGACGATGTCTTCGAGGAAATGCGGGCGCTGGGAGTGTTGACCGGGACCGAAGCGCGTGCGTCGGCCCTGGTCGAATATACAAGAAATGAGCTGCGGCTGTTGGGTGAAAAGATTTCAGCCAAGAGTAAACCGGTGTCGGTTTATTTCATGTGGTCGCAAGGCGAGCTCGAAACATCCGGGAGACCCAGCACGGTGCAGGAATTGATTACCTTGGCCGGAGGGGAGAACGTCGCGGGATCTATCGACCAGGAACACGTGGTCGTAAACATCGAAAAAATCCTGAAATGGGACCCCGAGGTGATCGTCATGTGGCCAAACGCAAGGAGAGGTCCAAGCGACATTGTAAGCAATCCGGTGTGGAAAAACGTTGAAGCGGTAAGGAATTCCAGGGTTTATCAGTTGCCCGACATGTTTTCATGCGACCTGTGGACCCTGAAGTATCAGTTCGCGGTCAGGCTGATGGCAAAATGGCTCTACCCGGACCTTTTCCAGGGTGTGGATCCGGATGCGGACCGGGCTGAAGTATTCGATGAACTTTACAGCGCCTCGATCGCTGTTTCGCACAATCAATAGGGCCGACTTTGAGAGACCAAACCAGGCAGATCGCGCGCTTTGTAATACTTTTTCTTCCAGCGCCGGTCGTTTTGCTGTCGCTTTTTGTCGGGCCTGCCGACACCGTGGACCCCGCACAGCTATTGAGATGGCTGGTGCAGCCATCCAGCGGCACTATTCCTGACGAGGAACTCATCCGCACCATCATCTGGGATGTCCGGCTGCCCCGAATTGTTTTAACCTTCCTCGTAGGAGGATCTCTTGCCTCATCGGGCAATGCGCTCCAGGCCCTTTTCAGAAACCCCCTGGTTTCGCCCTACCTTCTCGGTTTGTCCTCCGGGGCGGCTTTCGGGGCGGCGCTGGCGCTGGCAACCTCATGGCTGCCCCTGCAGGCTTCAGCGTTTTCTTCCGGGATGGCCGCGGTCGGAATCAGCTACTTTCTTGCAAGGACGAGGAAGAGCGTTTCCGTAGTCGCTTTAATTCTCTCCGGGATCATTGTCACCGGAATTTTCAGTTCTCTTCTTACCATCGTACAATTCCTCACCGACCCTTTTCGCCTCCAGACGATAGTCCACTGGACGATGGGAAATCTCCACAATGCGAGCTGGGCCAAGGTGCGGTCCGCGGCGCCGCTCATCGTCTTGGGTACGGTCTGGCTTTTCATGCTCAGGTGGCGCATGAACGTGCTCGCTTTGGGCGATGTCGAGGCAAGGGCCGTGGGACTGAATCCCGATTGGCAAAAGGTGCTGATCCTGGTTCCCGCCACTTTGTCGGCTTCCGCTTCGGTTGCCGTGGCCGGGGTCATCGGACTGGTTGGGCTGGTCGTTCCGCACATGGTCCGGATGATGCTCGGACCGGATAACAGGGTCGGCGTGCCGGCCTGCTTTGCATTCGGCGGGACTTTCCTGTTGATAGTCGATGATTTCTCGCGTGCCCTGGCTTCCTTTGAAATTCCAATCGGCATCTTTACGACCCTTATCGGGGGTCCATTTTTCATCTACCTTCTCAAAAAATCGCGAATCGGGTGGGAAGAATGAAAGCGGCTGTTCGGCTGGATAGGGTTTCATTCTCATATAAATCCTCCGAGGTGCTCACGGATGTCTCCCTGGAGATAGCCGAGGAAAGCTTCACGGTGCTTCTCGGCAGAAACGGCAGTGGGAAATCGACCCTGTTGAAAGTAATTGCCGGGTTGCTCAAACCAACCCGAGGCGCCGTCGCAGTCATGGAGAGAAGCATTGCCGACCTCTCTCTAACAGACAGGGCCAGGATGCTGGGCTACCTCCCGCAGTTTCATCGCCCGGTTTTTCCTTTTTCCGCCGAGGACGTGGTGCTTACCGGAAGAGCAAGCTACGTGAGGTTCACTCCGGGCGAAAAGGACCGCGCCAAGGCTGTTGCCGCATTGGAGAGGGTGGGAGTGGCCGATCTTCGCCACAGGCCGTTTACGGAACTCTCGGGAGGCGAGCAGCAAATGGTGATGATTGCAAGGGTCCTGGCGCAGGAGCCTAAAATCGTGCTGCTTGACGAACCGACCGCGCATCTCGATCTTGCAAACCAGACGCGCATTCTGCGTTTTCTAAAAGGGCTGGCCGGTTCCGGATACACAATTATTGCCGTTCTCCATGACCCGAACACCGCTTTCCTCTATGGAGATGGTTTTATTTTCCTGAAAAATGGACAAATCGAGGAACTGGCAGCGGGGAAAAAGCCTTGGGAACCGGGAATTTTGGGTAACGTCTACGGTCTGGAGCTGGATATGCTTCCTCATAAAGGGCGGGCGTTCGTTATCCCCAGAACAGGCGGATAATCAAAAATCATCCCCGCTCTTGAGCACGAATTTCACGGGCAGTATGACTTTACACACGACAGGTTTCCCGTCCTTTTGCGCCGGACAGAAAGTGGATTGCCTGAGGGCCTTCATCGCTTCCTCATCAAACCCGAACCCGGCTTTCTTGACTAACTCGATAGCTACAAGCGAGCCCCGCTCATCGATCGTAAGCTGCAGGACCACCTGTCCCTCTTTCTCAATTCTTCTGGCGCTTTCCGGATAAACGGGCCAAGCCCTTTTAAGGAATCGCGGCCCATCCGGAGAGCCGAACCGCGTGGCAAGCGGCCCGTTGCCGCCGTTTCCCCCCTCGCTTCCCATCCCGGTCGCCCCTGGCGATCCACCTCCTTGGCCGCTGGTTCCAACACCGCCCTGGGTCGCCCGGCCCTGGCTGTTTCCTCCTACTCGATCTATACTGTTTGATGTCTCCATCATCCCCGCTTCGGTAGAGGCTGAATCGGAGCGAATGGAGCGGTCGGTGGTTTGAGGACGTTTTTTCGCCGTGTCCCGCCGAGGTTTTCTGTCCGGAAGAGACGCGGTTTTTGTCGGCGGAACGGGGCCCTCGGGAATTTCCTCGCGAACAATCTGTCTTTCCCGGTCAGGTGCGGAGGCAACAACGGCGGTTTCTCCGGGTGGACTGCCATTTCCAACAGAACCGGCCCCGCCGGGTTCGGGAAGTCCTTCCGATAGTCCGCCGCCTCCGACCAGGGTGACTGCCAGAGACGTTTGGCCTTGCAGGATTGCGGGCTTGGGCAAGAGCCAGATAGCGAGGAGAAGTGCCGAGTGGACCATCAGTGAGAGTGCAAGGCCGCACCAGTTCCTGCGCACGAAGACCAAGCGATTGATTTTATTACCATAAGCATAATCGGTATCGATTTCGGCTTCGGGCGGGACGAGGAGATCGGAATCCGGCAAGTCCCGCGGATGATGGTCGATTTCCAGGTGTCGCATGTCGGCATGGCTCATAGAAACTGTGCGGTGGTCGATTGTCATTCACTTACGGGAGCTTTGCGGCTTTTGCGCGCCTTGTTGTTAGCCAGGACAATCCGGTGTTCAACAAGGGTCATCTCCTCGATCCTTGCATCCACCCATTTCTGTTCGCCGAAGATGTTTTGCAGAAACAACCCCTTACTCTCGGGCCGGAGGATGTCCACATTTTCCATCAGGACTTCCTCTTTGCCGTTGGCTCTCAAGTACACGTTGGCTTCACACATTGTGTTCCTTTCCTGCTGCAATATCGGTCCATATCCTTGGCCGGCTGGGAGCGGGTTTTATACCAGATGATGCCGGACAAGTGCTCTTCCACCAGCTTGTCAACCAGGTGGGGCAGGGGGTCCGGAACCACCCCGACAACCGTTACCGGCTCCGATGTGATCGGAAGAAGGAGCTTTGCGGCATTGGAAGCCCCAATCGCCAGCGCCATGCCGGGAGTCAGTTCTCCCATCATGGCGTTGCTTACAAGAATGGAAATGGGACCGACTATCACGTCCACCTGCTCCGCGGAGTAACTGACAGCACTTTCCCCCGTTGCTCCCCTGTTCGCGCCTGCCTTCAGCATTTGCCCTGTCGCGATGGCATTTGTTCCAAGGGCCCAGATTTCAACCTTTTCCCCATAAGTTTGCCTTATCTTCCTGATGATGGTGGACCCGATGCTGGCGCCCTGTCCGTCTATGACCGCTATGCGAAGCAAGAATTGATCCTCCAGGTTTGTTTGCACTTAAGCGAAAGAACGTGAAATGAAACCCGGTTCCTGAAAACAAAAAAGCCAGTAAGACCGGATAGGTACAGTTACCCATCAAAGCCTTCTGGCTTTATTTTTCGTGCTGTTTGAAAGGATTCAGGGAAACCGCGGCTTCGTGCCGCAGCATTCATTTAGTGGTCACAGCGTAACCATTTTACTGCTATCGACATGCGGTTGTCAACCCTGACCAGATTAAGACCCGAGGCTTTTTCAGGGATGCAATAAACACGAGGAAAGTCCCGCGACAGAGATGCGATGGATTCGACCGATCAACATCCGCGGAGATGAGTAGGAGCCACAAAATCAGTAACCGTTCACCGCGGAGACGCGGAGACGCAGAGACGCAGAGACGCAGAGACGCAGAGGACGCCAAGAAAATCGGGACTTACAAAAAACTCTCGGTAAAATTTCAAGAAACCGCTCCTCCAGAGAAGCTGAAGGCTGTCCTGCACTTAACAAATTCAAATTCGCTTTTTCTCAGCGCCCTCTGCGCCTCCGCGGTGAACGGTTATCAAAATCATAAACCATTTCGCGGCAACGGTATGGAGGGAGCACCAGAAGAAAAGAGGGAACCATGCCCGGGTTTCCACGGCTGGAGGACGCGGAAAGTACCGTCAAAAGCGCCTCATAAAGCAGCACGGGCCGCCCGTAGGCAGCCCGCAAACTGAATAGTCCCAACGGGGTTCGAACCCGTGTCTCCGGCGTGAGAGGCCGATATCCTAGGCCACTAGACGATGGGACCTCAAAAATAAACTGGCTGGGGGACTAGGATTCGAACCTAGGTAGGCAGATCCAGAGTCTGCAGTCCTGCCGCTGGACGATCCCCCAACGACCCCTCTAATTATCAAGACTGCGGCCGCGCGTCAAGCTGAAACCGCTTCCGCCGCGACCGTCTCGATCCAGGGGGCCGCATGGCGGCGGCGTGAGCTTAACGAGGTTGCATTCATTAAATTGTCATTCCGAGCGCCGGCGAGGAACCTGAGATGTTGTCACGCCGGAGATGTCTCGCTTCGATCGACATGACAACTGGAAAATCTCAGAAGTGGCGACCTGATTGCGACTCGGCATCAGAGGCGCAAATCCTTCTCATAGAGTGCTCGCAGACGTTCGGGGATTTTCCACCGGGCCATGAGTTCGGCGGCGCTTGCGGGCACCAGCGTGCGCCATTCCTCGCCGAGGGCCATTTTCTTTCGCACATCCCGGGCGCGCAGCCCCTTTTGCTCGATCGGGCGGGTCCAAAGCACCTCGATTTCCAGCCCCAGCGCCTGGAAAATCTCCTGCTTGTGCTTTCCCCATTCGTCGTAAATCGTAAGATAATAAACGGCTTCCAGGGGAACATAGAATCGATAGAGTTCGGGAAAGTTGATGGGGAAGGGCACGACGGAAAATTCTGAGTGGCCGAGCCCCGCTTCGAGAAGCGCCGCGGTCATCAGGGAGTGGCGTTCGAAGTAGGTGAGCGGATTTGCGGCCGGGCTGCTTCGTTGCGGGTCCGTGGGATCGTCTTTTGTGAGCACGGGATCGGGGTTGGTGATACCCACGACCATGTGGGAGCATCGCTCCTTGCCGGCCATCAGGTACTTGAGATGATCGTTGTGGAGGACCTGAAATCTTCCATGAATTACGCCGAGTTCGGTCATGGATTCCCTTTATTCGAAGCGCCGGGTGGGTTGGGTCCCGCCGTGCGAAGGGCGCGCGCTAGGCGGCCCGCGACCACCGCATTGGGATGGATGCACAGGTAGGCGAGGGCGATCACGGGAAAACCTTGCCAGGCAAGGCTTCCCAGGGCGCCGACGATAACGGCCGCCGTCCGCGTCCCCTTGCTTGCCAGGGTCGGTTTTCCGAGATCTATGTCGAGGTTTTCCGCGCGGGCGGTCGAGTAGCTGATAAGACCCCCGCCGATGAGCGCGGCGGCCCCCATGGCCAGGGTGAGCCAGAGGGGCGGAAAAGCGGCGGTGCGCGCGAGGTAGATGATCAACCCCATAACGAGCGCCCCGTCCGAGTATCGGTCCAGCACGGAATCCCAGAACGCGCCGGCGCTGCTCTGGCGGCCGGTTATCCGGGCAAACTGGCCGTCGACGCCGTCTAAAACCTGGGAACACGCCGCAATGACGCCCGCCCCCCAGGCGCAGCCGAGCGCAAAGGTCAGTCCGGCCAAGACCCCGAGCCCCGAGGAGGAAAGGGTTATCATCCAGGGCTCGAGCCATGAAATATGGAGCAGCCGGGGGGTGATCCGCGCCGAGAGATTTTGCTTAATCCACTTGAGGATGAACCGGTCGGTGGGTTTTGTCCGCCACCAGCCGGGGTCCGGATGATTTTCCAATTAATAATCCCGCCTGTAGAGTGAGCGGTCGGCCGCTCATCTCCCTAAGATGGCCGCATGGTCAGGAGGTCCGCCCTGCGCGCCGTTTTGCGATTCGAGGTACTCGCGAACGACATCGAGCGTGGAAATCAGGGGCGCCATTTCCCGCAGTTCCAGCACCCACCAGTCGCAGGAAAGCTCACGGAGCAGGTCGAGCCTCGGCTTCATATCGTCCACGGCCTTCGGGGCAACGTGCGAATTGTCCGTTTCTTCATGGTAGATATGCGCGTTCAAAATCCGGCGGCGGTGGGGCACAATGAAATCCTCGAACGAATACTGCTGGCACTGGACCGAGGGGCTTACGAGCGCGTGGCCGATGTCGAGCGTGACGGCGCAGTCCGCCTTGCGAATGAGTTTTTCGAAAAGCTCGGGGCGGCTGGACCAGCCAGAGGCGAGGTTTTCCAGGCATATCGTGATGCCGAGGCTTTGCGCGAACCGCACCAGTTGCTTGAGCTTCTTTATCGAGCGCTCCCATGAAAGCCCCGCTGTGCGGTCGCGTCCCAGCCCGATATGAATGGTCATGTACTTGCCGCCGAGAAAGTGCACCAGGCGGCAGGTCGACAGGAACAGGTTCAGGGCGGCGTCCGCTTTCTCGGTCGAAACGTCGCCTATATCGACTTCACTGAACGCGCAGTGATACCGGATCTCGAAACCATCGAGGGATGAGATGGCCCGCAGCAGTCGTGATTCCTCGCTCAGGTTGCGTGGAAGGCTGTCAAGCGTAAACGTCCAGTCGATGCCGGAAAAACCGAGGCTTTGCGCGGTGTTCTTGAGTTCACCGACCTCGGGGATAAAGTTGCACATGGCGAGTTTTATTTGGTTCATTCGACTCTTTACACTCGTCATCCCGGCGCTTTGTTCGCCGTCGAAAATCAATGGAATTGCGAAGCGTAACCAATACTTTAAATCCTATCCCGCCCGCGGGCAAATTAATATTTCCTATCGGGCGGGCCGATAGGAAAGGAAATCGGAATACCTCGCGGCATCGCCGGGTGCTAGTCCGTCTTCAGCCTTCTTTCAAGCCGCTGCGTCAGGTGGGAAAGGGGAAAGGTCAGCAGGAGGTAGATGAGGGCAAGCGGCAGATAAGCCTCGAATGTCTTGTAGGTCGTGGCGTTTACGACCTCGGCGGCCTTGGTGAGTTCCCGTACGGAAATGACGGAAAGAAGGGACGAATCCTTTACGAGCGATACGAACTGGCCGGTCACCGGGGGTATGATCCGCCGGAAAGCCTGGGGGAAGATGACGCGGCGCAGGGCCAACCGCCTGCTCAAGCCCAGTGAGAGCGCCGCCTCCATCTGTCCCTTCCCGATGGATTCGATTCCCGCGCGTACTATCTCGGTAATATATGCGCCGGAAAACGCCCCGAGCGCGACGATCCCGATTACCACGGGGTTGTCGTAGTGAATCGCGGCGGCGAGACAGAAATAGATGATGTAGATCTGGATGAGAAGCGGGGTCCCGCGAAATAACTCGACGTAGAGCCTCGACGCCTGCCGGGCAAAGAGGCCCTCGGATATCCTGGCGAGGCCTCCGGCCAGGCCCAGGCAGAACCCGAGGCAGATGGCGCCGGTCGATATGATTACCGTGTAGTAGAAGCCCTGGACGTAGAGACTTCGGTATTGCCAGGTGACTGCCCAGTTCCAGGGATACTCCATTCGGCTCAAAAGCAGGTAGAGCGCGAGGCAGAGCCCAGCCGTCATGGCCGCGCCCATGAGGATCGCGCTCCTTTTTTCGCTGCTACTGGAGGTTGCTGAAGTATTTTTGGTGGAGTTCGCGGTAGCGGCCATCGGCTTTTATCGTCTCCAGAAATTGATTCAACCAGGTGAGGAAATCAAAATCGCCGCTCCTGATCGCTATCGCGTAAGGTTCATGGGTGAAGGGTTTAAGGATCGCGCGGGTCGTATCGGGGTTTTGGCGCTGATGCTTGGCGATCGAAAGCCGGTCGTAGAGAAAGGCATCGGCGCGACCCGCGACAACTTCCAGGACGCAGGCGGTCTCCTCCTTGTAGCGGTTGACGCGGGCCTTGGGGAAAAGCCTTGCCGCAACGAGGTCCCCCGTGGTGCCGAGCTTCACGGCGAGAATCCGTCCGGTGTCGTTAAGCTGTGCGATATCGGTTACATCCGGCGCCTTCCTGTTGCTTATCAGGGCGCACAGGCCGGTCTCGAAGTAGGGCTGCGTGAACGTCACCGTCTTCGCGCGGGCGAGCGTGCGGGTCATGCCGGAAACTATCATGTCGATTTTGCCGCCCTGGAGCGCCGGGATAAGCCCGCTGAATTCCATGTCCCTGATTTCGATCTCGACACCGAGCTCCTTTGCCGCGAGGCTTGCGATGTCCACGTCGAAACCGATGGGATGGCCCTGCGTATCGGCGTACTCGAAGGGGAAGAACTTCACCTCCATCCCGACGATGAGTTTGTTGCGCTTGACTACGCGGCTGAGCGTGCTCGCCTCGAAGATCTCGAACGGCGTGACGGCGTGGCAAAGCAAGGGGAGGAAAAGAAGGGCGAGGAGTGCCGGAAAGATTTTGAGCCGAGACATGTGACGGTCCTCGTTTTCCGTAAATCCGAGAGGCTGCGCTCCGCCGAAGAGGGGCGGGGCCCGCTCGGACTCCGCCCTGACTGTTGCCGGGTGCAAGAAGATCGAGACCTACTTCTCGGCCGGCGCATAGACGAGGTTGGGATCAAGATCGTAGGTCCACGGCAGGTTGGCGTTTTTCCAGCCGTTTTTCACCCGCTTGCCCTTGCTGTAGCTTTCTTGGTCGGTGACCTTGTCGCCTTCGAAACCGTCAATGATATTTACCGCGTTCTTGAAGCCGACTTTCGCGAGGCGGTTGACCGCGGCGGCGCTCCGATCACCCGAGCGGGACATGACCATGATTGTGTCCTCGGGTTTGAACCGGCTCTTTACGGCATTCTCAAACGCCGGGTTTTCCGCCAGCTCATATTCTTTTGTTGCGGGATTGAATTTACCCGACCAGACCATCGAGGGAATGTTCGGCGCGAAGGTGGCGTGGCCCACATACACGTATTCTTCGGGCGTGCGCACGTCGAGGAAGTAGATTTTATCACCGCTGGTGCGAAACGTCAGATATGCTTCGAAAGCCGTCGCGTACTTGCCCAGGGTGGTCTGTTTACGCACGTCGGAGGGGGGTTGAGTCCGCTGCGCGGTCGGATGGGTCTGCTGTGCCGGGGCAATTGTGACGAACCCGGTCACGGCAAGGCACAGAACGAGAGAAATCAGGGTTTTTTTCATATGCCGCCGCTCCCGATGATGAATTTGAGGAGAAGATTTCACTCCCTGGATACTTCTATAATTCAGATAACTGCCGTTCGCCACGTTTATTTTTGGCGACAATCATCGCCGGTGAGAATGCGGGGCAGGGCGGTCAAACCGGGGCTGTTGCCGAAAG
>JBAQYM010000049.1:0-15133 GCA_049300095.1 Syntrophobacteraceae bacterium
GACGAGGGCAGTAACTGCCCTCGTCTACCCGACTATGAGCCGGGAATGGTGGTGGTCACCTTAGCCTTGCTCTTTCGTCTGGCTGGCCTTTTCAGACTATACCTTCTAGCTGCTGCTTTATTTGCTCAAGCTTATTACTCACAAAGCTTATAAAGCCAAGCTTTAAGTCTGGATCATCCTTGATTGCTTCCACTAAATACTTATGGTGCTCAAAAATTAGAGCTAAACTGACATACGCTACTTCTGCATCCTCGTTTATACCGAGTGCTGACTTCATGGCAATGGGAGCAATCGCTAAACGTAAATAAGTTTTAATTGTGTTGTTGATCCATGAATTGATTGAATCGTCATGGTACAAGCCGGATAGGTTATCAAGTTCTTCGATTAATTCACCTAGTTTTTTTATCCTGATTTTATCGTCTCTAATTTTCTCAGCCACAGTTAATTCTCTTTTTATTTCTATTAATTCTAATGGTAAGTTCATCGAGATTTCCCTTCATGGACCGTTCTTTACTGCTCGACTTCTGGGACTGAGGGAGATAGCAGCAATTCAGTTCCCTTCAACCCGCTGGTGGCCCGGATAGCTCGTCTATCCGGGCGCGGAGCGCAAGAGGCCTGCTGCGAGGGACCTCTTTATCCCCGGACCCTTTGCCGTTCGGTTGGGAATAAACTCGGATATAAAGATGTTATCCCGGTTTTCCGCCCGGGTTGGAGTTGAAACTGAAGGTTCCACGGCTCTCATGCGCTGTCACGTGGGATAAGTAAGTTACTTGTGCCACCAGCCGTCCATGGATCAGGCGACCCGTTGCATTTTGTTCGCGAAATCGCGACCGGAGGTTGCCGGTGGAAGTGGTTTGCCCTCTTTGTGATAGAGATCGATCGCTTCTTCAACGATTTGGCACAGCTCCTCGAAAACCACCCTTTCGTCATCGCCGTGGGTCCCACCATATATCAGCCCTGGGGCGCTGCCCACATAGCAATTGTCTTCCTCCGACCACTCAACGATCTTTGCGTACCTGGCGCTATCTTTCATTTCCTCGATTCCTCGATGGCCGACCTCACGGCCCGGACCTGGTAAACTTTGGCGTCATCGGATGGTTGCCCCGCGATGGTGATTGGCCTTTGAACCTTTGGGTGGACGAAGTTCCTGTGGCTTCCTTTGCCTCCCCGATCCACAAATCCGGCCCGTTCAAGTTCCGCGATCAGTTCCCTCACCTTCGGCGGCATTAAGACTTCCTCCGAGAATGTCAGGATAGCCTTCCACCCGGCGTAACTTCCTTTTCGGGAACGATGAGTTTGAGGTCGTCGCCGTCGCGAACGGCGAGGACCATGCCGTGGGACTCGATTCCCATGAGTTTTGCGGGCTTGAGGTTGGCGACCAGGACGATCTGCTTTCCGATGAGCGCCTCGGGAGAGTGGGTCTTGGCGATCCCGGCGACCACCTGCCTCTCCTCTCCGATATCCACGATGAGCTTTACGAGCTTCTCGGACTGGGCGACCCTCTCGGCGTGCTTGATGAGCCCGATCCGCAGGTCGACTTTGCGGAAGGTATCGATATCGATTGTTTCCGCCGGCCCCGCAGCTTCCTGGGCGGGCTGCTTTTTCTCCGGCTTCGGGGCCGATTGCTGCTTGGGCTTGGGTTTTTCGGGTTTTTCCGCCTTCTTCGCGCCGCCGATGTCGATGCGCGGAAAGAGCGCCTCGCCCTTGGAAACCGCCCTGCCTTCCTCGAGGGCGCCCCACCGGGCGTCTTTTTCCAGGCGCAGGTCGAGGGGATCGACGGCGATCCCCAGGCGATCGAGCATCTTCCCCGCAGTCGAGGGCATGAAGGGCGAGATCAGCACCGCCACGATCTTGTTTACTTCGAGGAGGGTCCTCATGACGGTTTGGAGGCGCGGTTTGAGGGCCTCGTCCCTGGCGAGGTTCCAGGGGCCGACGTAATCGATGTATTTATTGGCGGCGCTTATGCACTCCCAGATGGCGACGAGCGCCTTGTGGAAGGCAAGCTTCGGGATCTCCTTCGTAAACTGTTCCACCGCCTCCCGTGTCTTGCCGTAAAGCTCGGCGTCCATCTCGTCGGGCGGGGCCCCGAAGGGCGGCACTTTTTCGTCGAAATACCTTGCCGTCATCGCCAGGGTGCGGCTGAAAAGGTTTCCGAGATCGTTTGCCAGGTCGGCGTTGAGTCTCTGGACCAGCGCGTCCTCGCTGAAATTCGAGTCCAGCCCGAAAACCATCTCCCTCAGAAGAAAATACCGGAACGCATCCAGGCCGTAGACCGGGACCATGTCGAGGGGCCGCACCACGGCGCCGCGGCTCTTGCTCATCTTGCCTTCGTCTATTTTCCAGTAGCCGTGCACGTTGAGGTGACGGTACATCGGGAGGCCCGCCGCTTCGAGCATCGTGGGCCAGTAGATCCCGTGCGGCTTGAGGATGTCCTTGGCCACGACGTGCTGGACGACGGGCCAGAATTCGCGGAACAGTTCGCCCTCGGGGTAGCCGGGGGCCGAAATGTAGTTGATGAGCGCATCGAACCAGACATACGTCACATACCCGGAATCGAAGGGGAGCGGGACCCCCCAGCTCAGACGGTCCACGGGCCGCGATATGCAAAGGTCTTCGAGCGGCTCTTTCAGGAAAGACAGGACTTCATTACGGTAGCGCTCGGGCCGGATGCAGTCGGGATTTTTATCGAGATACCCGATCAGCCAGTCCTGGTACTTGCTCATCCGGAAAAAATAGTTGGCCTCCTCGCGCTCGATTGGGGGCTTGTCGTGGTCGGGGCATTTTCCGTCCACCAGTTCCCGCTCGGCGTAGAACCTCTCGCACCCGACGCAGTAAAGGCCCTTGTAGGTGCTGAAATATATCTCGCCGGCGTCGTAGACCTTTTGCAGCACGTCCTGGACGACCTGTACGTGCTCGGGGTCGGTTGTGCGGATGAACTTGTCGTTTGTGATGTCGAGCCTGGGCCACGTCTGCCTGAAAAGGGCGCTGATCTTGTCCGTATAGGCCTTGGGCTCCATGCCGGCTTCCTGCGCGGCCTGGACGATCTTGTCCCCGTGTTCGTCGGTCCCGGTGAGAAAAAAGGTCCTGTAGCCCATCAGCTTGTGAAACCGGTTCATCACGTCTGCCACGATGGTCGTGTAGGCATGTCCTATGTGCGGTTCGGCATTGACGTAATAGATCGGCGTCGTAACGTAGAATCGGTCCATCCGCTCACTTTCTTAGTGGTTCACCGCAGAGGACGCTGAGGACGCTGAGAAAAGCCGGAGAACGGAAGACGGAGGACGGAGGACGGAGGACGGAAAGACCCTCCGTTATCCGTCCTCTGACCTCCGTCCTCTGACCTCCGTCCTCCGTCCTCCGTCCTCTGCGTTCTCCGCGGTGAATGGTTGCTATTTCTTGCCGGCGGGGCACTTGCACTCGCCGCCGCCGCCGGAGTCGCCCTTATCCAGGTTGATGTCGATTTCCCGCCCGTCTTCGAGCAGCACGGTATAGGCCCTGCCCATCACGTTTTGCCGGACGACCTTGCCCTTGCCCTCGGGGATCTCGACCTTCTTCCCCATCTTGGGCATGTCTTTCTTGAGCTCTTTATACGTTTCGTGCTCGTACTGGAGACAGCACATGAGCCTTCCGCACGCGCCGGATATTTTCGCCGGGTTGAGGCTCAGGTTCTGTTCCTTGGCCATTTTGATGGATACGGCGTGAAAATTCTTCAAAAAGGACGCACAGCACAGGGGCCGTCCGCAACCTCCCAGGCCTCCCACCATCTTGGCCTGGTTGCGAATGCCGATCTGGCGCAGCTCGACCCTGGTGCGCAACCTCCGCACGAGGTCCTTGAGCAGTTCCCGGAAGTCCACTCGCCCGTCCGCCGTGAAATAAAAAATGATCTTGCTGCCGTCGAAGAAATACTCGACGTCCACCAGGCTCATGGGAAGCTCGTGGGCGGCGATGCGTTCCAGGCAGTAGGTCTTGGCGTCGAGTTCGACTTCGAGATTGCCGTAATGCCGGCTGATCTCCTCGTCCGTGGCGGGCCGGTCGATTCTCTTTATCTCGGAGGGGTGGAGGCGCGCATTGCGCGGGTGAGGCGGCTCGACCACCTGTCCCAGCCCGATCCCCTGCTCGGTGTTTACGATAACGAAATCGTCTTTTTTGGGGGAGTATTCGCCGGGGTCAAAATGGTAGATCTTGCCTCCTTTTCGAAAACGAATACCAATCACCTTTTCCATAGAGCGAGTCCTTTATTGCCAGACAGACACTCTCCAGTGTCAGTTGCAGATTCGCGTTTACCTTGAGGTTCCGAATCGCCTGTTCCATGCCGTGGTAGAGCAGGAAAAGGCGCTCGGGCGGAACGCCCCCGACCGCTTCCTTCGTCTTGTCGTCGAGCGCGAATGTAAGGGGACGATCCCCGGCGAGGCGGAGCAGGATCAGGTCGCGAACCCAAAGCCTGACGCACTCGAGGTCCTGTTCGGCCTCCTCGCGGGTCCCAACCCATTCGGAAATCATCTGAAAAAAATCGATCATCGGCTGCCCGTCAAGCCTTTCGAGGTTTTCGAGCACCCTCTTCGATGCCGCGATCCGGCCTTCCTCGGTGAGGCGCCGCGCCGCATCCAGGCTCCCGGCCGAGAGGCGCGCCACCTCGGCGGCGCGCTCCGGATCGAGCCCGCTTTCCCTGACGAGATACTCGGCAACGATATCGTCTCCCAGCGGCTGGAACCGCACGTGGCAGCACCGCGAGACGATCGTGGGCAAAAGCATCTGGGATTCGGGGGCGATCAGGATGAAAAGGTTTCCCCGGGGCGGCTCCTCGAGGATCTTGAGGAGCGCGTTGGCCGCCTCCTCCTTGAGCCTTTGCGCATCGTGAATTATAACCACCCGCCATTTGCCTTCAAACGGCCGGAATCGAAAACGCTCCCGCAGCTCGCGGATTTGCTCGATTTTGATAGTCGCCCCGTCGGCCCGGACCTGGATCAGGTCCGGATGCAACCCCTCGCCGATCTTGCGGCAGGCGGGGCAGCGGCCGCACGCGTCGAAGTCCCGGGGATCGAGGCATTCCAGCACCCTCGCGAACTCGACGGCCCCCGCCACTTTGCCCGTTCCGGGCATGCCGGTGAAAAGAAAGGCGTGCGGGACCGCGTCCTTCCTCACGAGCTGCCTGAGGAACCTCACCGCCCTTTGCTGGCCGGGAATGTCGCTAAGCGCCATATTTTATCGCCTAAGTGCTCGCTTTCATATAATGCGGTTACGAATTGTAATCCGTATTTCAGCTTGGCGTTCTTCGTGCCCTTCGTTCTCTTCGTGTGCTTCGTGGTTGCTTGTCTCATTCTTTAACTCGAAGAGCGCGAAGGACACGAAGAAGGCACATGTACTACATGATCCTGTTATGGCGGGGTCTCCCGACCGTGCCACAACAGGGGCGGATACGAATTGCCACCCATATTCCATCTTCGTGCCCTTCGTGTGCTTCGTGTGCTTCGTGGTTGCTTGTTTCATTCTTTAACTCGAAGAGCGCGAAGGGCGCGAAGAATGTACATGTACCACATGATTACGGCGCGGGAGATGACGTCTCCGTTGACCCGTCTTCGCCCCCGGATTCTTCATTTCGCGGAAACCCACGGAAAAAATGCCGCCCGAAAATCGTATCGTAACCCGTCCAGGTGCTTTCTTCATCTCCCGCGTTTGCCAGAATGCGCCGGACGGCGTTGATTTTTGCATCGAGGTCGTCCGCAAAGTGGAGGGCGACGGCCTCCTTGCTCGCGGGCAGTTTTACCGCCCCGAACTGCGCCTCGCCGTGATGGCTGAGGATAAGGTGTTTCAAGAGAAGGGCGGTCTCGCGCGGAAAGCCCTCGATCGCGCGGACTTTATCATCGAGCATTTGCGTTCCGAGCACCATGTGTCCCACCAGACGCCCCGCGTCCGAGTAGTCGATGTGGGTGTCGTAGACGAATTCCTCGATCTTTCCGATGTCGTGCAGGAAAGCGCCCGCGATCAGCAGGTCGCGGTCGAGGTCGGGGTAGTGGTTGCAGATCCGGTAGATAAGGGTGATGACCGAGACCGTGTGTTCGAGAAGACCGCCGATGTAGGCGTGGTGCATGGCCCTGGCGGCCGGGCAGGTCCGGAAGCGCCCCATGAGGTCGGCATCGGCCAGAAATTCGTCGCAGAGCCTTTTGATCGGGCCTTCCGAGATATTTGCCAGGAGCTTTTCGAACTGCCCGAAAATTACGTCGAGATCATACGGACAGACGGGCAAGAAATCGGACGGATCGAACCCGCCCGCCGGGACCGGCAAAATCTCGACCACGTTCAGTTGGAGCTTTTCCTGGTAGAGTTCGCTTCGGGCCCGAACAAACACGATCTCTCCGGCGCGAAATCTGGCGGCGGCATCCGCGGCTTTTTCCCACATTTTGCCCGCGACGCCCCCCGTTTTGTCGGAGAGCTTCAGGCTAAGGTACTGCGTCCCGTTGCGGGCGGTCCGGAGCTGTTTGTCGGCCGCAACGAACAGGGAGGCGATTTCCTGGTTGGGTTTTATATCGGAAATGAACAGCTTGGACATCCGGTTTTCCCGCTGGGTCTCAGGTGGTTGTTTAAGGCGTCAGGTTTCCAAATCCGCGTTATCCTAGTATAACCGGGCGGCACAGTCAAACCGCCTTTAACCGGTTCCGGGCGCGAACAGGGCCGAGCCGGGGGAAAAGGCGCGCCATGGAAGGGGGAATCCGGGTCCCGCGCCCCCCGGGTGGTCAAAAGGACCCTTGCGCCCCCGTGTGATTAAAAGAATCCTTGCGGCACGGGGCGCGAAAGTTTATACAAATCTTTTCAAGCATCATTGCTTTCTTCGGTGTATTTCAACACCGTGCTCGATTACTGCGAAAACCGGAACAACCGAACCCCAAACACCGAGATCAGGAATGCCGCTAAAGATTCTGCTGGTTGTTTTAATATTTGCTCTTCCGCTTATTCCCACGTTCTGGGCCATTCTGGATATCCCGAAGCGCCAGTTTTCCAGCGTGAAGGCCAAGCTGCTCTGGTTTGGCCTCGTGGCCACCCTGCCCTTCATCGGGGCGATGATTTATATTTTTCTTGGGCGGCGGCACACGCAGCCGTTGCAAGACCCGACACCACCCACCCCCCGCGAGGAGGATATCAGGACCGATGCTTGAATTCGTTCGAAAACACGCCAAGTCATGGCTCGCAAAAGTTCTTTTTGGGCTCATCATTGTCGTCTTCATTTTCTGGGGAGGCTACACCTACGACGCCAGCCGTGAAACCGAGATGGCGCAGGTGGGCGACCAGGTCATCGGCGTCGCCGAATACAACGCCGCCTACTCAACTATGATAGAAAATTACCGCCGCCAAATGGGGTCGGCCTTTTCCGAGGACCTCATCCGCAAGCTCAACCTCAAGAAGGCGACGATGGACGCGCTCATAACCCAGGCCCTGGTGATGCGGGGCGCGGAAGCGCTGGGGCTTTCGGCGACGACCGACGAGGTTCGGCGCAGAATTCTCGGGTTTTCCATGTTCCTCAACGAGGGAATGTTCGAGAAAAAACGCTACGAGGCGATCCTTCGCGAGATGCGGATGACCCCCGAAACCTTCGAGCGCCAGATCACGCAGGACGTAACCACCCGCAAGGTCGAAGCCTTCATAAAGAACCGGGCGGTGGTGACCGATGACGAAATCGTGACCGATCACCACTTTTACCGCGACCAGGTCCGGATCGCCTATGTTCTTTTCGACCCGAAGCCGCTGGAGGACCAGGTCACGGTGGACGAGGCGTCCCTTCGGACTTTTCACCAGAACAATCAGGCCAGGTACATGGAGCCCGAGAGGCGCGAAATTGCCTCGGTGCTGCTGAGCTTCGAGGAGCTGGGAAAAGACATCCCGGCGAGCGACGATGAGGTGAAGCGCCACTACGAGGACCATTTGGCCCAGTATAAGCGTGAAAAGGAGGTCCGCGCCCGCCATATTCTCATTATGGTGAAGGAGGGCGCGTCCGAAAAAGAGGTGGAAAAAGCGCGCTCCGAGGCCCAGAAGGTCCTGGATGAAGCTAAAAAGGGCAAGGATTTCGCCGAGCTTGCGAAGAAATATTCCCAGGATACAACCACCGCCAAACAGGGCGGAGACCTGGACTACTTCAATGAGAAGGCGATGGCGCCCGAATTCTCGGAAGCCGCGTTCGCCTTGAAAAAAGGCCAGATCGGCAGCCTCGTCAAAACGCCCTACGGCTTTCACATCATCAAGGTGGAGGACGTGCGCGAGGCGAGGACCGTGCCGCTCGCCGAGGTGAAGGCGGACATCGCAAAGCTCCTCAAGACGCAGGTGGCGCAGGAAATAGCGTTCAAGAAGGGCCGTGAGTTCCGCGACCTGGCCTATGCCCGCAAGGACATCGAAAAGGCGGCGCAGGAAATGAAGCTTGGGCCCGTGAACACGACATGGATCGAGTTGAGAGGTGAAGGGCCGGATTCCGCGATGCTCACCCCGCAGATCAAGGGCAAGCTCTTCGAACTGGGCCGGGGCGATGTCAGCGATGCATTCGAGCTCCCCGGGGGCTTCATAGTGGCCCAGCTAAAGACTATCCAGGCCACACGGCCCATGCCGTTCGAACAGGTGAAAGAAAAAGTCACAAAGGATTACCGCACAGAACAGTCCAGGGTGCTCGCCCGGAATAAAGCCGCCGATCTGTTGAAGGCCGCAAAGGAAAAAAACAGCCTCGCGACCGCCGCCAAACAGTTTAACCTGAGCGCGCGGCAAAGCGAATCCTTCTCCAGGCAGGAGCCCGATAAGGACCTCAAGCTGCTGCGGGGCGAGAACCTGAACAAGGTGTTCGACCTCAAGGAATCGAGCCCCTTTCCGGAATCGCCCCTCGATTTGGGCAACCGGATCGTCGTCTGCCAGCTCCTGGGAATGACCCCGGCCGGGGCGCCCACCCAGGAAGATGTCGCGGCCATATCCAAGCGCATCCTCCAACTGAAGCAGGCCGCCGTCTGGCAGGCGTGGCAGTCGGACCTCCGCAAAAACACGAAGATCGAGATCTTTAAAGAACTATAGGGATTGAGGGATTGAGGGATTGAGGGATTGGGCGGAGCGATCGCAATCCCTCAATTCCCCAATTCCTCAATCCCTCAATTCCCAAATTCAAAAGGAGGCGTTATGGCCGACACGACGGATGAGAGGAAGAACCCACAGGAATACATAACGACGATTCTCGACACGGCGGTGCGGGTGATTACGCGGCCGGTGGACTTTTACCGGGAAATGCCGAAGTCGGGAGGCTTTACCGACCCGCTGATATTTCTTGTCGTCCTGGCCTTTGCCACCGGGGTCGTTCAGGCGGTCCTCGGGATGTTCGGCATCGGGTACGGCGGACCTTTCGGACTCGCGGCCCTGATCGTTTCGCCGATTGTGGCGGCGATTTTCGGGTTCGTCGGCGCGGCGATTGTCTTCGTCATCTGGAAACTGATGGGGTCCATGGAGTCCTACGAAGTCGCCTACCGGTGCACCGCCTACGCCGCGGCAATCAGTCCGTTGACGACCATCGTGCAGCCGGTCCCCTACATCGGGCCCCTGATCGGGCTGGCCTGGGGCATCTACCTGATGATCGTCGCGAGCACCGAAGCACACGGAATCCCTCCGAAAAGGGCCCAGATTGTTTTCGGCGCCATAGCTCTCGTCTTTCTCCTTCTTTCGCTCAGTACGGAATATAGCGCGAGAAGGTTCACATCCAGAATGGACAACATGGGCGCCAAGATCGACCAGATGAGTCCCGAGGAAGCCGGAAAGAAGATGGGAGAGTTTCTCAAGGGGCTGCAAAAGGGCGCGAAAGAGTAACGGTCGGGCGGCAGGTATCAAGCGGCAGGTATCATGTGGCGGGCATCGGGTCGCGGCGCTGCGTGAACCGTGGTGGAACTCTGGTGTGACTCTGGTGGAACCATGGCGGATAGGTTGCGCGAACAAGCCCGTCATTCCGGGGGGAGCCCATTGCCGTCAACTTAAGCATACCATTGGGAGCGGGGCTTTAATGCCCCAACGGGGCTAAATATATTAGCCCAGGGTCAGGCCCGCGCTTCGCGGGACGCCCGTCACAGGGTATCCGCTCTTACGGTTGAAGGGCCACTACTTCGCCATCGCGAGCATCGCCACCTCCCTTGTCTTAAAGGACCTCTTCGTGGTCTGGAATTTCGTCGGGGCCGCGCGCGGGCTCGAAATCCCTGTCACGCGCTTCAAGTCTCCCGACTTTCTCCACCTGATATTTCTCAACGACGCCTATTACTATTACGTGATCTTCGGCTTTTTCATCGTGGGGTTCCTGTTCATCAATTCGTTCAGAAAGTCCCGGCTCGGGGCGCGGGCCGGGATGGTCGGACTCGATCTCATCATCTACGCGGCCGTCATCATGCTGATATCGGCCTTCGAGCCCCGCGGGCTATGGGGCATCGTGGCGCGGATGCGGCGGAGGGCGCGGTCATGACGGGGATGCTCGAGGTGCGAAGCCTCACCAAGCGGTTCGGGGGCCTTGTCGCAAACGACGACATATCGTTTGAAGCGGCCAGGGGCGAGCTGCTCGGGATCATCGGCCCGAACGGGCCGGGAAAGACCACCCTTTTCAACTGCGTGGCGGGCGTGTACCGGGCGGACTCGGGGAGCATCTTCTTCGAGGGGCGGGACATCACCTCATCCACGGGGTCTCATTCCGGGTGGAACGGGGCGAGACCGTCTGCATGGTGGGATCGAACGGCGCGGGGAAATCCACCATCCTGCGCGCCGTAATGGGTGCCCTTCCCGTCTATTCCGGCCGGGTCCTGCTCGAAGACGAACCCATCCACGGCGCGCGCACCGAAGCCATCGTCCGGATGGGCATAGTCTACGTGCCCGAGGAGAGGATGCTCTTCCGGCCCTTCAGCGTCGAGGAAAACCTGCTGCTAGGCGCATACTCGCCCAAGGCGCGCGCCCGGATCGATGAAAACCTGGACTCGGTCTACGAACTCTTCCCGCGCCTTCGCGAACGCCGAAGCCAGGCCGCCTCGACCCTGTCGGGCGGCGAGCAGCAGATGCCGGCCATCGGCCGGGGTCTGATGAGCAACCCGCTGATCCTGATGCTCGACGAGCCATCGCAGGGGCTTACCCCGAAGCTTGTGGACGAACTCTTCGAGACCATCGTCACGCTCAAGGGGCAGGGGCTCACCATTTTACTCGTCGAACAAAACGTCCGGGAAAGCCTCGAAATCAGCAACCGGGGATATGTGCTCCAATCCGGCAGGATCGTCGAGGAAGGCGCCGGAAGCGACCTGCTGTGCAGCGAGATGGTTCAAAGGGCCTTTCTCGGACTGTAGGGGCTGCTGCCCAAAGAGGGAGTTGCTGAAAAGGATCTCGCCTCCGGGCAGTCCGGGCGGGGATCAACCCCGCCCCTACGGATTTACGGCGGGCCTGACGCCGCCCTTTGGGCGTAGGGACGGGGTTGAGGGGCTGTTGCCCAAATGTAAAAACTGCGACAGGTGTGGCCAAAACAAGGCGGAGGTCTCCCCTCCCTTGGCGGGAGGGGCTGGGGGAGGGGGTCGTAAGTACTTGAAAATTCAACACCTCCCCTAACCCCTCCCATCGAAGGGAGGGGGACTCACGTCCCGATCAATAGTCGCGCAGCTTGAATATTTCTGTGGGCAACAGCCCGTGTAACAGGAACTGAACGGATGGAGCTGAAACCTCGAATCCTTCTTTGCGGCGACACCGGGATCAGCGTCGAGTTCGGCGACAGGATCGATCCGGAGATAAACGCGCGGGTGCGGCGTCTCTACAGCCGCCTTAGATCGGGGCGCCCGCCGGGCATCCTCGACCTTAATCCCACGTACCGCTCTCTTTTTATTCAGTACGATCCCTGGGTATGTTCGTTCGAGCGACTCGCGGGCTATATCGAGGAGTGTATCGAATCCGGGGACGCGCCGGAGGAGCAAGCCGCCTCCGTAAAGGAAGTCCCGGTCCGCTACGGGGGAGAGTTCGGGCCGGACCTGGAGGAGGTTGCCGCGTTTCACGGTCTCGGCGCCGATGAAGTGGTCCGGCTGCACCACGCGCCCCTCTACCGGGTTTACATGATAGGGTTCACACCGGGATTCGCATACCTCGGGGGGCTCGACGAGCGGCTCCACACGCCGCGAAAGAGCGAGCCGAGAAAGAAGGTCGCCGCCGGAAGCGTCGGGATTGCCGACCAGCAGACCGGGATCTACCCGATCGAGAGCCCCGGAGGCTGGCAGATCATCGGCAGGACCCCCCTGAGGCTTTTCGACCCGGCGCGTGAAGTCCCGTTTCTTCTGCAGGCGGGCGATTTTGTCCGGTTTACGGCGATTTGCGATTAGTGAACAGTAAACAGTGAACAGTAAACAGTGAAGAGTGAACGGAAGAAGCATTTGGATCATTGAGCCGGGACCGCTCGCAACCGTCCAGGACCGGGGCCGCTACGGCTACCGGAGCCGGGGCGTGCCGCTTTCGGGCGCGATGGACATCCAGGCGTTCAGGGTCGGGAACCTGCTGGTGGGAAACGACGATGCGGCAGCGGGCATCGAGATCACTTTCGGGGGGTTCCGGGTCGAATTCCGGTGTGATGCGTGCTTCGCCCTGACCGGCGCGACGGCCGGAGGACGCCTCAACGGGGCGTTGGCCGCTTCGTGGCGGGCGCACCCGGCGCGAAAGGGCGACGTGCTGCACGTGGATGCGGGTGGGGCGGGCCTTCGCACCTATTTTGCCGTCTCGGGCGGAATCGAGTTGCCCCCGGTGATGGAGAGCCGCTCGACCTATCTGCGCGGCGGTTTTGGCGGCCTCGACGGACGGGCGCTCCGGGCGGGCGACGAGCTTCCGCTGGGGGCGCGGCCGGGAAAGGCCAAAGACGCCCCAGCCCCTGCCGCGCTCATCCCGAGCTACTCGCCCGAACCCTTGCTCCGGGCTGTTCCAGGTCCGCAGGACGACCGCATCTCACCCGAAGGGAAGGCGATTTTCTTTTCGAAATGGTACGCTGTCACCACACGCGCGGACAGGATGGGCATCGCCCTTTCCGGGCCGGTGCTGGATTTGCCCGGCGGCGCGGACATCATCTCGGACGGGACCTGTCCGGGCGCGGTCCAGGTGCACGGAAACGGGCAGCCCACAATCCTCGGCGCGGACTGCCAGACGACCGGCGGCTATGTTAAGATTGCCGTGGTGATTTCTTCCGACCTGCCCCTTGTCGCCCAGCTTGCGCCCGGCGACCGGGTGCGCTTCGAAGAGATCGATCTCTGGCGCGCCCGCGAAATTTATCTTCGAAACGAATACCTGATCCGGGCCACATGTTCATTACGGATTTGTTGAACGAGAGTTTAGCGGAAGGATAAAGAGCTGCCGACAGGCAGTGGTAGACTACGTCGGCTGTGGAAGACCCCCTCGGCTGTGGGAGCGGCTTGCAGCCGCGATTTCTTTGATTCCAGCCACAGGGCGGCGATTCCCACCTGCCCGGCCTCGCGGCTACAAGCCGCTCCCACTCCGAGTGAGGGCTGCCCTGAACCTGAAACCTAAAAACGGGATCGGTGCTGAAACGGAGGCTTCGCTATCGTGAAAATCGACATCAACTGCGACATGGGTGAAAGCTACGGGGCTTACCGGATCGGCGAGGACGAAAAGATCATCCGCTATATCACCTCGGCCAATATCGCGTGCGGCTTCCATGCCGGCGACCCGATGGTCATGGCGCGGACGGTGGAACTCGCCGGGGCGCACGGCGTCGCGGTCGGGGCCCATCCCGGATACCCCGACCTCATGGGATACGGCCGCCGAAACCTCGAAACCTTCCCGGGCGAGATAAAGAACTACGTGCTCTACCAGATCGGCGCCATGTCGGCTTTCGCTCGGGCGGCGGGACTGGAGATGCGGCACGTGAAGCCGCACGGGGCGCTCTACAACCATGCGGCCAAAGACGAGCGGGCCGCCTCGGAAATCATCGAGGCGGTAAAATCTTTCGATCCCGGCCTCGTTCTTTTTGCCCTCGCCGGATCGCTTTGCGCTAAAATGGCAACGGCGGCCGGACTCGAAGTCGCCCGCGAGGCGTTCCCCGACCGCGCCTACACCCGCGATGGGCGGCTCGCCCCGCGAAAACTCGAAGGGGCCGTCATCCACGACCCGCAAAAGGTGCGGGAACGGGTGCTTAAACTCGTCAAAACGGGAAAGCTCGCGAGCATCGAAGGCGAGGAAATCACCCTCGATGCCGACACCCTCTGCGTGCACGGCGACACGCCCGGCGCATGGGAACTGGCAAGGGAAATCCGGCAGACCCTGGAAAGCGCCGGGGTCACCGTCGCCCCGGTCGGCCGCGGGTAACCCGTCACACTCTCAATCGAGGAATGGCGTTCATGAAATCTCAGCGTTTTTTGATTCTCTTGATTCTTCTCGCGGCTGTCTCCGGCTGCCACTCGGTGACCAGCCCGTATCTTCTCGGCGACAAGCCCGCCGTCCTCAGCCCCGAGGCGTGGAACGGCAGATGGGGGCCGGAGTGTTCGGGCGAGGAGGCCGTGCAAATGGAAGTCTTGGACAAGGACAAAGGTATTCTGAAGGCCGTCCCGACAAACCCCAGGGAGGAGCCCGAAGTCGTCACATGCTACCTGAGGACGGCCGGGGACCTGATGTTTGTCAACGCGAAGCTCGCCAAGGAGCCCGACTATCACCCGTGGCTCATCAAAAATGAGAGCGGCAAGATGCTTATCCTTTGGTCTCCTGACTACGACAAGTTCAAGCATCTTGTTGAAAAAGGCATCCTGCCCGGCGAAGCACAGGGAGGGGACGTTTCCCTGGGCCTGCTCAAGTCCGAGCACCTCGACATCATCCTCTCCGACAAGGCGGGCGTCCTGTTCGACTGGAAGCACCCGATGGTGCTGATTCGCCAAACCGAAAAACCCGCCCCGCCGGCAAAGTGAATCATACCGGACAAGCCGGGGAAGTGTTCGACAATCATAGTTGACCGTATTCGGGGGGGGGGGGACAGTTGAGGGGCTATTGCCCAAAGAGATATTCAAGTTGAGCGACTATCGAGCCGGACGTGAGTCCCCCTCCCTTCGATGGGAGGGGTTAGGGGAGGGTGTTGAATTTTCAAGTACTTACGACCCCCTCCCCCAACCCCTCCCGCCAAGGGAGG
>JBAQYM010000050.1:0-2153 GCA_049300095.1 Syntrophobacteraceae bacterium
ACAGCCCCTCAACCCCGCCCCTGCGGATTTACGGCGGGCCTGGCGCCGTCCTTTGAACGTAGGGGCGGGGTTGGCGCCGTCCTGTGAACGTAGGGGCGGGGTTGATCCCCGCCCGGACTGCCGGAAGGGCAAGGGCTGCCTATCTCGAATGCTCTCCGCGTCTCCGCGGTGGAATAACAGTCCCTGGAGCGAGGGAATGAGGAAAAACATATCGCGGCTGCAAGCCGTTTCCACAATTCGAGGCTTTTCGTGACTCACTTCATTCAACTGTCGGGCCGTAACCGGCGCCCCAAAGCGGGAGGGCCGAATCGATGGGTGGCCTGATTTCAAAGTGCAGGCCCGCCGTACCCCGGTACTGGCACTTTCTTACCGCGGGCGTGGTCTGGCTCGTGGTGGGCATCGGCCTGGCCGTGGTCGCCTGCCGCTGGTTTTCACAAACCGACTGGCCGCTCAACCTGGCGCTGGCCGCGGCTTCGATTTGCCTGGGCCTGGCCGTCTATCTTTACGGGTTTTCCGGGATCGCCGGGCGCAATATCGCGCGGATCGAAGCCCAACCGGACTTCGCCTGCCTGTTTGCCTTCCAGCCCTGGCGAAGCTACCTGCTCATCCTGGTCATGATGCTGTTCGGCTACATCCTCCGGCATCTCCCGGTCCCCAAGTCCATCGACGCCGTGATCTACCTGACGATGGGCTCCGCCCTGGCCTTCAGCAGTTCGCTTTATTTCGAGGCGTTTTCAAAGAATTAACCCCCTTTTCCGGCGCAAATCTCCGTTTCTCTGAAATTTCTGCCTCGAAACGGGTAAAACCCAGTCAAATTCTCTTCTAATTTGTTGCCAAATATTGCAGAATCTCCCGGCATGGCTGATGAGGAGAGCATCTCGATGGCGGTTAGCGGCAGAAAGATTCACAGCCTGAGACTTCGCGGCGGCAAATTGGAACTGGGCCGCAAGACGCTTGTCATGGGCATCCTGAATGTTACCCCCGATTCCTTTTCGGACGGCGGCAGGTTCGCGGAATACGATCGGGCGGTGGCCCGCGCCTTCGAGCTGATCTCGCGGGGGGCCGACATCCTCGACGTGGGGGGCGAGTCCACGCGTCCTGGGTCCGACCCCGTTCCCCTGGAAGCCGAACTCGATCGGGTGATTCCCGTGATCCGGGCCGTTCGCGAAAAAAGCGCCATCCCGATTTCGATAGACACCAACAAGGCGGAGGTGGCGATCCGGGCCCTGGATGCCGGGGCCGACATCATCAACGACGTGAGCTCGTTGCGGTTCGACCCGCGCATGGCCGAGTCGGCCGCGCGGTCGGGGGTCCCCGTGGTCCTCATGCACATGCTGGGCACCCCGCGCACGATGCAGCAAAACCCGGTCTATTCCGACCTCATCGGCGAAATCACGGCCTTTTTCGAAGAGCGCATCCGGTTTGCCGTCGAGAGCGGCATCGAGCGCGAGCAAATAGTGATTGATCCCGGTATAGGTTTTGGTAAAACTGTGGAACACAATCTCGCGATCCTCGGGCGACTCGATTCCTTCTCGCGCCTGGACCGCCCGATTCTGCTCGGGGCGTCCCGGAAACGGTTCATCGGGACGTTGCTCGACCGCCCCGAAGGGGAGCGCGAACTCGGGACGGCCGTGGCTAACGCCTTCGGCATAGCGGCGGGCGCGCATATTGTCCGCGTTCATGACGTGGCTTTTCACCGCGAAGCGGTTACAATGGCCGATGCGATCCGGCGTGAGAGCGGTGAGCAGTGAACAGACCGTAGGTTTATATGAAAGTGGGTATCCGCTTAAGTAAAATCAATAGGTTAGTAGAAGGCTGGTTTACATAATCCGCCGCCCACTTTCATGCTTCGTTGTGATCGTAGATCATGGATGTTGGGTTAAGCGGTAGCGAAACCCAACGAGTGTTGTTTTTGTCCCGAAGAAATGTAGGGTTTCGCTATCGCTTAACCCCAATACGGTTTACTTAAGGCACATCCGGCAGCCGAGGCTGTGGGGCAGGCTTTCCAGCCGCCGTTCAGTGAAGGCCCGTGTTCCTTAGCGGCAGGCTGGAAAGGGCTGTTGCTCAAGTCAAAGTACGACGAATTGTTATACTTTAGGTCCGGGCGGCGAACTCTAAAACCGTCATTCCCGCGGCGTTCTTGGGCGGGAATC
>JBAQYM010000051.1:0-9567 GCA_049300095.1 Syntrophobacteraceae bacterium
GGAATCCAGCGTTTTCGCAATGCGTTGGAGCAAAACGAGTTATCCCAAAGTTGCTGGATTCCCGCCCAGAGACGCCGCGGGAATGACGATGCGGCGGTCCGTGCCGGAAGTCGAATAGAACATAACGCTCACAATAATACGTCACCGAATTTATGAAATAGACCACTAAGGAGCCGGCAAAATTCCTCGGGAAATGTTACGCTTTTATGCCCTGACCGCCTGATTTTGACTGTTCTTCATTCCACATATCCTGGGTGAATCTGACACTGCGGTTACGGCCTTCTTCCTTTGCCCGATAAAGGGCCACGTCGGCAAACTTGATGCAACTCCAGAAAGTGCCGGCGTCAACGGGAAATTCGCTTATTCCTAAACTGATTGTCTTCTGGATCACAGCATCTTGAAGTTTGATTTTTAATTGTTCGACGGTAAAGCGGATTTTCTCCGCGATTCTCATACTGTCTCCCTCGCTGATATCGAGAAGAACAACCAAAAATTCCTCGCCGCCGAAGCGGACCACTATGTCCGCTTCGCGCACACACCATCTGATGACGTTGGCTGTCTCCTTGAGCACGGCATCACCGGCATTGTGTCCGTAGGTGTCATTGACCTGTTTGAAATAATCCAGGTCGCATATTATAAGCCCGACGGCCTTCCCCCTGCGGAGGATGCCCGCAACGATTTTTTCCGTATATTCCTGGAGGTAGCGCCTGTTATGAAGCCCGGTCAGCGGATCGCGCAGGGTCATTTCGCGCAGGGAATGCATCAGGCGCTTGGTTTCGATCACCGGAAGGGATTCATTGATGTATTGCTCCGCCTTGAAGACCTTATTCTCCATAATCTTTGTGTTGGCCGCGCCATCCGGTGGGTCGAAGATAAACTGTATTACGGCAACCGTGGCGCCGCCGACAACGGCTGGAAAGCAATAGTGAACAAGTTCATCCCTGGGAATGAATTGCCTGCAGATGGCGGGGAAAGTGGCAGCGGTAATGAGATGGCCGGTCCGCCTTGCCTTGCACAGGTCGCCGTGATCCAGGATACCGCGGCTGCAAAGCATCTCCGGATGATCGAGGGGGCTCGGATAGACCAGTTGAATCGTATCTTGCGCATTGGCAACCTGGTAGATGAAACAGCGACTGATGCCGATTCTTTGCGTGAACACCTCGCCAAGCCTTTGATACACATCCTCCAGGCTATCATCCTCTTCAATAACCTTCTTGAAGGCCGAAAGGCTGTTGATGGATTCCATTAAGCTGTTAAATTCCGTGGAGAGCATACCGATTTCGTCGATCGAGGTTATTGCGATGCGCTTGCTCAGGTCCGTCATCCTTTTCCCGCTTGCGATATCCCGGAGTCCATGGATGACTTTCTTCAGAGGCCGGGTGATGCCGGTGCCGATCGCAACAGCAAGCGAGATCGTTACAACTGTAAAGATAAAGGTCCCGACCAGCATGAATAAACGAAGACGGGCAACATCTTTTTTTACATCGGCAATATAGATGCCGCTGCCGATGATCCAACCCCAAGGTTCATGCAGCTTGACATAGGATATCTTCGGGACCGGTTTTTCTTCTCCCGGCTTTGGCCACATATATTCGATGAACCCGGAACCGCGACTCCTGCAGACCTCCACGAACTCGCGAACGAGGTATTTGCCGTTGGGGTCCTTAAAATCGCTCATGTCAGTGCCGTCCAGTTCCGGCGCTATCGGGTGCATGATCATGACGGGCTTCATGTCATTGATCCACAAATATTCATTTTCATGGTAGCGTATATATTTTATGCGCCCGACAACCCTCGCTTTGGCATCTTCCAGGCTTATTTGCCCGCTCCTTGCCGCGTTGTCATACTCCAGCAAGATGGCGTAGGCCACATCGACGACATTTTTCACACCCTCCTTCTTCCCGTCCATCATCTTCTGCTCGATAAGCGGCATGAAATACAACAAGATGACCAGGGTGATGAACGTCACGCTAAGAATGGATATGGTGATAATCTTGACCAAGATCGGCCATTCTCTGAAGCGCGGTAAATACATTATCGATTCCTCTCAAGATGATGCCTGATACCGATTCGCTTTCAAACAATAGACTAACGTCCGACGGAATTCGATGTTTATGGTATTTTTGTCGGCATTCCAGGTAGCTGACATTAGAGCTTGTCCGTAAATAACCCGGTTGACTGTGAGCACAGCCTTACGGGCTGCTGCCCAATCACATACGACAGATTACATCAACCGGAGTTCGGCTCAGGTCGTCAAAACCGTCATTCCCGAGATGTGTGCAGACCGCCCAGGGCAGGCGGCAAAGGGGATGTTGTCAATGTCAAAGCAACTTAACTTCTGTAATACCGAGTTGTGACTTCGCATAAAACCTTGTCATTGCTTGGCGCAGGGATTGATCTCCGCATCGGGCACCACGTCCCGGTTGATCCCGTCCCTCCGGTTCCGGCACCGGAAATACTCACTCCACGAGGCATCCTTCGCCTTTACGGCCCTGATGTAGGTCACCTTCGCCGAGCCTCCTGTCTGCCCTCCGCCGTTGGGGTGCAGCCGTATTATGAACTCGCTCGCGCCGAAGTGACTTCTCGGGTTTCCCCAATCGTAGGTGTAGCCCAGCCGCGTCCAGGGGACCAGGTACTTCTGCTCGGCGGCCTCATAGGAATCCACGGCATTTTGCCTGAACCAGTCCTTGTATGATTTGGGCCCCTTGCCGCGTCCGGCCACGAAGAGCTTTTCCGTGGAATAGTTTACAAAAGGGCTCGGGAAAATCCACGATCCGTCCCGCGACTTGACCGCGATCTCCGCCCGGTGATCCGATACCTCCGGGTCGGGGCTCGGCCGGAACAGGTCCATGGGATCGATCCACATTTCGACGATCACGTCATATTCATTCCAGGGATTGAGCCCCAGGAGCTGAACGATCCTGTTCTTGCCGGGAGGACACGACGGCTCGGGCCAGAAAAAGTTGCGCAATTCCGGGACAACCGTCACCCAGAGGGCCTTTTCCAAAGTGGAACTGGTCTTGCACGCCTCGATGTCGGGTTTGTAGAAATTATCGTAGCCCCATTGGTCCATGAAGGCAGCCACGCGGATGCGCGATCTGCCGGGCGCTCCCTCCCAACTAATGGACCCGCCGTTCAATTTCACCTTGTTTATCCAGTCTTCGGGCCACGCCCCCTTATACTGAGTGGGCGGCACTATTGCCAGGAGCCAGGAACTGACCTTCCGGGGAGTCGCGGCGCCTTTGGTATCGTTCATTGCGTCCATAAACGCCGTCTGTTCCTCGGGAGTGGGAGCGGCGGCGTGGTTCCAGCCGGCCGGAACCACAAGCGCCAGCAACAGGACGAGATTGAAAACAACCGCATTTTTCCAGAAACTCTTGGATAACATGAAAACATACTCCCGCTAACCGTCAGAGAGTCCAAAACAGTTCAAGAGTCCACAACAGTTCAGCAAAGCGCCTAGTCCATACGCATATTTGGAACGAATCCGGGATTGCCTGCGATTTTGAAATATAAAGGCATCGGACGCAAGAGAATTATTGAACGGAGGACGGAGGACGGAAGACAGAGGACGGAGGAGGGAGGACGGAGAATGCCTTTCATCCCCCGGGGGCGGCCGGGAAGGCCCCGCGAAGACGGTCGGGGAGGCCTCTGGCCCGCCAGTCAGGGCCTATCGCCACCATGGTGGCCTCGCCCCTTGCGGCTATCTCTTCGCGGTCCGACACGTAAAACCGGAAAGCGAAGGTAAGGCTTTTCTCTTTTATTTTTGAAAGGGATACGACAAGCCGAAGCTCCTCACCGTATCGCACGGGTTTGAGAAAGTCGCACGCCGCCGAAACGATCGGGAGACCAAAGCCCTCGGCGCGGTTCCGGAAGAACTCGTGAGGGGCCAACCCGTGATGTCTGAAGAACTCTTCGATGCCGTGATGGCAGTACCTGAAATAGGAAGCGAAGTAGATCACCCCGTAGGGATCGGTGTCCCCGAAGCGAACGGTTATGGTGATCTCGACCTCCGTCCCGGTGGGGCCCGGGGCCCGGGTTAAATCTTCTCGCATGACGCCTCTCCGCGATGGCCCTCCGCATGACGCCTCTCCGCGATGTCTTTCCGCATGAGCAGTTTCGGGCCATCGGTCCTGCGATACATAAATCATGCCAGCGACAGGCCGTGCCGTTTGCGCGCTCCTCGCGGTGGAACGGCTGTATGTGAGCTTTGGCATACAAATTGCCCTTTCAGACCATGTTGTATGTGCCCGGATGGAGAAATGTAAACGGACGATTCACTGAGCGAGAAGAGGAGCAAGCATGAGTAAAATCCTACCAAATTACTTGCCGGGGAAAGAAACCTGGCCGGAATACCTGACGCCGGAAGAATTTGCGGACACCCCGGACAAATTGAACCTGGCCGATTTCCTGGTCGACCGCCACGTAAAGGAGGGAAGGGGCGACAACGTGGCGATCAAATTCATGGATAAGGCGATCACGTATGCCCAACTGCAAAAGATGGTCAACCAGTTCGGCAACGCGCTCAGGGACGCCGGCGTCGAGCCGCAGGACAGGGTGGGAATTCGCCTGGTGAACACTCCCCAGTCCCTGGTCACAATTTTCGCGATCGAAAAGATCGGCGCCATCCCGGTGCCCACCTCGCCTTTGTGGTCCCGCGAGGAGATCGCCTACGTCGTAAACAACGCGGAGATGAAGTTCTTCGTGGTGAACGCGCCCCTGCTCGATCAGGTGATGGCGGCCAAGCCCCAGTTCGAGTTCGGGACCAGGGTGATCGTCATCGGCGGCAATCCCGACGAGGTAAAGGCCGCCGGGAACCTGAGCTTCGAGGAGATGATGGCCAAGGGGGCCACCGGGCTCGAACCCACAATGCTGGAGGCCAACGACATCGGGGTCATTCTGTACACGTCCGGAACGACGGGCATGCCCAAAGGGTGCGTGCACTTCGTCCGGCCCATCGTGATCGAAACCAGGCTGGTAAACCGCCATGTCTACCATCTCCAGCCCGGAGACGTGCTCGGAGGGTCCGCGCCGGTTTCTTTCGCGGCGGGATTCGGCACCTTCACGCTCATTCCCTTCGAGGGAGGGGCCGCCATATCGCTTATCCCCAAGTTTACCCCAACCGACATGATGGACCTTATCGGGAAGCACAAGATAACCGTCCTGACGGGGCTTCCGACGGCATATCGCGGGCTGATGAAATTCCCCGCTTTCAAAAACTACGACACCAGCTCGATCAGGCTCTACACCTCGGGTGGCGACGCGCTGGGCTCCGAGACCCTCAAGGGTTGGACGCAACTCACGGGAAAACCCATCTGGGAAGGCCTCGGCGGGACCGAGATGCTCCACCTGGTCACATCCAATACGATGAACGCCGAGCCCGTCCCCGACTCGATCGGCAAGACCCTGCCCGGGATCGTGGTAAAGGTGGTCGACTTCGCGGGCAAGGACTGCAAGCCCGGGGAAACCGGCAGCATGATCCTCAAAGGCCCCTCGGGGACCCTCTACTGGAAGCCCTACGAAAATAACGAGAAGCTGCTCAAATCGCAGAAGTCGGGGGTGGTGGACGGCTGGAACAAAATGGGCGACGCGGTCTATATGGGCGAAAACGGCAACATCTTCTTCGTCTGCCGCGAAGACGACATGATCAAAAGCTCCGGGTACCGGATCGGACCTTCCGAAGTCGAGGAAGCCATGGCAAAGCATCCCTCGATTGCCGACGTCGGCGTGGTCGGCGTTCCCGACCCCGAGAAGGGCCAGATCATCAAGGCCGTCGTGGAACTCAAACCGGGCCTTACCGGGTCGGACCAGCTCACCGAGGAAATCCTGACCTTTCTGAAAAACCATATCGCCATCTACAAGCTTCCTCGGATCATTCAGTACATGGATAAGCTGCCGAGAACTCCGACCGGCAAACTGCTGCGGCGCCTGCTGCGATAGATATTGTACGCATCAGTTCTCGATTTTCTTCTTCCTTGTCCTCATTCAGTGATTCATCCGACGTTCCCTATAGCAACACGCTAATATTCCCAATCCTTATCGTAATCCCGGAAGCCGGCGGCGAAGGTGTGCGGCCTGTGGGTCATTTCCGATAGGACGCCTCATTTCCATCACCGCGGAAGTGGAGGCTTTCCGGACGCCGGTGAGTCGAAGCGCGTTGGGGCATCTTCCCGAACGCTCCGATTCACCGGCATTCACGGGAATTCCCGTGACCGGAAGCATACGCAATGAAAGGGGAAACCCATGGTCCAGGCCAAACAAGGCGACACGGTGAGGGTCCATTATCGCGGGACCCTCGAGGACGGCACGGTGTTTAGCTCGACATACGAGGAGAAGGAGCCGTTTGAGTTTACCATTGGAAAGGAAAGCGTGCTCCCGAAGTTTGAAAAAGCGGTCCTCGAAATGAATAAAGGAGACAAAAGAACTGTTTCCATCTCGCCGGAAGAGGCCTACGGCCGGCACAGAAAAGAATTCGTGTTCGTGATGGATAGAGCCCAGGCCCCGCCCCAACTGAAGCTCGAGTTGGGCAAGAGGCTGCGGGTTCGCTCGAATGAGGGCACGGCGGTGATCGCCTCGATAACGGCCGTTACGGATGACAGCGTTATTCTCGATGCAAACGATCCGCTTGCGGGTAAGACGCTTTCATTCGAGATCGAACTCATTGAAATCGTGTAGGTATGTGTCATATCAAGTTGCTTTCACAGAGGTAATGAACCGCCGAGCAAAATCCCCCCTGCCCCCCTTTAGAAAAGGGGGGATTCGACCTGGCGCACTCAACAGGCACCCCCCTTTTCTAAAGGGGGGCAGGGGGGATTTTACTCGGCGGAACGCGACTTGGCGCCAAACGTCGATACCGGGTCCGTTTTATCGGAAAACCCGTTCCATTGCGGCAAATTCGGACAATGATTACCATTTTTTCAGGAATTGGGCCGCCTACAGCCCAAAATAGCGAACTGCTCCGGGAGTATCCGCCGCAGAAGTGAACGGAGGATGAGATAATGGATTGTGACGGTACGAAGTGTACGTTCGTTGGACAGTGTTACTCCGACGGATCGGAAGTATGCGACAAAGAGATCGAATTCGCCAATTGCTGGGTGTGCTCCAAAGGCGATTTGGACTACAGACCGCGCTTTATCAGCCCCAATTACCCGGTGCTTCTGGTGTAGGGGACAATGAGGAAGGCGCGTATTTCCCTGTTCCCGCTCTTGGGAGCGGCGCCCACGGAAATACATGCGCGAATTCGATCCAACACGGCGGTCAAGGCCCGTATCGAGGGAGCTCCGGGTCCCGGCCTCCGGCATGAATGGTTCCTTCCATTAACCCCGCGAGGGTCGGGGACCCCGGGAAAACGGCACGGGTATTCGCCTTCGCGGGAACAAGCACTGTCACACGAGCCCGGCCGGGCCGACCACATCGCAAATGGGGCCCGCATGCGGTGGCCGGGAAGGAGCCGTATATGGAAGGGTCTCAAGAGCTGGTCGCAAAACTCAGGAAAAAATACCCCATGCTGCACCACTTCACGGACCGGCCCTTCGGAGTGGAAATCGAATTCTACGGCCTGGACTACTTCATCCTTCCGCCGGATAACGGCATCATCAAGCCCTACAACGTTCATTCCCGCGCCGAAGACGGCAGGAGCTTCCTCCAGTTGCTCAAGGATTACGGACTAAATCTCGGCGCGGACAGGGACTCCTGGCACCTCGAAGAAGACGCGTCCATAACGCATCGCGGCGGCGCGGAACTCATAAGCCCGATCCTTCGCGGCCTCGATGGGCTGATGGAATCGTATCGCTTCTTCCAGTTTCTCGGGGAAATCCGTGGGGCGCAAATAGACGAATCATGCGGGTTCCACGTCCACCACGGCGTCGACGCCAAGCATTACAGGTGCGCAAACCTCCAGGGGATCGTAAGGATTGTCTATGCAATGGAGGACTACGTTTATCGCCTTATTGCCGGAGGCAGAAACGCCAGGGATACCTGCCGCCCGATGGACCTGGATGCCGAGGCCTTCCTTAAAGCCGCCTGTTCCGAGGACGAATGCGCGAAGAGCGGCTGCCGGCTCAAGGAGCTGTGGTATTCCCGGGAGAACAGGTACGATCCCGACTGCAAAAGATCTCCCCGATACGACATGACGCGCTACCACGGGCTGAATCTGCACTCCTATTGGTATCGATCCACCATCGAGTTCCGGTATCACTCCGCCGTCCTCCGGCAGATAAATGAAGCGATGCAGTGGATCATCTTCACGCAGTTTCTGATCGAAATGAGCGACGGGCACATACCGACGATAGACTACCTCCCGAACGAGAACAAGTGGATGAAGGCCATCTTCAAGATCTACCTTGCCCTTGGCCACATGAATCGCGTCAGGGGCTGGCGAACGAGCAGGTCGAATGTGTCGGCGGAATTGGGCAATCAGATGTCGGATGCTTAGCGCGGGAGAACCAGACAGATGTGCGATATTTTTGCGCTTTCAGCGGGGGTCAATTACACGGCCCAACAGTACCTGCCGGTCTTTGCGGAAAAAGGCAAGCAGAACATGAGCGGCTGGGGGATAGGGTTTTTCCGCGACAACCAGGCGCTGGTCGAGAAATCGGCCGAGCAGGTCTACAACAGCGCCCAGGTGCATGAGGGCTTCCAGAGACTGGCAAGGGTCGTGGACAGCCGAATCATCGTCTCGCACATAAGCTGCCCGCTGAGCGGCGGGAGCCACACCGCGCACAACCATCCGTTTTCGTTGTCGTTTCTCGACCACGTATGGCTTTTCGTGCATGTCGGATTAATAGAGGGAATCGAGAATTATCAGACCGTGAACGAACCCCGGATAGAGGTCGACGTCTATCCCGCCCGGGTCTTTGAATACTTGAGGGACCAACTGGTCTCGCACCTGCGCTACACTCCCTACGGAAGCCTCGGCAGGGCGCTGGTAAAAAGCATTAAGAACTTGCTCTCGGACTACCCCGGACATTACGCGTTCTTTCTCGCCAACGAGTCGGTGCTGTTTGCCTTCTGCAACTTCCGCCAGCTCATGCTCCTGCAGGAATCGGAGAGCTTCGGAAACAGACTGGTTCTCACTACCATAAAAGAAGGACTGAGCGAAAAAGAGTGGCTTGCCGTAAGACCGGAAGAAGGCGCCCTGGGGAAGCTCCTGGTGGCGGCAGGACCGGACGTTCTGTACCTGGGGGATGTGGCGGAGGAATCCTTGATTTAGGTTTTGAGCCCGGAAACGCCCGGGTGGTAATGGTTCACCGCAGTACCTCATGTCCCGATGGGACACCCGGAAACCATGAAAAGTTGTAGGGTGGACACCGCCTTTTGTGCCCACCGTCGTGACTTTTCGAGACAGAGACGCAGAGGCCGCGGAGGGCAAATTTGGATGGATAAATTGACAAGAAATCATCGGGGGAGGTAGGGGGTGTTTTCTCTCGTTCCCACGCCGGAGGGGCTGTTGCCCAAAGAAATAATCAAGTTGCGCGACTATTGAGCCGGACGTGAGTCCCCCTCCCTTCGATGGGAGGGGTTAGGGGAGGGTGTTGAATTTTCAAGTACTTACGACCCCCTCCCCCA
>JBAQYM010000052.1:0-55092 GCA_049300095.1 Syntrophobacteraceae bacterium
GCTTTTGGGCGGGAATCCAGGGTTTTGCTTTGCGCAACAGGCCGAAAAGACACTGGATTCCCGCCCAAAAGCACTGCGGGAATGACGGTTTTGACAGCCCGAGCCGAACTTCAGTGGCATGGATAATCTGTCGTATGTGATTGGGCAGCAGCCCGTAAGGCTGTGCTCACAGTTAAACGGGTTCTTTACGGACAAGTCCTAAGTATGTCTCTCGTCGATCAGCCGCATGGCCTTCCCGTCGCCGCGGGGGAGGCCGTTGGGCTCGACGAGCTCGACCTTCGGGGTAACGAGCAACTGGCCTTTCAGGTCACGGGTGATCTTGTCCCGCACCTGGTGGAGGCGGCGCATGTCTTCGACAAAAATCCTCTCGGTCACTTCCACCCGTACGATCATTTCATCGATGTTGTTCTCGCGCCGGAGCAGGATCACGTAATTGTTCCCGACCTCGGGGGTATGCATCAGGACCTGTTCCACCTGGATGGGGAAGATATTCACGCCCTTTATGATGAACATATCGTCCGAACGGCCCCGGATGCGGTCGATGCGCTTGTGGACGCGCCCGCAGGGGCAGTCTCCGGTAACGACCCGCGTGAGGTCCTTGGTGCGGTAGCGCAAAATCGGCATCGCTTCGCGGGTGAGCGTTGTCAGGACGAGTTCGCCGTACTGGCCGTCGGGGACGGGTTCGAGCGTTTTAGGGTCCACTATCTCGGCCAGGAACGCGTCTTCCCAGATGTGCAGGCCGTTCTGGCACGGGCACTCGAACGCAACCCCCGGGCCGTTCATCTCGGACAACCCATAGCTATTATAAACTTTTATGCCGTAGAAGTCCTGTATCCGGTGGCGGACCTCTTCGGAGTAGGGTTCCGCGCCGACGAAGGCGATCTCGAGCGCGAGGTCCTCGCGGGGATCGATGCCGATTTCGGATATGACGTCCATGAGCAGGAGGGCGAAACTCGGGATGATGTGGATGATATTTGTCGAAAAATCGCGCATTATCTGGATCTGGCGCCTGCTGTTGCCCGCCCCGGACGGAATGGTCAAAAGCCCGAGCCGTTCGGCCCCGTAGTGGAACCCGAGCCCGCCGGTGAAAAGACCGTATCCGGTAAGGTTCTGGAAGGTGTGGCCGGGACGCGCGCCCGACATGTACATGCAGCGGGCGAGAAGATCGGCCCAGACTTCGACGTCGGCCCTCGAATAGAAAACCGCCGTTGCCTGCCCGGTCGTCCCGGATGAGACGTGCATCCTGACCAGGCGCTCTTTTGGTTCGCACAGCAGTCCGTAGGGGTAGGAATCCCGAAGGTCCTGCTTGACGGTGAATGGGATTTTGCGGACGTCGGCAAGGCTCGATATCGACTCGGGGCCAAGCCCGATCTCCTTGAACCTCGGCCCGTAGAACGCCGATATCGAGGCGCGTTCCAGGGTGGATTTCAGGCGCTCGATCTGAAGCTCTTCGAGTCCTTCAGCGCTGAGGGTTTCTGCCGATTTGTCCCAGAAGTTGCTGGTGTCGCTCATTTTATTTCGTCCGAATGTTTATCGTAGCCGTTCACCGCGGAGACGCGGAGGGCGCAGAGAAAAACACGCGGATGAGGCATCACATCATAATATATCATATACTTGGCATCAGCCTCAGTTTCTTGAATTGACACGCCCGATGACTGATGTCTCGCCATGTTCTTTATCTCTGCGCCCTCTGCGTCTCTGCGGTGAAAGGTCACTGTTTTTTGAAAGAACGGAGGATATCCTGAAGTTTACTGTGTCAAAGCGAGATTTTCAAACCGGGTGTACGTATTTATATAGGCCAGCTTCACCGTCTCGCCGGACGGGCCGTTTCGCTGTTTTCCGATGTGTATTTCCGCGATCCCCCGGTCCGGGGAATCGTGGTTGTATACCTCGTCGCGGTAGATGAAGGCGATGAGGTCCGCGTCCTGCTCGATTGCCCCGGATTCGCGCAGGTCGCTAAGCTGCGGGCGCTTGTCGTGGCGCTCCTCGACTTTGCGGTTGAGCTGCGAAAGGGCTATCACGGGGATATCGAGTTCCTTGGCAAGGCCTTTTAGCGAGCGCGATATCTCGGAGATCTCCTGTTCCCTGCGCTCGACATTCTCTCGCCCCCGCATGAGCTGGAGGTAGTCGACGATAACCATCCCGAGGCCCTGGTCGGCCATCATGCGGCGCGCCTTGGCCCGGAGTTCGAGCGGAGAGATGGCCGGGGTGTCGTCGATGTACATCGGCACGTCCATGAACGATCCGGCGGCATGCAGGAGCTTCGAGCATTCCTGCTGGCTGAGAAAACCGGTGCGGATTTTATGCGAGTCCACCCGCGCCTCGGCGCACAAGAGGCGCATGGCAAGCTGTTCCTTGCTCATTTCAAGCGAGAAAACCCCCACCGGGATCCCGCTCTCGACCGAGGCGTTGCGCGCTATATTCAGGGCAAGGGCCGTTTTCCCCATGCTCGGGCGCGCCGCGATAATTATCAGGTCGGATTTCTGGAAACCGGCGGTAATCTTGTCGAGGTCCTTGTAGTGGCTGGGGACGCCGGTGACCGCGTCGCGGTATTCCTGGAAGCGCTCGATGGCCTCGATGTTCTTCTTGATGACTTCTTTTAGCGGGAAATAGGAGTTGCGTATCCTGCGCTCGGCGATGGCGAAAATAGAGGCTTCGGCGGAGTCGAGCACCTCTTCGACGCTCTTGCCCGCGCCGTAGGAAAGCGAGATGACCTCGTTCGCGCTCTGGATCAGGCGCCGCAGGACGGCTTTTTCGCCGATGATTTTGGCGTAGGCCGCGACATTTGCCGAGGAGCCCATGTGCTCGGTGAGGGAGGCCACATACGAGACGCCTCCCACGGCTTCGAGCTGGTTGCGCTGGGCGAGCAGATCGGTGACGGTCACCAGGTCGACCGGTTCGTTACGTTCGAAAAGGTCCTGTATGGTGCGGAAAATGAGGCGGTGGGAATCTTTATAAAACTCGTCGCCCTTGAGCACTTCCAGGGCGGAGGGCAGCCCGGAACCGTCGAGGATAATCCCCCCCAGCAGGGACTGTTCGGCCTCTATCTGCTGGGGTGGAATTTTCCGGAGTTCCGCGGAAAGGTCCTCCATAAAAAATTACTCTTCTTTTCCGACCACCAGTCGCACGTTAGCGGTTATCGTGGCATCCACGCGGATCGTAACGCTGAACTCGCCGAGTTGCCGGATGGGCTGTTCGATGACGATCGCCTTCCTGGGGACGTCGAAGCCGAGGTCTGCGAGCGCCTTATCGATATCGACGGCGCTGACCGAGCCGTAGAGCTTGTCTTCCTCCGAAACCTTGCGGAGCATCGTGATGGTTACGGCGTTGAGCTTCTCGGCCAGCGAGAGCATTTCCTGGCGCATCTGTTCGCGTTTTTGCGCGAGCAGGCGCTTCTTGTGTTCGAGTTCGCGGATATTCCTGCCGATGGCTTCCATGGCGAGCCCCTTGGGCAGAAGGAAGTTGCGGGCGTAACCCGGGGCAACGTTCACGAGGTCGCCGATCTGGCCGACGGATTCGACATTTTCGGTCAATATGACTTTCATCTTGGTACTCCTGTACGCGCAAGCATTTTCATGCAGGATACAATAAAAAAGAGAGCGGATTCAAGCAAAGAGATCGCGGCTGCAAGCCGCTCCCACAGTTCGTGCGGGGCGCTCTCTGCGGCGCCGGCTCACTCCGGCTTTGTCGCCATCCTTCTGAAATCGAACCACATGTCAAAAAGGCCCAAAACGGCTATGGCGATTGACGCGATCTGCTGCATAACCAGGATGCCGTAGATGAGGGCCCGCAAAAAAACCGGGAGCTTCCATTTGTCCAGGAAAAAAGCCGAAATCGAGAGGCCCTGGAGAAAATAGATGCTTCCGAGCACGATAAACACATTCAGGGCCGGATACCTGAAACCGTCTCCGGGAGCGAAAAGTGCGATACCGCTTGCGATAAGCACCCATACGAGCGCTTCCGGGGCCTTCCAGAGCCTCCAGTCATCCATGATGTATTCGCCCAGGGCGCCCGCGCGGCAATATCGGCGCGCGATCAGCATGTTCAGCCAGGCAATGAGCAGGGTGCACGAAACGGTAATCCCCGGCATGATTCTCACGATTATCGGCACGGCCGCCAGAAGCGCGGTTTCCAGTTCGCGCGTTTCCGCCGTGGGCGTCCCGAGTTGCTTCAGCGTGGCCGAAATGGCGCCCCGAAGGTCCTGTTCGAGCAGGCCGACCAGCTCCCCCTTGGTCTCGACAAAGGAGAGGGCCACCAAAACGGCCGCCATCGCGATGACGACAAGGCTGGACAGTCCGATGACCTTTTCCGTAACCCAGAGTTTCCTGATCCCGTATCCCAGAACGATGCCCATGGCCAGCATGGAGGCAAAATAAGGGATGCTGTGCTCCATGCCGAGCCAGAACAGGATCAGGGCCCCCGCAAGCCCGGACACGCCGGGCACGAACCATGCGGAGGGGGCGCCAAACCTTATCAGGGCCAGCACGGTGGGAAGCGGAGTGAGAATCCCCATGAGAAGGCCGGCCAGCGGCACGAACGATATCGACAGGAAAAGGCTGAGGGTGAGCAGGATGTGGAAGAAAAATTTACTTCCACCGGAAGCAAACCACGGAGCCGGCGGATTTCCTTCAGTAGGATTCATCTTCTTTCGATGCGCGCCCTCGCGAATTCCTAGAGCGTATGTATCGTTGTAAACGGCAACAGCGCGATCTGTCGGGCCCTCTTTATGGCCAGGGTCAGCACGCGCTGGTGTTTGGCGCAATTGCCCGAAATTCTCCTTGGGACGATCTTGCCGCGTTCGGTTACGAAATAACGCAGCGTTTTGGAATCTTTGTAATCTATGCGAAGTTCGGAATCCACGCAGAAACGGCAGATTTTGCGCCGTGCGAAAGTGCGTCTTTTACGCCTGACAACCATCGTATTCCTCTCGTTTCCATATCGAATCAGATTGGGGGTCTGTTACTCTTCTTCCTCATCCTTGACGCCCTTTTCGGCGAGGCCTTCCTCGTCGAAATCCTCGGGCATTTCCTCTTCCGCCTCCTCGGCGGCAACAGCGGCGATCCGGGCGGCCTCTTCGTCCTCGGCAAAGGCGGCGGCAGCGGCGGCCTCGGCCGCCTTGCGCTCCCTTTCCTTCTCGGGATCGAAGCGGTCTTCGAGCTTGACCGTTATGAACTTGAGGACGCGCTCGTCGATTCGCAGGTTGCGCTCGAGTTCGGCAACCATGTCCGCCCCGCCGGAATACTCCATGAGCACGTAAAGTCCGCGGGTGCGTTTGCGGATGGGGTAGGCGAGCTTGCGCTTGCCCCAGGGGGTATAGGTGAGCACCTCGCCCCCGTTGGACGTGACGATTGACTGGACTTTGGTGTCGACGACCGAGGTTGTCTCGTCGGGCAGATCGGGATCGACGATAAAAAAGGTTTCGTACTTGCGCATTGGATCTCCTCTCGGATTATGCGGCCCCTTCACCTGGGAAGGAGCAAGGAGTTATAGGTTAGAATCGAACTTACTAACACATTCGGGAGCATGCGGTCAAGAGTGGAAGCGGGTGTTTGCCGACGGGATTTTTGCTAATCGCTCACCGCGAAGACGCGGAGGGCGCGGAGGGAAAGCCATTTCTCGTTCCCATGCTCCCGGGGCTGTTGCCGAAAAGGATGGCGACTCATCGCGGGAGACAGTCCAAACAACCCGACACCCGGTGGGAGCGGCTTGTAGCCGCGATGGACGAGCGACGGCTAAGGATGTGGGTTGCCATGGCGAGGCCCCGGAGCTTACGATTTCGTCGCGCCGGCACGTCCATCGCGGCTACAAGCCGCTCCCACCGGGTGTCGGGTTGTTTGGACTGTCTCCCGCGATGAGTCGCCATCCTTTTGGGCAACAACCCGTCCCGCGTGGGAACAAGGAAAAAGGATCAGGATGGGAAAACAGTCTTCGTTTCTAAATCCTCTCAACCCTATCCTCGGGTCTTCTCCGCGTTCTCTGCGCCTCTGCGGTGAACGGTTTCGATTTTTGTGCCGGACCGACGGTGTGGGATAGAGCATCCGGGCCCTTAATGTGTTATTATCGCGACTGCGTTCCCTGTTCAAAGTAACCCCTGATAAGAAGAATATATAGTCTTTTCAAGCTCTGTTCAGCACTTCCTCCCACCTTTAAAGGAGGTCCGCGGCACATGAAAATCGGCTGTCCAAAAGAGATCAAAAGCCAGGAGTTCCGAGTCGGCCTGATACCGGCGGCCGTGAAGTTCTACGTTGAAAAAGGGCACCAGGTCTGCGTCGAGACAAACGCCGGGGCGGGGTCCGGAATCCCCGACGAGCAGTACCTGGCGGCCGGGGCGAAGGTATGCGAAACGGCCGGAGAAGTCTGGCAATGGGCCGAGATGATCGTCAAGGTCAAGGAGCCTCTTCCCTCGGAATACGACTTCATGCAGCCCGGACAACTCATTTACACATATTTTCATTTCGCGGCCGACGAAAAGCTGACGCGGGCGTGCCTCGACAAAAAGATCGTCGCCCTCGCCTACGAGACCGTGCAAAAGCCGGACGGCTCGCTGCCCTTGCTCAAGCCCATGAGCGAAGTCGCCGGGAGGATGGCCCCGCTGATGGGCGCTTTCTACCTCGGAAAACTCTACGGCGGTCGAGGCCTCCTGGCGACCGGGGTGCCTGGGGTTTCTCCGGCAAACGTTCTCATTATCGGCGGGGGCGCCGTCGGAAGCAACGCCGCCAAGGTCGCCGCCGGGCTCGGCGCACGGGTCACACTGCTCGACATCAATCTCGATACGCTCGAGCACCTGGGCAATATCATGCCGGGAAACGTCTCCCCCATATTCGCCGACCCCTACACCCTGGACAAGAGCCTGAGGGAAGCCGACATGGTGATCGGGGCCGTACTCATCCCGGGTGCGAAGGCGCCCAAGATCCTCAAGCGCGAGCACCTCAAGATTATGAAACCCGGCGCCGTTTTCGTGGACGTGGCCATCGACCAGGGCGGTTGCGCCGAAACATCGCATCCCACCACCCATGGAGACCCGGTCTATATCGAGGAGGGAATCGTTCATTACTGCGTGGCCAATATGCCGGGCGCGTATGCGCGCACCTCGACCTTCGCGCTCAACAATCGCACGATCAAGTACGGACTGCGGCTCGCCGACCTGGGGGTCGAGGCGGCGTGCGGCGCCGAGCCGGCACTGCTGAACGGCCTCAACATGTACAAGGGTTTCATTACGTTCAAACCCGTTGCGGAGGCTTTCGGACTGAACGATCTCTATAAGCCCGCCGGCGAAGCCATCGATCTGCGTGCCGGGGCGTCCGGGAAGCGTTAAAAACTCTGACGGGGTGCTGAAAAAGTCTTCTTGATAACCGAAATTGGGATGGAGATCGGTACGTCCGTCATTCCGGCGGAAGCCGGAATCCAGCGGGGCCGCCGGCCTTTGGCCTGTTTGAACGCAGAATTCCGACTTTGAAGTCGGATAAGAGGCTCCATCGGTCCCAATCTGTTGAATTTACACCTAAAACACCTCTTATGAAACTTCATTGGGTCAATGAAGTTCCGTGCGCGTTCAAGCCCTGTCCGAGGATGTGGCGGCGGCGCTGGATTCCGGCTTCCGCCGGAATGACCTTGGGGTAGTGCGGGGCCGGAGCCAACCCGCAAACCAATCTGTGGGAGCGGCTTCCAGCCGGGAGGGACGCGGCCGGAGCCAACCCGCAAACCAATGTGTGGGAGCGGCTTCCAGCCGCGAGGGACGCGGCCGGAGCAAAAAATTGCTGCTTGGAACTTGTCCGCAAATAACCTGTGAAGCGATTTTAGGAGCTATTGCCCAGTGGCATAGCTCAGAATTGCAAGCGATCCGCATACCTCTCGGGATCTGCGGGAATGACGGTTTCGACGACCCGGGTCGAACTTCAGTTGCATGGGTAATTTGTCGTATGTGATTGGGTGGCAGCCCGTGAGGCTGTGCTCACAGTTGGTGACCGCAACGTACAAACTTTTACATTTCATGAAAGTTCGATGTATCGCGCAGTATCGCGTAGGATGGGTGGAGCGCCCCGCGCAACCCATCACGCACTCCTGAGGCGATGGGTTGCGCGGGGCGTTCCACCCATCCTACGAACTACTACGAACTACGAACCACGAACGAACTCATGAAATGTAAAAGTTTGTATGTTGCGGTTCCTTAAACGGGTTATTTGCGGACAAGTCCTTATCACGACAGCATCGGGATTGATCCACGGCCGGACCGGCCATACCGAACCCACTCCTTTTCAACAGCTTTTCGGCTGCGTTGAACCGTCGCGAAGAGTTGGGTTAATGCTTCATGATCGAATGTTCTGCCATTCATACGTATAAAAATGACGCCTAGATGAACGGGCTTATTCTTGCCGACCTGCGAAAACTCTTGTGAATTAAACGGCTATGGTGTAAATTCCATCCACCCTATCCCGAAAGAATCGGGATTGATCGACGACCGGACCGGCCATAACAAGCCTCCCTTATTCAGCAGCCAGTCGGCCGTGTTGAACCGGCGCGCCACGCCCGTATGATGCCTAACGACCGAATGATCGCGGCTATCCGTAAGCATAAGAATGACTCCTTGACGGGCTGACGGGTTTTTGCTGGCCCGCGAACAGGTTGGTGATCTACATGACTTTGGTGTGGACGTCCGCATCTTTTCTCTCAACGATTGTATGCTTGTGAAAGAAAAACTCCGGGTACTCTACCTTTGGAGTAGTGAAGAAGAAGCCAAAAGGGTCATCTCCGAACTGACCGGAACGGGCGTCGAGTTTGAGGCGACCCTGGTAAAATCGGAATCGGAATTCGTATCCTCGCTGCTCAGGAAAAAGTTTGACGTTATTATTGTTGATGGACATGCCGATTTTCATTTATCCGGCTCGGACCATCTCGCAGCTTTCGAAATCGCCAGGGAGTTAATCCCGAACATCCCATTCGTGCTCATTGGAGAATCTCGAAGCGGTCCCGGTGAATCCGAACGCGCTCAGGCCGGCTGTGTTCACATTCCCAGACAGGAACTACATCTGCTCGGGTCTGTAATTCAAAAGGCCCTGCTCCACGCGAATCCTTAATGGGAGCGAGCGCTATGGCGGGGACCGAAGGAAAATCGTCGGGACTGATTTTTCGCAACCGTTGACGGAAGGCGACCACAATGATGCTGGTCTATGGTCATGGTACCGGAATAGATGAGATCATCGACAACCACATTCAGGTCTGGTATAATACGCCCTCGTTTGCTCCCCTTGCCGACATTCTGAAAAAAGACAGGGACCTGCTCGCGGACAGGCTCTCCTGTCTTGCGACCCCTGAAGACGCTCAAGGAGTGGCCGTTAGAGACAATTTCCGCTCCCGTCTCGTGTGTTATGCACTCGAACGGCTCGGGGTGGAAATCAAGGGGGGCCACTTTGTCCTTTTCAAAGAAACCGAAACCGTCCAGGCGGTCCTTGAAGACTGTTTCGGTATGGTGCCGGGAATCTGCCGTGATGAAGTAACGGTGCCTCATCAGGGCCAAGCTCTCAAAATTATTGTGGAATGCCTGTTCGGGAGGTGTCTCAGGTCCGAAGGCTCGAAAGATATTGCCGCCTTCATGCAACTTTTTTCCCGGAACAGTCCCAGGGTGAAATGCGATCAGGATAGAATCATGCGGTACAAAACGCTGGTTTGGTTCGTCTATCTTGCGATCGAATTGATTACAAATGACGGGGGTCCGTGCCGAAAAGGGTTTGACCATTGCACCAGGAGGTTCCGGGAGTTGCTCGATCGCACCGTCAGGGGCGAGATTATCAACGAGGATTCGAGGATGCCCGGCTTCGAGGGCGGAAAGTGGGAAAAAACCCTTTTTGGATGGCTACAGGGTGAAGACCGAATGCCCTTTTTGTTGAAACTCAAGCGACAGTTCAATTTCGAAAATCGTTTGGAACACTCGAACAGGTACCTTTTGGCCGAACATCGAAGATGCGTTTTCGAAGAGGTTGTGGCCCTGTTTTGTTGAGAAGAAACTATGAACCCGGATGAGATTTTCGATATGTTTCCGGAACTTCTTGCCGGGAGCTACAGAAACCAGATGCTCCTGGGAACTATTCCGGCCGAGACCGTGGGTTCGGTGTTGGGGCCGCTCCTGGCGCACTTCTGGGATGTCATGCTCAAGCTTTCGCCCGATCTGCAAACCGATTTCCAAAATATTCTGAGAATATACCCTGAGGTGGCCGCACGGTTCGGGCTCAGGATGAAGCCGCCGATCGAGAAATCACTCCCGGTTCTCGCCGCTTATCTGCGGAGGCAGGCCCGGGATTTTCCGTCTGGAGAACAGGCGGGAGCCGCACTGGATCTTGCAGCCGAAGAGCAAGAAGAACTGGATGCTTCCGTGAAGCCGGCTGTGATCGAAGGTCAGGGGTTTTTCGAAACCGATAAGGGTAACTCGGTTTATATCGAGTTTTCATTCCGGGAGGGCGAAGATTTCATCGTGTTTAGCCGCAAGCCGGTTGAAATGGCCGTTGACATCCACCTGTGGGGTGGATGCGCCCTGACGCTTCGGCGAGGTGAGGTCGAGATAGGGATCGAAACGGACAAGCTTCTGGCGGTGTGCAAGGAAGGAGTGCTTCCGGGAAAGATCATCAAGGTTGTGGAAAGAGAGGAGACCGGTCCGCCCGGCGATGTCTAGGGCCCCGGCGAAGGTCGTCACGGCCGGGGCCGTCATAAGAGGTTTCGGGATGACAAAACCCCCCGGTTCGACGCGCAACCGAGCTTAGACCGTTAGACCATTAGCTGTCTGACACTAAATGTCAGGCATCCAGTGTCAGACATTAGACAATGTCATTTCGAGCGCAAGCGAGAAATCTTTTGAGGGCAAGGACCGGGGTCCCGCGCCGGGGCTCGCAATGACGCCCGTTTGACGGCGCATCGGCATTACGAGGCTTGCCCGCGCATCCCGCCAAGTATTTCCTTCGCTTTCAGCACATCTTTTTTTATCTGCTCGATCAACTCCGAGGGCCCCGAAAACCGCTTCTCGTCTCGAAGCCTGTCGATGAACCTGACGGATATCGGCTTGCCGTATATATCCTGATTGAAGTCGAAGAGGTGGACTTCGAGGCAAAAGTCGGTATCGCCGAATGTGGGATTATATCCCAGGTTGGCGGCGCCGCCGTAGGTCTTCCCATCGACTTCGGCCTCGACCACATAGACGCCGGTTCGCGGCGAAGCCTGCGCGGGCATGCGCAGGTTTGCCGTCGGAAACCCCAGCCCCGCGCCTCTTTTCCTGCCAACGATGACCGTCCCGCTCACCTCGAAGAGGCGGCCAAGGAGCCTGTTCGCATCTCGGACATTGCCCTTGAGAATCAACTGGCGGATGGCGGTGCTGCTGACCACGGTGTCGTCCATCCTGATGCCGGCAATCGTATCGACCGCAAAACCGTGTTCTTTTCCCATGCGCTTGAGGAACTCCATGTCCCCCTCGCGGCTGTGCCCGAAGCGGTAGTCGTGGCCGACAACGATGGCCTTGACGCCGATCTTGTCCACGAGCAGGTCCTTGACGAATTCGAGCGCCGACATGCGCGAAAATTCGTGGCTGAAGGGAATGACCAGGGTGACATCGATGCCGCATTGGGCGATGAGTTCGAGCTTTTGCTCGTGCGAGGTGATAAAGGGTAGGGCCTTTCCGGGGAAGAGCACCTCGATGGGATGGGGGTGGAACGTGATGACCACCGACTCCCCTTCGAGTTCCTCGGCCCACTGCTTCACTTTTTGGAAAAGCGCATGGTGGCCGCGGTGGACCCCGTCGAAGTTTCCTATGGTGAGGGCGGGGTTTCTAAACCTGCGCCGAATCGCGTCAATACCCGTAAACACTTCCATACAGAACAGAACACCTTCCGAAAAATATTGTGAATCGCCTTGACAGGCAAAGACTTTTAGAATACGATATTCTGGTTGATTTAGCAAGACAATTTGCCGAAGTGGCGGAACTGGTAGACGCGCTAGGTTCAGGGTCTAGTGGCCGTACGGCTGTCGGGGTTCGAGTCCCCGCTTCGGCAACCCGTTGAAAACATCAAGGATTCGGCTGCGAAGCCGGGTCCTTTTTTTATGTGCGCCCGGCAGGGTGCGTTCGCTTGGAGGTGCAAGTCCTCTACAGGCCCGACAGGGGGAACTCTCAGCCGGACGGCAAGGGTGTCCATCGCGAGGTGGAATCTGAAGGAAGCCGCGGGCAAAGCGCCGGCTCGACGAACAGAAATCGCATACGAGGCGGTCATGCCGGGTGAGAAGGCATACTTCTTCAAAGCCTGATACCTGTACGGAAGGCATACTTCTTCAAAGCCCGATACCTGTACGGAAGGCATGGACGTATAATCACGACGCCCCGCGAGGTGTGAAGGTGGGTGCGCATTACACGGGGAGATCTGTCGATCTGCCATGGTGCCACTGCCGTCGAGAGGCGACGGGAGGGGTCGGCGGAAGTCAGAAGAAGGCATAGTTCGTAGGAGATGGTTCGTAGGATGGGTGGAGCGCCTCGCGCAACCCATCGCTTCAGGAGTGCGTGATGGGTTGCGCGAGGCGCTCCACCCATCCTACGCGATCCTACGCGATCCCACGCGATACTATGCGATACTACGCGATACATCGAACTTGCATGAAATGTGAAAGTTATTACGTTGCGGTCACTTGGTGACAACATTTGTCACTAATGGATGTGACCGGCCGGTATTGTGAATGCGTTTTGGAGGAAAGCAGTGGCTAACCGTCTCTTTTTCACGTTGATGGTATTTTCCCTGTTGCTCGTTGGTTGTGCGGGAGCACCCAGTAAAGGCCAACATTTTCAGAGTTTAGCTGAAAACAGGGAAGGATATTCGCTCTTATACATCTTTCGGCCACATCAGAGTGTTGGGAGAATAGTAGGGCTTGATGTGCTGCTGAATGGCACGAAGGTAGTGACGCTTCCGGATTCATCTTACACATATGTCTATGCCAAACCCGGCAGATACGTGGTCAGCGGCAATGCGCCCTGGCCCTCGGGGCTGGGCAAATTTTTGAAACCCATAGAGATTGTGATCGAGCCCGGAACGGTGCATTTTCTGCTGCTGGATCGCAAGACCAGGGATAAGGTCTGGGGACCAAGGCCTCCCGCGAACACTGCTCCACCGATTTTTGAATCGGAGGATTTCGCAATCTATCGTGAGCGCTGGATAACGGTGTCGCGGGAGGTGGCGCTCCCGGAGATCCGAAATTGCCGGATTGTACGGGCATACCTACAGACTCTCACCCCGTGACCTGTTGGAAAATGGGCGCATTCGGGTTCTTTATGGCTTCCCGCTGCTCGTCGTGGGGGCGAAGGCCGATTGTGGCGGCAGTGCTTGCACCAATCTCCCCGGCCTACGGCTTGCATAAGTTCCGGCGTGCCCTGTCCCTGTGCTTTTTTCGCGTGCCCCAATGAATCAACAGTGACATTGAAAGGTTGGGCGGCTTCGGGTTGCGATAATTTTTCCGAACTTTCGGAAAGGTCGGTTCTTTCCGCCGTGGCATCCTGGATAACCAGGGAGCTGTGATTGCCTGCCGTCCCGTATCCAAATGCCGCCGGTGCAAATTCAGGCATACTATGAAGGATATCAAAGAGCCACTTCCGTCCCGCTCGGTGAAGCCCGGTCTTACACGAGCCCGCGCGCAAGAAGGGATGCAACGCTTCCATCTATAGAGAATGCAAGGCGGCTCCTCGTTGGTTTCGACAGAGGTCGTCCGATTGGAAGCGGGGTTAGCAACGACTCCGTGTTTTCTCTTCTCTCCTGGCCCCTGATATTTGGAGCGCTCAAAAATTCAACACGTCCGGACCATTCTCTTCATGTCCTTCCGCTTGCTCGGGATGTAAGCATCCGGCAAGTCATAAGAACATTCACCGAGTGCGTGAGATTGGTTACCACAGGGGCTGGGTCCGTGGAAGGCGGGGAATATTGGCCTCCATGCGCCATGAGCCTATTATTCTCGCGGCAGCCCCCCCCCGACTTTATCCTCTCGCCGATTGCTGTCGCATCCCTTCCGGCACCGAAGGTGCACTTTCAAGGCCCGCATGGGCCGTGTTCTTACATCATTTTCAGATAATTTCAGCCAGTTCTCGCGGGCCTGATACCGAACCCTCGAATCCTGGAATTTCCTTGACATTCGACGCCCGCAGTGGTTGTTGATATGCTGTGGGAGTGGTATGACTGGCCTATTGCCGCGTGATCCGCCGCAAATCGCCCTTCTACTTTGGAGCGGCTCACCTGCAAACTTGTATCAGGAGGGAGATTCAAATGAAGAAACGCACGAAAATGCGGATGATTCTTCTGATTGCAAGTGCCCTGCTGTTGCCGATTTCGGCGATATCCGCTCTGGCGAACGAATTATGGGTGCCGCCATCGGAAACCCAAACGACTTTGGGAAACTGGGGCGTCACGAGTACCGGTAGGGCCCATTTTAGCTTTGGCGTACCCGACGATATTACATCTTTCACCGCTGCAAAAGTTGTAATACTGTCGTCAAGGGCTTTAAGTCTTATTTATGATCTAAGAATTAACGATGGAAGTAATGGGCAAAGCTATACGAGCGGCGCGTATTCTGCCATGAATCTCTATGTCCCGGTGTCTGCAAACGCACTCACTGAAATTGATGTAACCGCGGCAGTAGCCGCGGCAGTTCCTGTTGCGGGCAACAACTTCACGATATTCTTCAGTCCGCGCTCCGCATTTGTATCATACGTCAAGGTCGTGGGGCTTCGTTTTACCTATGTGGGAGCCCCTGGACCGACCGGACCGCGAGGTCCCCAAGGGCCCAAGGGCGCCACTGGCGCAACAGGACCGCAAGGCGTCCAGGGGCCGACGGGCGCGAAAGGAGCCACGGGGCTTACGGGCGGCACCGGACCCGCCGGCGCCACAGGCCCGACAGGACAAACAGGCAGTGCGGGACCGGCCGGAGCGCAAGGCATCCAGGGAGCCACGGGCGCCAAGGGAGCCACGGGACTTACGGGCGGCGCCGGACCGGCCGGCGCTACGGGACCGGTAGGACCAACAGGCAGTACGGGACCGGCGGGTGCTACGGGACCGGCGGGTGCTACGGGACCGACGGGACTAACAGGCAGTACCGGACCGGTTGGACCTCAAGGCATCCAAGGGTCTGCGGGCGCTGTCGGCCCCACGGGACCGGCTGGAACGCCCGGCGCAACCGGCCAGACGGGACCGCAAGGGGTGGATGGCGCCACCGGGGCAACGGGACCTGCCGGAACCGCCGGCGCAACCGGCGCCACCGGGGCTACCGGCCCACCTGGATCAACGGGGAGCGCGGGAGCGGGACTGAACCCTCTTCAAGTCGCCGTGCTGCGCTGGTATGATGCGAACCAGACTCTTTCATATACTATGTCAAAAGCATGTGGCGCCGGCATTGCCTTCGATGGGGCGCATATGTGGGTGGCAAACCCCTGCGCTGATTCCGTAACAAAGCTCAAGGCAAGCGACGGATCGGTGGTGGGCGCATATTCAGTCGGATCCAACCCTTCGGGCGTGGTGTTTGATGGCTCGAACATATGGGTGACAAATTCCTCATCCAACAGTGTAACAAAGCTCAAGGCAAGCGACGGGTCGTTGGTGGGGACGTATGGGCCCGCGGGCACGATCCTGAATTTCCCAAAAGGTATAGCCTTCGACGGGAAAAATATCTGGGTGGCAAACGGAAACCCCGGCATCTACCTCGTAACGAAGCTAAGGGCTAGCGACGGGGCCCATATTAGTGTGTATGAAGTCGGCAGCTCTCCACACGCTATAGCCTTCGACGGGGCAAATGTCTGGGTGACGAATAGCGCCGGGAACACTGTAACGAAACTCAGGGCGAGCGACGGGGCGGTGATGGGCTTCTATCCCGTGGGGCAACACCCATTAGGTATAGCCTTCGACGGGGCAAATATGTGGGTGGTAAGTTCCTCGGACGATACCGTAACCAAGCTCAGGGCAAGTGACGGGTCCGTGGTGGGAACGTATTCTGTCGGACATACCCCCACAAATATAGCCTTCGACGGGACGAATATGTGGGTCCTCAGTGTGGCGGGCAATACTGTAACGAAGCTTAAGGCAAGCGACGGGTCGTTTGTGGGGGCGTATACCACCGGTGGTGTTACATCGGGTGTGGCCTTCGACGGTGTGAATATCTGGGTGACAAATAACGACAACAGCACCGTCACGAAGTTTTAAGGGCCTGTGTTGAAAATCCCGGCAATCTCAGACTCGGCCGGCCGGTTCGATTGATAACCCGGATCGTACGGTCGCGGTCGCGCACTGGGCGGATTCCGATCACGGTCCCGGCAGCCGAGGCGGAAGCGGCTGGCTGGTCGCGCGGGGCTGCCCCCGAGGAGATAGTCGCGGCAGGTGAAGAATCGCCAGGCGCTCGGCGTTCGGCGATCCCGCCCCGGCCGGCCCGATAATGCCCGTACCCGCCCGACCGGACTGTAAGCCCGGAAAGCAAGGGTAATGAAAAGAAACGGCCTTTTCTGCCTGACCGCATCTATCCTGGCGGTGGGTGTCATCCTCGCCTACTCCAATCATTTTGGAAACGGCTTTCATTTCGACGACAGCCATGTGATCGAGCAGAACATCAATATCAGGAGCCTCGGGAACATTCCCGGGTTCTTTACGGATGCGACAACCTTCAGCGCGCTGCCCGCAAATCAGACCTACCGCCCGCTTCTGACGGCGCTTTTCGCGGTTCAGTACCGGGCGGGAAATGGGGGCCCGCCGGGTTTTCAGGTATTCTCCTTTTTCTCCCACATGGTGCTTTGGTCGCTTCTTTTTTTTCTCTTTCAAAAAATATTCACTATTGCCCGTCCATCACAAGACAATCGGTATGCGGCGCTTTTTGGCAGCTCCTTTTATGTCCTTCACGCGGCCAACGCGGAGACGGTAAACTACATAAGCGCCCAGTCCGATCTTCTGTCCACGCTGTTCATGTCGGCCGCCCTTCTGCTCTTCATGGCGCGGCCGGCATGGAGAAAGTATTGCCTCTACCTGGTCCCCGCGGGCATGGCGATGCTCACAAAAGAGAGCTCGATCGTCTTCCCGCCGCTTCTCCTGGCCTATATTCTCCTTTTCGAGAAAGGGATCCCCCTTACCGGGGTCCTCGGGGCCTCGAACCGGGGCAAGCTAAAAGATGCCCTGGTCATGACCGCCCCGTCCTGCGCCGTATGCCTCGGGCTGACCCTGCTCTCATTATTCATGATCCCCGGGACTTATACCCCGAGCACCACCTCGAGACTTGAATATATCCTGGCGCAGCCGTTTGTTATAGTTCACTACTTCAACAGTTTTCTTCTTCCATTCGGCCTTAGCGCCGACACGGACTGGGGGCCCATTGGAAACCCCTTCGACGACCGGGTCCTTGCCGGAGCGCTTTTCATCCTCATTTTAGCTGCGGCGGCCCTTGCAGCCTCCCGAAAGGAACGGATGCGGCCCATCTCCTTCGGCCTGCTCTGGTTTTTCCTGGGAGTGCTGCCCACATCGAGCGGCGTGGTCCCATTGGCCGAGGTGATGAACGACCACAGGATGTTTCTCCCGTTTATAGGCCTCGCGATGGCCGCCTCCTGGATCGTCTGTCTTGCCGCCGAGAGATGCGCGGACCTCCCGGGCCGCGGCATCGTCGTCAAGGCCTGTGCCGTGGTGCTCGTCGCGGCGGTGCTGGCAGGCCACGGATATGGCGCGCATCAGAGAAACAAGGTGTGGAAGAGCGAAGAGAGTCTTTGGCTCGACGTTATCACAAAAAATCCGGGAAATGCCCGGGGACTCATGAACTACGGCCTTAGCCTGATGAGCAGGGGGGACATCCGCGGGGCGCTCGGTTATTTCCAAAAAGCGCTCGCAATTGCCCCCGATTATGCCTACCTGCACGTCAATACAGCCATTGCCCTGGATCTCATGGGAAACCACGAGGCCGCGGAAGAGCACTTCAAACGCGCCCTGGTATGCGACAGGAATTTTTACGGCGCCCATCATTATTATGGCCGGTTCCTGAACGCGCGGAATCGAACAAATGAAGCGGTTTCGTTTCTCGAAAAAGCAATCGCGCTGAGCCCCGGCTTCACGGAGTCGAGATATCTCCTTATGCGAATTCATGCGCGGCAGCGCAACTGGGGGGCGCTCTCATCCATCGCGGCGGATACTCTGAGGGTCGGCCCCGATGATCCCGTCGCCAAGACCTGCCAATTGCTCGTTCTAAGCCGGGATGATCCCGTTCGGGTCCAGGAACTAATGACCTTAAACGATCCGACCGCCGAGAATTTCCTCACCCTGAGCCTGGTGTACCATCAGAACAAGCTCTACGAAAAATGCATCGAGGCCGCGAGTCAAGCCCTGAGGGTCAAGCCCGATTACGCTCCGGCCTACAATAATATATGCAGCGCATATACGCTCCTGGGTGAGAGGCAAAAGGCAATCGAAGCCTGCACGAGCGCCCTTGAGATCGACCCGGGATTCGAGCGGGCCAGGAATAACCTGGGCCTTGCCCGGGACATGAACTGAACCAATTCCGTTCTTAGGAGGCTAGAAAAAATAACTTGAACACTATGGTTACTTGCGTCAAGACTGAGATCAGATTACAGAATCACGCCATGGCATGCAAGTAATGGTTTTAATAGCCTTTTTCAGATCCTAGCAGAATTAACTTGAACATAACCAAAGCTATTCAAAACCAAACAACCACAAAAGTGTACATGTTATTTTTTCTAGCCTCCTTAGAGGCCAATCGGAGGCGGGAATGGAGGGTAATCGTCATCATCCGGATCTGACACGTTCTCCCGGCAGACCGCGACCGCCGCGCCGGGAGCGATCTGTTCCGGCCCAATCGCCACCTCTGTCTGGCACTGGAACATCATGGTCTCCAAGGTGACAGCCGAGACGCTTCTTTTCTTCCTGAGCTTCGCGGTACAAAAGATGATCGTTTTCAAAGACAAGGCAAAAGAGACCTCGCGCGCACGCTGTTAAAGCAAATGCCGTGAGATTGCAATCAAGAGGGGCAGGTTCGGCGGGCAGGGCAAAATCCGGCGCCGATAACCGAATTAGCAGAGAAAATATAAATGGGAATAGCATCCGACATTGTGATCATTATCGTTGCGGCCCTCATTGGGGGCTTTGTCGCGCTGAAATTGAAGCAGCCGCTGATTCTGGGCTACATTCTGGCGGGAGTCGTCGTTGGGCCTCATACCGGCGGAGTCACGGTTTCCGAGATTCACAACATCGAATTGCTGGCCGAAATCGGTGTTGCCCTCCTGCTCTTCGCGCTGGGGCTGGAGTTCTCCCTCAAGCAGCTAAAGCCGGTCCGGGCTATTGCCTTAGCGGGTACTCCCCTGCAAATGCTGCTCACCACCGCGTTAGGCGTCGCGATCGGGAGGTCCCTGGGCTGGGATTGGGTAAGTTCGATCTGGTTGGGGGCCTTGATCTCTCTATCCAGCACCATGGTCATCCTGAAGACTCTCATGAGTCAGGGCTGGATGGGCACGCTCTCCAGCAGGGTAATGATCGGCATGCTCATCGTCCAGGACCTGGCGGTTGTGCCGTTCATGATCATTTTGCCGAAGCTGAGCGACCCCGCAACCGGGTTTCCTCTGCTGGGAATAGCCGCCCTGAAGGCGGCGGTCTTTGTTATCGGAATAGTCCTTCTGGGCACCCGACTCTTCCCCCGCGTGATGGCTTACATAGCAAGGTGGAATTCACGCGAGTTTTTTCTGCTCTCCATCACCGCGATAGGCCTCGGAGTTGGTTATGCAACCTACTTATCCGGGCTCTCGTTTGCTTTCGGAGCGTTTGCGGCCGGCATGGTTCTGAGCGAGTCCGAATACGGCCACCAGGCCTTGAGCGAAATCATCCCGCTGCGGGACATATTTGGGCTGCTCTTCTTCACTTCGGTGGGTATGTTGCTGGACCCCGCATTTCTGGCTGCTCGATGGGAGCAGATTCTTCTTGTGGTGGTCTTGGTTGGCCTGGGAAAGGGAGCAATATTCGCGCTGTTGACCCGGTTATTTGGTTACGGCAATGTAGTCCCGCTCGCCGTTGGACTCGGACTTTTTCAGATCGGGGAGTTTTCGTTCGTGTTGGCCGGAATCGGGCTGAGCACCCGGTCGATCTCCAACGAGATGTACTCGCTGGTGCTCAGCGCGGCCGTTATCAGCATGGTGCTGACCCCATTCGTTTCGGGTCTTACCGTGCCGCTGTATTCCCTTAAAAAACGATGGTTCAAGCGCGAGCCCCTGGAGACTGTCAATTTTCCCGAATCGGGACTCCATAACCATGTAGTGATTGCGGGCGGCGGGCGAACAGGGCGGCAACTCGCGCATATGTTCCAAAATATCGGGGTCCCGTCTGTAATTATCGAACTCGATTATTATGCAATCGAGAAAACCAAGGGGGCCGGTTTTGCGGTGATCTACGGGGATGCGAGCCAGCCCGTGGTCCTGGAAGCGGCGGCTATCGACAGGGCCCGCTTGCTCGTGGTGACCATTCCTGCCATTATTGTCGCCCAACTGGTCGTTGAAAAGGCCAAATCAGCCAATCCAGACCTGGAAATAGTTGCAAGGGCCGCCGGGATCGATCAGATGAAGGCTTTGTTTGAAAAGGGCGCTTCTGAAGTGGTCCTGCCCGAAATGGAAGCGGGTCTCGAGATGGCGCGACAGGCGCTGGTCCGCCTTCATATTCCGGCAACTCAAGTACTGCGCCATGTCGATGCCGTGCGCCGCGAGATCTACGCCTCGCTCAACGACGGTGAAGACAAAATGATTTCTCGGCTCAAGAGCGCCGCGAATGTCCTGGAGTTGCACTGGTTGTCACTGGAGCGCGACAGTGTACTGAACGGCAACACCATTGGAGAACTCGGCATACGCACCCGGACAGGCGTCTCTGTGGTCGGGGTGATGCGAGGTCCCGTTTTTCACCCAAATCCCGGCCCCGAATTCCGTTTTGCGTCGGGAGATTTCATTGCCGTGATAGGGGGCCATGAACAGTGCGGGGATTTTGAGAATTGGGCGGCTTCGCCAGGCTCAACGTGACGCAAAGGGCGCCCTTGGATGAAAAGAAATCTTTTGAAGCGCCTGGAAAAACCTTACTTTACTTAGCGGCCATCCCGGCTCAACCATAAAATGGGAGATTATTATGAAACATGCAAAATTGCTTATAATTCTTATTTCCGTGACCTGCGCGGCATTGTTACTCGCCTTTCCCGATCCCGCCGCATCTGTTGTCAGGCGAATCCGGGGGCAGAGCGTATATGTGCCGGCCTATTCGCACATTTACCACGGAGACAGAGAGGCGCCCTTCTATCTGACCGTCACGCTGAGCATTCGTAACACCGATCCGGCCAGCCCGATCACCCTTCTTTCCGTTCAGTATTTCGATACAAACGGAAAACTTCTCACAAGCTACCTGGAAAAAGAAATGACGTTGCGTCCGATGGGCTCCGTTGATTACGTTGTGAAAGAGTCTGATAAGAAAGGCGGGTCCGGGGCTAATTTCATAGTCAAATGGAAATCGCGGGCAGAGGTGACCGAGCCCATCGTTGAAACCATTATGATCAGCACCGCGCTTCAGCAGGGGATTTCATTCAGCTCCCGTGGACAGGCGATCGAGGAGCAGTGATGCCCCTCCGCCGTTCCCCCGCCTCGGCGCACGGGCCGCTCCCAAGCGATTTCTCCGCGTCTCCGCGGTGGGTCCCTTGCCCTTACCGGTCATCCCGCAACGGAAATGAGCACAATCCCCAAAAATATGAGCACCGCCCAGGCGGTCCGGAGCGGCCCGAATCCCTCGCTCTTGAACCGCCAGCCGGTAAGCGCGGCCAGGATGACGCTCATCTCCCTGGCCGCGGCGATCACGAGCAGCGGCGCCTGGATGGGCATTACCGTTCCCGGGGGCGGGTATCGTTCGAGATCAACGCAGTTCCTCCATGCGCGGGGTAAAGGCCGCGAGGTCTCCGATTCCGAGCGCATTTTCGAGGCCGGCAAGCTTTTGCACGGCCTCATCGAACCCGTTTTGCCCCATGAACTGCCCGTCATCTTTGAGGAAGGCCTCGTCCAATTTGGCGAACGCCCCGGGGGCAACCACCTGGCGCAGCAGCGGAAAGAGCAGGGTGTCTTCCCTGTCGGCGTGCGCGCGGTACATGCGGGCGAACTGGTGGATGGCGCTTCCCATGGTGCGGCGTTTTTCGAGGTCCCTTGCCGAAAACCCGGCCGCGAGCCGCCCGAGGATTTCCGTCAGTTGCGCACCCGCCTCGTGCTGTTCGCGGAGCACCCCGACGAGTCCGCCCATCTTTTTGGCCGTGTCGAAGGGGGGGTAGATGTATTTTTCCTCCATCTTCTGGTGGTAGTCCACCACGAGCCGGCGCACCACCTCGACGGTCCCCTGGATGATCTCGGGGGGGAGGTCCATGCGCGCGTCCATTCCACCCTTTACCTCTTCCAAAATCGAGACGGCCCGGCGCAATATCCCGTGCTGCCGGTCCAGAAGCTCGATCGCCGTTCCGGTTTCACCCTTATTGGCGCCGGGGCATCCGGTGAGGACAAGACCCGCGCCGGCGGCCCCGGCGAGCGAGATGAATTTTCGGCGCGAAATCGGCTTGAGGAAAAACATCGGCACTCCTGGTCAAACTGAGGAACATATTGCCATCGAGGCGAAGAGCGCGGTATATAGCCGGACGGGGGGGGATGCCCGTTCGGGCGGCCCGGCACAAAAATGAGCGCGGCTCAAGTTTTTAGTCGAATACTGCCTGGCGGTCTGACTTATCGGATTTGTCGTGCTCTGTCAAGCTATGCATAAAAGCCCCCCGTGCGGTAGTGAAAGTTGTATCCGGCCCGCCCGGGAACTCGGACCGATTCCCTCCGGACGCCACCAGACGCGGTGATAACGTGATGAATGAGGAAAAAATCTCGAAACTGAAAATAGCCGATTCGGGGCGATTTTCCATTGCCTCCAGGAAGAGAAGGATCGTCTGGGTCCTGGTCGTTGCCGTGGTGCTGGTCGTTTGCGCCCTGCTGTTCGGGAAGGGGTTGCTCAATCCCGCGACGTCGGTGCGGGCCTCATCGGCGGGCCTGGTCTACCCGTCCCAGGTGATAACCGATTTCAACGCCAGCGGATATGTCGTCGCGCAGAGGAAGGCCGCCGTTGCGTCGAAGGGCACGGGGAGGATCGTCTACCTGGGAGTGCAGGAGGGAAGCCGGGTAAAGGAGGGCGAGGTCATTGCCAGACTCGACAATGACGACCTCAAGGCCGAAAAAGCGCAGATCGATGCGCAGCTCGGCGTTGCCCGCTCCGATCTCGCGCGCGCCGAAATCGAGGTCGCGACCTCCGAGCGCAATTTCAAACGATACACCGATCTCTGGGCGAAAAAGGCGGTCGCGCAGCTCGACTATGAAAACGCCCAGGACCGGTTTCTCAAGGCAAAAGCCGCGGTGGAATCCGCCCGGGCCGCCATCAAGGCCCTCGAAGCTTCGTCCCGCCGGGCGGCCGTGCTCATCGAATACACGATCATCCGCGCCCCGTTCGACGGGGTCGTTCTCACCAAGGACGCCGACGTCGGCGAAGTTGTCGCCCCCTTCGGGTCCGCCACCAATGCCAAGGCGGCGGTCGTCACCATGGCCGACCTGTCATCTCTTATGGTGCAGGCCGACGTTGCCGAATCCTTCCTCAACAAGGTCCGGCCGGAGCAGCCCTGTGAAATCCAGCTCGACGCCGTGCCCAACACCCGTTTTGCGGGCAGGGTGCACATGATCGTCCCCACCGCCGACCGCACGCGGGGAACGGTCATGGTCAAGGTGCGCCTCGACGTCCTGGACCCGCGCGTTTTGCCGGAAATGAGCGCAAAAGCGGCCTTCCTTTCGCGCAAGCTCTCCGAAAATGAGAACCAGCCGGTGCTTGCCGTCCACAAAGACGCCCTCGCGTCCGGGGGAGGGCGGGGGATTTTCCGGGTGGTCGAAGGCAAGGCGGAATGGATACCCGTAAACGAACCCAGGTTCATGGGCGACTATCTCGTCCTCGGCCCGCCGGTCCAAAGCGGGGACAGGATCATCCTCAAACCCCCGGCCGGGCTCAAGTCGGGGGAGCGGGTGGAGATTGCGGAATAGGGACCGGGGGTTTCGTAGGGTTTTAGGGGTTGTTTTTCAGATGGCGGACGGCTCGGGCGATTTCATCGTGGTCGCGCAAGATATATACAAGTCCTATGTGCGCGGCGCGCAAAGGGTGGAGGTGCTCTACGGCATCAACCTCGACGTGCGCGAGGGGGAGTTCCTTGCGCTGATGGGGCCGTCGGGGTCGGGGAAAACGACGCTGCTCAACCTGATCGCGGGTCTCGACCGGGCCGATTCGGGCAGGCTGGTGGTGGCGGGCACTCCCATATCCGAGCTGAACGAAACCGACCTCGCACGATGGAGGGCCTTCCACGTGGGGTTCATTTTCCAGTTCTACAACCTGCTGCCGGTCTTGAGCGCGCTGGAAAACGTGGAACTGCCGCTCCAACTCAGGCCGCTTTCTCGAAGGGAGCGCAGGGAGCACGCGGTGATCGCGCTGGAACTGGTGGGGCTTGGGGACCGGATGCGGCACTACCCCGGGGAGCTTTCCGGGGGCCAGCAGCAGCGGGTGGCGATCGCCCGGGCGATTGTGACCGATCCGGTGCTGATCGTGGCCGACGAACCCACCGGGGACCTCGACAAGACATCGGCCGCCGAGGTGCTGGCGCTTCTCGAACAATTGAACAGTGGATTTGGCAAGACAATCATCATGGTGACGCACGATCCGAGGGCGGCGGAAAAAGCGGGGAGAATGGCGCACCTGGACAAGGGCGTTTTAAACAACGATTCGGGGGCGTAGGAAAGGCGGGCTGTTGCCCAAAGAAATATTCAGGCTGCGCGGCAATTGCGCGGGACGCAAGTCCCCCTCCCTTCGACGGGAGGGATTCGGGGGGTGTTGAATTTTCAGGCACCGATTTTCAGGTACCGAAAACCCCCTCCCCCAGCCCCTCCCGCCGAGGGAGGGGAGTCCCCCGCTCTGTTTTGGCCACACCTTGAACGCTCAATGAAGCCGCAAGTGAGGTTGGGAGGGAGGGGAGTCACCCGCTTTGTCTTGGCCACACCTGCCGCAATTTTTTGCACTTGGGGAAACAGTCCCGGTCCGTCCCACATCTCGCATGTTCTTGAACGGTCAGGCGGACTTAAGGAACTGCCGGATAAACCCCGCCGCCTCGTCTTTGCCCCGGTAGACCCCGTAGTGCCCTTCGCACAGGATGTCGGCGCCCATATCGAGAAGCACCTTCAGGCTCGCGAGGTAGTCCTTGCGGTTCGAGAGCAGGCTCGCGTCCAGCGGGCCGTGAACGTCCTGGGCGAAAACAACCTTCCGGCCGTCCGATTCCACCACAAAGACCACCGACCCCGGCGAGTGTCCGGGAACGTGAACGGCCTCGATCTTCCTGCCGCCGAGAAGGATTTCCTCTCTTTTTCCCGCGAGTTTTCTGTCCACCGTGAAAGGCTTCAGCACCGAGCCGTACCAGCTTGCGGCGGTTACCCGGTTGTCCCCGGATTCCAGGTAGGGGGCCTCGAGTTTGTGCGCGACGGTCTCAAGCCCGAGCCGCTTCTTGAGCTCGGCCGCGCCGCCCGTATGGTCGAAGTGGCAGTGGGTGATGAGGAGGTACTTTATAGCGGCGGGGTCGGTGATTTTCCTGATGTTTGCGAGCAGCCTCTCCGTGCCGTTTCCGCACCCGGCGTCCACGAGGGCGCATTCTTCCCCGAATTTGATCAGGTAAATCGCCGCATCCTCGGGGGCGGTGAGCGTGCCGCCTCCGACCTGGAAAATCTCACTCGTTATTTTCATGTGCGTTTGCCCCTTGATTAGGGTCTGCTACGTTCCTCGATAATTCAAACGTCAATTCAAAAGTCACGCCCGTCATTCCGGCGGAGGCCGGAATCCAGGGCTTTTATGCTCTAACATGCTAAAAATACGCTGGATTCCGGCTTTCGCCGGAATGACGATTGTTGGTGGCTTGCGCCGGAATGACGATTTTACCGGTTGCCGTTGGAATGACGATTTTAGCGGCTTACTCGCAGTCAAATATCCATGAATGAGCGAAGCATCACACTTGAAAACCGGCCGGCGAATCCGGCGGCGGTCCGTTCAGTCTTTGCGCGAGGGCCCGTATCACCTTCCGGTGGGCCGTTGGAAACGCGAGGGCTTCCAGGTCGCCGGGGACAACCCACCGCGTCCGGTCGCCATTTTCGGGACATGCCCGCGAAACGCCCTCGCCACGGCACAAAAAGGCATGGAGAGTCACCCGGAAAGATGTGTGAGAATGCTTTATCACGGCAAGGTCGCGCAGGGTCCCGAGGCGAATGCCGAAGTCTTCGAGCCAAACGCGCCGCAACGCGTCTTCCGGGGTTTCACCGTCCCGCGCCTCGCCTCCGGGAAATTCCCACAGGTTGGGCATGAGACCCGCCGCGGGCCTTTTCCGCACCAGCACCTTCCCATTGCGAAGCCGGACGCCGATTGACCTTACCAGCGGGGTGGCCGGCTTTTTTCCTCGCTTTACCGGCCGCACTGCGGCGGTTCCCGCGCGGAAAGCCCCGCAGCACCGGCTGATCGGGCACTCCACGCAGACCGGTCCCCTGCCGAGGCACACCATCGAGCCGAGGTCCATGAGGGCCTGGTTGAAGTCGCGCGAGCGCCCTTCGGGCAAGGCCTCGGCGGCGTGCCGCCATACGGCCTCCCGGAATTCCTTCGAGCCGGATGGATGGGAAATGTCGAATATCCTGGCGAAAACCCGCGCCGCGTTGGCGTCCGCCGCCGGATAGGGGGCGTTGAAGGCGACGCTCATGATCGCACCGGCGGTGTAGCGGCCAACACCCGGCAGTTTTCGCACCGAGTCGAAATCGCGCGGAATTTCTCCTGCGAACTCCGATACGATGATCCGGGCGGCCTTTTGGATATTCTTCGCCCGCGCGTAGTAGCCCAGGCCCTCCCAATAGCGAAGCACCTCGTCCTCGGGCGCGCCCGCTATCGAGGCCGCGTCCGGAAACCTGTCCATCCACCGGGCGTAGAAGGGAAGCATAGCCTTCACCTGGGTCTGCTGGAGCATGATCTCCGATATCCAAACCCGGTAAGGAGTGTAATCGGCGCGCCAGGGGAGGTCCCTGCGGTTCTTCTCGAACCATTCGAGCAGCGGAAGACGGAGGACGGAGGACGGAAGACGGGGGACGGAAGACCGAGGACAGAGGACGGAAGACGGAGGACAGGGGACAGAAGGCTGCGAAGGCGGTCGCTTATCCGCTAATGCTCCCGCTTGCCGAGCCTTCCTTTTTAATCTTCTCTCATCCGACCCGCCCCTTCCCACCTCTGTCCTCCGTCCTCTGTCCTCTGTCTTCCGTCCTCCGTTACATCCGCAGGTTCGAGAAGAGAATCCCCCACGAGCTGATCGCAAGGGCGGCGGTCCAGGCCAGAAGGGAGGCCAGGGTGAGTTCCTTTCGGATTCGGGGAAGGGTGTCCTTGAGGCTCTCGACCCGGCTAAAGGGCGAGATCGCCCCGACACCCAGTCCCGTCACCCCTCCGGCCAGGAACGCCAGGTAGAGCGGATAGCCCACAAACCCGTACTCGCCGTGCAGAACGCAGAAAGGACAGTGATGCGCCGGCAGCTCGTAGATGTACGGGGAAATATAGGAGATAAGGGCCAGGATGGACAATGGAAAAAGAACGGCGTTCAAAATGCTGAAAAGGTACGCTCCCTTTTGCCGCAAATAGAGGTAGACGCCGGAAGCCAGGGTAAGGGCCAGGGCGAAGTAGAAGAGGGTGGCCGTGGTTTTCCAGGAAAACTGGACGAGCTGGGTGCTTTCCCCCGATGCGGAGGAAAACATGGTCCCGCAGCACGAGGTTATTATATCGGGTTTCATCTGCAAAAAATAAGCAGCCTGGAGGATCGTCTCGACACCGATCAAAACGGTGATCGGCAGCAGCAGGGCATACTTTTTCCTGATCAGCGGGTAGTCGCAGGCGCTGTTGTCCGTGGCGTTGACGACCAGCCAGACCCCGGCGGCCAGAAAATTCACGACCTTGAGGACCAGTGTGGGGTAGCCCCACATATTCACGTTGAGGCTCCCCGCGGCGCACATCGCGCCAACAAACAGGGCGGCGAGGTGATCCGCGGTAAAGATGAAAAGAAAAAACGACAGGAGCTGAAAACCCAAGGCGTACGCCATGATGGTCGATATCAGGTAGGTGCGCCGCTCGAGGGCGAGCTGGAGTTCGCTCCCGCTTCGGATGTCCCAGTTCTTGAGGATCTGTATGCCGTACCAGTTTGCGTAGAGCAGGATCGCGAGAGTCAGAAACGACCCGCAGAGAAGGGCGAGCACCGAGGGGTAGAAAATCATCTGATCACTATCCCGTCCCGCATCTCGACGACACGGTCGATGCTGCCGGACTCGTAGACGATCGGGTCGTGGCTCGCCATGAGTATCGTCTTCCCTTTTTCCTTCAGGCCTTTCATGATTTCCATGAACTCGACGGACAGTTTCGTATCGAGGTGGGCCGTGGGTTCATCGGCGACAATGATCTCGGGGTCGTTTATGAGGGCCCGCGCAATGGCCACCCGCTGCACTTCGCCCCCCGAGAGCCATTCCACCTTCGACTTCGACTTGGACGAAATATTGAAGAGGTCGAGCAGGCCCTTGGCCCGTTCTTTCATCGCGGAGAATTTCTCCCCGTTGGGGAAGGCGGGCAGCATGACATTTTCCAGCGCCGTAATGCCCCGGATGAGGTTGAACCGCTGAAAAATGAAGCCGAAGGTCCCGCGCCTGATCTCGGTAAGAAACCTTTCGGGAAGACTCGTGATCTCCCGGTCCCCGAGCATCATCCTTCCCGAGGTGGGCCGCGCCATACACCCGAGGATGCTCAGAAGCGTTGTTTTGCCCGACCCGCTCGGCCCCTTGAGCACAGTGGTCCTGAAGGCCTCGACGGTCAGGCTCACCTCCCGCAGCGCCGTGAACTCGTTGGGCTTTCCGGCGTTGAATACTTTCCCGACCTGGTTGAGTTCAATCATTGGGGCCTCGGAGACGGATGGTGGATATCGGATATCGGATGTCGGATATTGGATGTCGGGTACTGGATGTCCGATTCTGCGTGCTCGTATCTGAATTCAAAGTCAGAATTCTGCGTTCAAACAGGCCAAAGGCCGGCGGCCCCGCTGGATTCCGGCTTCCGCCGGAATGACGGGATCCACCATCCAACATCCGACATCCACCATCCAACATCTACCATCCACCTTCCTTCAATCAAGGGGTTTCAGCACAGCAGGGGTCACATCGTGGAAACCGAGCAGTTTTTTCCCGCCGTGATCGGTGGTGAATTCGGTGGCGTCCTCCTCTTTTTCAAAGGGGATGAGTTCGGCCCCCATCGGTCCGGTAACGTCGCTTCCGATGACATAGCGGGCTTTGAGCCCGTCGATCAGGCCCAGGCTGTAGTAGTCGGTCACGTATACCGATTCGATGTCCTCCTTTTTCCTGGAGGCGTCGTATGCTCCCATGTTGAGGTAGTACTTGAACATGTCCTTGGCGCCGTCAAAAACGGCGTAGGAACCGTCTTTGAATATGAATTCGGCGACAAAATCGGGATACTTGGCGACAAACATCCCGCAAACCGGGCACTTGTCGGTCGCCTTGGGTTTGACCGGTCCGGCCGCGAACGCGGCCGAACACAGGACAAAAACCAGCAGAATGATAACCCGGGTATGTTTCATGGCCGCCTATTTTTTGACCTCCGGCTGTTGCTGTTGTTGCTGCTGGCGCTTCATCTTGCGCTTATCACGGATCATCTTCGTATCCGCATACATGTCCTCGTAGGAGGCTTTCATCGCATCGTCGAAGGAGATTATCGCGGCGCCGTGCTCCTTTGCGAATTTTTCACAGTCGGCCTTGTTTTCGAAGGCCCACTTGGCCCTTTTTGTCATCACGCCCGGCTGGTCGCCTCCCAGGGTCCAGCAGGCCGCCTCGGCATCGATCTGTTTTTTGGTGTTCAAATCGCCGACCGTCATCTTCTTGGGCGTCTTGTCGATACTGAGGGCAAGGTCCACCGCCGCGCAATGGATGCTGCACGTGCCGACCGCGCTGCCGTCCTCGTATTCGATCAGCATGGCGCTGTGAGCGAATTTTTGCCTGTCCATTCCGCAGTACCCGCATGCATCGGAGCCCTGGTGCGAATGCGTCTGCGCAAAAACTGCCACCGAAGCGAAAACAAAGCAAAAAATAAGTCCGACCGTCAATCTTTTCATCCCGCATCCTCCTTTGTTGGTTGAATTGGTTGCCCTTATCCGGGACCGCCCTCATCTCATGACCGCGTCCGGATCGATTATCGCCGCCCTCCAGGACGGGATTATCGTCGCCACCGTGTACGGCAGCACGGTAATGAAAAACAGGATCGCCACATTATAGAAATCGATAAACGGGGCCGGTTTGAAAGCCGGGTAGAGCACGGACCAGCCCTTGAGCACCGGTTCGAAAAGAGACGATGAGAAAAGAAATACGTGCAGGTAGGCGAGCAGTATTCCCACGGAAAAGGACGACAGGGAAATCACGGAGCTTTCCCAGAACTTCATGAGGAGCACATCCGAGGTATCCCAGCCTATGGCCTTGAGTATCCCGATTTCCTTTTTTTCTTCGGCGCTAAGCCCGGTGGCCTTGTCCCAGGCCAGGATGATGAACGCGAAGATCGCCCCCGCAAGAACGATGAAAACCAGTCCGCCGCGCCAGTTGAAGACCGCGTCGTAGGTCCTGAGTATCTCATCCCGCAGGATCGGCCTGGTGTCGGGGAGTATCTGGACGACCTTCGAGGCGATCGTGTTAAGTTCTTTCCTGTTTGCGACATTGAGAACGAGGTCGGTGGCATACTGTTCGGGAATCCCGAAAAGTCTTCGGAAATCGGCTTCGCGCAGCAGCATCAGGTCGGATGCCACGAGTTCGGATTCGGATGACATCACCTGTTTTATCGTAAAGGTCATCACCTCTCCGTCAAAAGCCTTCACGGAAAGCTCATCGCCCTCCTCGGACTGCCGCTCCCGTGCAATGCCCCGCCCGATGACTATTTCCCCGGGAGTGATCTCCTGGTTTTTCGGGACCACAAGGGTATAGTTGGCGCCGCACGTGGTGTCGAAATAGTATCCCCACAAGCGCGCGCTCACCGAGCCGACCCCTCTGATCGAGACGATCTTGTCGATGTAGCTCACCGGGATGAGGTCGTGGCGCCCGGCCACCATTTTCTGAATCACTATCTCGGGGGTGTCCCGCAGTATGATCGAGGCCTCCTTTTTCATGGCCTGGGTGAACAGGACCACCGACCCGAGGGTGAAGACGATGAGGGTGTAGACGAGGGCAAGCGAGAGGTTCCTGCCTTTTCGCCGCAGCAGCGACGAGAGGGTGAAGTCGAGGATGTTTTTTTGCTTATCGATGCGGCCCATGCTAGTTTCCTCGCCGCACGACGGCCGGCGGCCCCACGATGGAGCCGGAGGGGAAGTGTTCGAGAGACATCGGGTGGTCCTGGAACGGCGTGTGCCGGTCGGCCTGCGAGGGGTGCCTCGTATAGCGGGCTTCGGTAAAGAGGCAGAGGTCGGTGAGTTCGAGGTGGCGAACCATCCTGGCCCTCAGTTCAATGGATTTTACGGCCGATTCCTTCACAACCCGGGAGTGGAGGAATGCCACGAGCAGGAGCGCCGCGCAGAGGGCCATGAAGGTTAAAAAGATATCCGATTTCCGCATTTCATGTCCCCATCGGGTTTCCCGCGCCCTGTTGACTGATAGGCAAAAAGGAGAAGGACACAGGCTGGCATCTCTTCCCAACGGCCCTTTTCGGACCGAATCGACTGAATATCCAGGTGGTATGGCGAAAACCAAGTATACGGAGTCAAGGAAAAGTATAATACATGTTATGAATATAGGAATAGGGCAGGCACTATATTTTTTGCAAAGCAAACGGTATTTCGGATGATTAGATGTATCGATATTCATCGATTATATATTTATTGGGTCGAGTTTCCACTGCCCAAAACGACAGTGTGCTAAAGGCGTTTTTGCTTAACAGGGTGATGAAAAAGAGTGTTCTGGTGGGAAGGGAGCGCGAAACCGACAAATAAGCACGTCCTTCCGGCGAACGCCCATTGCCGTCAATTGAAGCAAAACCGCGGGGATCGCGCTTTAATGCCCCAACGGGGCTAAATAAACCAGCCCAGGGTCAGTGCCGCGCTTCGCGGGACGCCACCCTGGGTGTAGGCGTCCCCACGATGATACCCTGAAGGGGTTACATAATGCTGGGAAATAACCGCTTGCCTGCGCGAATCCGGCAGTTTACCGGTATGTAACCCTTTCAGGGTACAAACTTTTGTGCGTCCCGTTCCCAGGGTGGCGTCCCGCGAAGCGCGAGACTGACCCTGGGCTAACGTATAAAGCCCCTTCAGGGCAAAAGGCATTGCACTGGACTGAAGGCCCGAGCGATAGGCTGCTTTAGTTGACGGCCATGGGCGAACGCCGGAATCCGGGCCGTCTTTCTAACATGCCGACTTATTAAGCAAAACCACTGCCCACCGGCATCCGTCTTCCTGCCTCCCACCTCTGTCTTCCTGCTTCCGTCCACCGTCCACCGTCATCCGTTTTCTGTGGTTTTCGCCGGGGTGACGCCCGTGCGATTTTTCGCCCTTATGCGGGCAATTTAACCCTTTTTTACCACCCGGCAAGGAAAACCGTGCGTGCGGGCATGACCGCGATGGACGGCGTTTTCCCCGGGGATGGCGTCTTCCCGGGAAACGGAGTCAGTGCTTCCCCAGTCTGGCGGCGCGAATCGCTTCGGAGGATTCTTCCCTTTTCGTTTCTTTGGCGCGGCCGACTTTTTCCCCGGTCCCAAACATCTTCTGCCGCTCGCCCGCGAGGGGGATGGTCCTGTCGAATCGCATCTGCGTTATCTGCTCGGAGATGAGGCCGATCAGGAACATCAGCACCGAGAACACGATCAGCATCTGCGAGGTCGGGCCGTACCGCCCGTCCAGCATGAAGATCTTGTAGAGGCCGTAGCCAACGCCCGTCAAAAAGGTAACAACGCTGGCGGGAAGGAAGATTTTCATCGGCGAAAAAAGGGTGCTGATCTTGAAGATGATAAGAAAAAACCGCATGCCGTCGCGCAGGAGTTTTATGTGGCTCTTGCTGCCGGGCTGGCGCTTTGCGCCTTTTATCGGAAGATAGATCAGGCTGTAGCCCGAGCGCACGGTCGCAAGGGTGATGGTGGTCGGATAGGAAAAGGTGTTGGGAAGGAGTGTCACGAACTCCTTGGCCAGTCCGGCCCGCACGGCCCGAAAACCGGATGTGAGGTCGTCGATCTTGCGTCCGCAGACATAGCTGGCAAAAGAATTATAAATGCGGTTTGCAAGGTTTCTGTGCGCGCTCGTATCGGAGTCGGACGTGCGCGCCCCGACGACCATGTAGTATTTGCTGAGCGGTTCGAGGAGTTGCGGGATTTGTTCCGGAGGATGCTGGCCGTCCGCGTCGAGCATGACGAGCGCGGTGCCGTCGGCGTGCCTGATTCCGGTCTTGACGGCGGCCCCGTTCCCGATGTTGTAGGGGTGGCACAGGACGATCGCGCCTGCCTCGAACGCCTTTTCGGCGGTCTCGTCGCTCGATCCGTCGTCTACGACTATTATCTCGTAGCGCTTGCCGAGCGGGTCCAGCGCCTCGCGGACCCTCGATATCACCGGCCCTATGCCGTCGGCCTCATTCTTGGCCGGAATAATTACGCTGATTTCTGGCAGCTCGGTCGAGCCGTTCCGCACCTGCACCGGGAACTCCTTTATTCTTGCGTGGCGATATTCCTGCGTACCGATACTCTTGCGTAGCGAATTCCTTGCGTACCGAGACCTTTGCACGACGGCCGATTCCGCCGGACCGTCGTTCCGGCGGAAGCCGGAACCCAGGGTTTTTAGCCGCATGCCGCCACCCACGCCCGCCGGGGTGACGTCGGATGAGCTTTGTCCACAGCCTCGCGGCAGGCTGGAAAGCCCGCCCCACGTGATCTCTCGCTTCAGGCAACAGCATTGCCCCACGGGGACCACACCATGCAAGGTACATGAAAGCACAATCCGTGCCGCTCCCGCTCCGGGCACATTCCGCACGACTATGTTCACCGAAGCTTCGCGGGATGTTCTTTATGCGTTGAAAATAATACCTCAAAATTTTACAATAAACAGTCACGATGTGTGGCAGGCATTCGATTTATCGAGTATTTCCCGGCGAATGCCCCAAATTTATCGAAGGAAGCGGCAATGGCCCTACTTACTATCTGTACATATCCCGATTCCATTTTACGAAAAAAAGCCGAACCGGTCGAGGTTATCGACGAAGAGATCCTGTGCCTGATAGACGACATGACGGAGACCATGCACCACGCTCCGGGGATCGGGCTGGCCGCGAACCAGGTCGGAAAAGCCGTCAGGGTGCTCGTGATAGATTTGCAGAAGGAAGAGTGCGAGCACGGGTTGATCGTGCTCGTAAATCCCGAGCTGCTGAGCGCCACGGGTGAAATATGCCACGAGGAAGGGTGCCTGAGCGTGCCGGAATTTTATTCGAGCGTGAAGCGCCACGAAGAGGTCGTGGTGTGCGGGCTCGACCGCGAGGGGAAAAAAGTTGAAATAAGCGCCTGCGGCCTGCTTGCCATCGCGCTCCAGCACGAAATGGACCACTTGGACGGAAAGCTTTTTATCGACCGTCTGAGCCCGGTCACGCGGGACATATTCAAACGGAAGTGGAAGAAAAAGCAGAAGGAGGACAAGGAATAGACACTCTCCTTCCGGGCCTGGTTTTTCTCGGGACCCCCGAATTTGCGGTACCTTCCCTTCGCGGGCTCGTTGATGCCGGCGCTCCGGTGCGGCTCGTCGTCACGCAGCCGGACAGGCCCAGCGGGCGCGGCCGAAAGCTTTCGCAGCCTCCTGTCAAAATTCTGGCAAACGAGCTCGGCATTCCGGTCTATCAGCCCGAGCGCATCCGGGGCGCCGAAATAATCGAAAAGATCAAGTCGTTCGGGGTCGACTGCGCCGTGGTGGTGGCCTTCGGCCAGATACTCCCGCAGGCGTTTTTGGACGTTTTCGCGCTGGGCGCCCTGAACGTTCACGCATCCCTTCTGCCAAGGCACCGGGGGGCGGCGCCCATACACCGGGCGATTTTGGCCGGGGACGCGTTCACCGGGATCTCCATAATGCTTCTCGACGCCGGGATGGATACCGGGCCGGTGCTCTCGCAGCGCGAGATATCCATCGGGGGGGAGGACATCTTCGAGACGGTGCACGACAGGCTCTCGCGGGTGGGGGCGCAACTCCTTGTCGAGACGCTCACCGCCTGGGCGGCCGGGACCATCGAGCCTCGGGTTCAGGACGATTCCCTCGCCACCTACGCGCCTCCCGTAAAAAAGGAAGAACTCAGGATTGATTGGAATCTTCCCGCAAAAGATATTATAAACAGAATCCGGGCGTTCGACCCCGGGCCGGGCGCCTACTTTATGTTCGAGGGAAAGCGGATCAAGTGCTTCCGGGCGCGGTCCTTTCCGTGGACTGGTGTCGGGGGGCCGGGCGAGGTGGGCGGTATTTCGGAATCCGGAATCATAGTTACGGGCGGCGACCGGCGGGCGCTCTCGATCTGCGAGCTTCAAATGGAAGGCCGGCCGCGCATGGAAACGAGCCAATTTGTTCGAGGCCGCCCCATGCCGGCGGGATCATTTTTGGAATAGACCGTGGAAAAAAACACCGAACCACAGCAGGGCGGAACCTTCGTCGATTTTGTCCCGACCTCGAATGATTCGGGAAAGAGGGTCATAATTTCCCTTGTGGCCCTGGTGGCATTCCTTGCAACCGGGCTCCTGGCCCTGCTCTTCATTGTTCCCTACTACGGTTTCAGCCGCATTTCCGTCCACCTTCCCCTTCTGATGGGCATCCTCACCGTGGCGCTGGGGGCGGTGATAGTCTTCAGCCTCGGGCTGTTCATCGTGGTGGTGGCCCTGGGGCACGACGTCCCATTTTCGCGAAAGCTGCGAAGTGTTGCCGTCAAGGCGCTCCTGCCCATACTGGTGGTGGTCGGAAAGCTTGCCGGGCTCAAACGCGAGCAGGTCCAGCACGCATTTGTCGCGGTCAATAACGAGCTTGTCCTGGCCCAGTGTCGAAACGGCCGCCCGCCCAAATCCATTTTGCTCCTCATGCCGCACTGCCTCCAGAACCAGGACTGCCAGGTGAAGATCACCTACCGGGTCGAGAACTGCAAGCGTTGCGGCAAGTGCCGCATAAAGGACCTGCTCGAACTCACCGAAAAGTACGGCGTGAGCATGGCCGTCGCGACCGGGGGCACGATTGCGCGGCGCATAGTGATCGAGAGGCGCCCCGATCTGATCATCGCCGTGGCCTGCGAAAGGGATTTGACCAGCGGAATTCAGGACACCACCCCTCTTCCCGTCTACGGCATCTTCAACCAGCGTCCCTTTGGGCCCTGCCTCAATACCCAGGTCGCGCTCGAACGGGTCGAATCCGTGCTCAAGGAACTCTGCGTACTGAGATGACGGAGAAGGGATTGAGGGATTGGGGAATTGAGGAATTGGGGGATTGAGGGATTGAGGGATTGAGGGATTGAGGGATTGAGGAATCGCGACCAGACCCCGGAATCCCTCAATCCCTCAATCCCTCAATTCCTAAATTATCTTTAACACTATGATTACTTCCAGAATTCTCGCCTACCAGATTCTGCTGCACCTCGAGCAGAAAGCGTCGCACACCGACCGCCTGATCCGGACTGTGCTCGAGCGCCATTCCGCGATGGATGAGCGCGACCGGGCGCTTCTCACCGAACTGGTCTACGGCGTGGTGCGCTGGCGGGGGCGGCTCGACTGGCACATCGATCAATTGAGCAAAACAAAACCGGAGAAAATCGACGCCCCCGTTCGCGTCCTGCTCCGGCTGGCCCTTTACCAGATGCTTTTTCTCGACCGCGTGCCAAATCATGCCGCCGTAAACGAGACGGTAAACATCGCCAAAACGAGCCTGCCCGTCCACGTCATCCGGTTCATAAACGCCCTCCTGCGCGAGGCCGGCAGGAGGGGCGCCGACTGGAACTGGCCCTCCGGGGGAAAAGACCCGGCCGCACGCATTTCGGTTATGACCTCGCACCCGGCATGGTTTGTTCGAAAACTTGCCGAGCAGATCGGGACCGACGACGCGAGGCTCGTGTGCGAGGCCAACAACGTGATCGCGCCTGCTGTCTTCAGAGTTAATACGCTCAAGGCGACCCGAGCGCACGTGATCGAATCCCTCAAGCATGCCGGCCTCGACCCGGCGCCCTCGCCCCATTTGCTCCACGCCGTGCGCGTCCCCACCCCGAGGCGCGACATCACCTTGACGGAGGCCTTCCGGGAAGGCTGGATCCAGGGCCAGGACGAGGCGTCCCAGCTGGTTACCCACGTGCTTGCCCCCGCTCCGGGCGAGCGCATCCTCGACCTTTGCTCGGGGTTCGGGGTGAAGTCGACGCACGTCGCAATCTTCATGGAAAACGAGGGCGAGGTGCTCTCCGTCGACAAATCGGCCTGGAAGCTCGAAGAACTCAAAGGGAACGCGGAACGCCAGGGGATCGCAATCATTCGGACCCTCGATGAAGACATCCCGCGGCTCGATCCCGCCAACACGGGCCTGTTCGACAAAGTCCTGCTCGACGCCCCCTGCACCGGTTTCGGCGCGATCCGGCGAAACCCCGATATCAAGTGGAACAGGCACATAAAAGACCCCTACCGCATGTCCCAACTCCAAAAAGAGCTGCTCGCCCACGCCGCGGCCTTTCTTAAGCCCGGAGGCGCTCTTGTTTATGCGACCTGCACCGTTTTGGCCGATGAGAACGAAATGGTCGCCCACCACTTCTCCGAAACCCACCCTGATTTCAACCTCGAAATTGCCGGCCACCACCTTCCCGAGGCCTGCGCGGAAATGGCCGCCGGCCCCTATCTCCGCTCCTGGCCCCACAAACACGACGTGGACGGCTTTTTTGCCGCGAGGTGGAGGAAGGCGTAAAATATCCTCGGTGGTGGCGACAAAACACTCCAAGTGCCGGCCGAAGTTTATTTCCAACCTTCCAATGGTCGAACAGTGCATGCCCGGGAGTGGCAATTCCTGTCCCAATGGCTTTTGACACCACAGCCAAAAACTGGTTTAATGAGCGGACATAGCCTTCGAGGTTAAACTGGAAACAGGATCGGACACCATGACCGACACTACGAAAAAATCACTTTGGCAGAGCCATGATTCCAATTCTTGAACTGCGTAAGATCGCGGAAGCGAGGCTCGAGGATGCCGACACTCTCTTCAAGTCGGGTCGATATGATGGAGCGGTTTATCTGTGCGGCTATGCGATCGAAATGATTTTGAAGGCCAGGATATGCGAGACCCTGAACTGGTCGGGGTACCCATCGGCGGGCGGCGAATTCAAAGATTACCAGAGCTTCAGAACGCATGACCTTGACGTATTGCTGCACTTGACAGGCCGCGAACAAGCCATAAAAGTAGATTATGTTTCAGAGTGGTCCGCTGTTTCTCAATGGAGTCCGTCGGCCAGATACCAGGCAATCGGAACGGCCGCCATGGTGGAGACCGGGGCAATGATTGCCGCGGCTGGAATTCTGCTGGAGAAAATATGAAAGCAATTGTTGAAAAACTCATAAATCTTGAACGGCGGATGGCGGAGGAGAAGGGGCCGTTCACGTTGTTTGCCCTCTTTCTGCGTGAGGAGGCGCCCAATGTTTGGGACCTTGTTGTCGCCGCCGACTGGATAACGGAAAAACCCGCCGCACTGACGTATGTTGCCGACAAAGTGAGTAAGACTCTCAGCCCCGACGAGATTGTCAAGTTATCGCGCATCGTGATTTTGGATCAAGATAACCCCGGGATGGACGACGCATTAGCGGCCATCGAAATAGAGCATGGAAAAGCGGAGATCAGGAACAGTAATTTTTTTGGGCTGGATATCAAGCACGCCTATATCATTACCTCGCGGCGTGACGGGCTCCCGACACCTGAAGGAGAACCGCGGTCCACACCAGGTCCCGCTGTCTTGCAAGGGTAAGCAAACAGGGTTGGTCCCTTTTCTCCTCCAGCTTGGATTCTGCACAAAAAGGAACACGAAATCAAAGAGATCATGGTCGATCCAAACCTTGTCGCCTCTTGCGGGCTTTATTGCGGGGCGTGCGCGGCGTATCTGAAGGAAAAATGTCCCGGGTGCCGGGAGAATGAAAAAGCTTCGTGGTGCAAGGTGAGGGCGTGCTGTCTCGCCAGGGGATATGCGACGTGCGCTGAGTGTGGGGATTACTCCGACCCGAGGGCCTGCGGGAAATACAATAACTTCATCTCGAAGCTCTTCGGCCTGGTCTTTAACTCGAACCGGGCGGCATGCATCGATCAGCTAAAAGATCTCGGCATCGAGGGCCATGCGAAGAAAATGGCGGAGATGCGGATGCGGACGATCAGGAGGCGATAGCGCCGATCAAGCAGGGACAACCGGTCAAACCGGGACAACCGGTCGATGAGAAAAGGCCGGGTGAAACTCACCCGGCCTTTTTTGCGCGGAACTTGAAGATATCCGCATTGCCGTTAGGATTATGATTTAAGATTATCGGTTAGGAAATGCAGCAATCATCAACACGCCCCTGGAGGATCAGGGCGATTTCTTCGGGATCGAATTCTTTTTCTTCCACATCTTTTCGCGCTTCGGTTTCAGTCAGTATATGTTCCATGTCGAATCTCCTTAGAATATGCAATAACTGTTATGTTGTAATATTCAATCTCCGCTGGTCCGCAAATTAAGCACCCCTTTGCGTTTGTCAATCAAAAAAAGAGTCCCTGCCAAGTCTCAACCACAAAATAAGTGGATCTGCCTCTCGCGGGCCGGACGGCGATTGCGTCGACCCGATAAAGGGTATACTTTTTAGAACTGAGCAAAAAAGCATTTTCTGGTTATAATACATAAGTATTCAGGTTGAAATTTTGTGACTGTTCACCGCAGAGACGCAGAGGGCGCGAAGAAAGACCGAATTTGAACTTGTTAGCTTCATGACAGCCTTCAGAATCCTTGGAGGAGCGGTTTTTTGAAATTTACCAAGACTTTTATGTAAATCCCGGTTTTCTCGGCGTCCTCTGCGACTCTGCGGTGAGCGGTTACGAAATTTTGCCGGCGTAAACGGCCTTCGATCATCCTGGCCGGTCGAGGGGGGCTCGCGCGGGCAAACATCTTAGATTGCATCGGGCGTGATTCATTTTGCGAAACACTGACAACTGTCGGTCGGCGATTTATCTTTCTAGGCTGGGAGCATTGACAGGGAGGCAGGAATGGAATCCAATGATTTTGTCGAGGCCAAGGAAATCTATATCAAGACCGACAGGATTCAGGGCAACATGGTCATCCTGAAAGAGTCGGAAGAAGACAGCCTGTACTTTCTCATGTTCGTGGGCGATGCGGAAATAACCGCGATTGCCAAGGAAAAGGGCTTGGTCGAGCCCAAAAGGCCGCTGACCCACGATCTCTATCTTACCATTCTCGATCGCACGGGCGCGAAGTTCGAAAGAATTGAAATCTTCGAGATGCGCGAAAACACCTTCTACGCGAAGATTTACGTGCAAATAGACGGCGAGGAGGTCGTTTTCGACAGCCGTCCCAGCGATGCGGTGGCCCTCGGACTTCATGAAAAGTGCCCTATTTTCGTCCACAAGAAGCTGCTGCGCCGCGAACTGAGCCCCGAGGAGGTCGCGGAATTCGAGATGATCGTAAAGACCGTAAAGTTCTGATAAATCATGAATTTTTCCCGAACAACCGCAGCGATAAAGTAGTAATTGACTTGGCGCGCCGTTTTCGATAGACCTGACATCCGGCAGACGCCTTTTGAGCTCAAGACCCGTTGCATGGTGAACGATAAAAGCCGGTGAACCCGGCTTTGTCATTTAACGAGGGTGCTGACGGGTGAAGGTTGCGGGGTGCGGGTTGCGGGTTGGAGGTCGCTGCGGCCCCGGACGGAGGGTTCGTGTATCCAGCAACCGGTGAAGAGCATCCAACAACCAACAACTAACATCCAACAACCGGCACCCGGCATCGATAAAAAGGGATACCCCATGTCAATATCTTCCGCTTCGGCCACTTTTGCGCGCTTCTTTGTCCCCGAACCCCACACCGAGGATTTCTGGGGCCTCACAGACGAAAAACTCCGGGGCGGCGCCTTTGCCGAGCCCGACGAGACCCAGACCCAAGCGGCGGGATTTGCCAACTGGGATGATTTTTTCGACCCCGGCTTTGCCTACGGCTCGTATCGCAAGGGCGAATACGTCGCGTTTAATTTCCGGCTCGACCAGCGGAAAGTCCCCTCGATTGTCCTCAAGCAGTACGTGAGGCAGGCGGTCCAGAAATTCCGCGACGAGAATAACGGAAAATGGCCCTCGCGGTCCGAGAAGCAGGAAATTCAGGAAAGGATGCAGGAATACCTGCTCAGCCGCGCACTCCCGCAGCCGAGCGCCGCCGAAACCGTTTGGAACCCGGTGCGAAAATGGATGATATTCGGCACGACGGGCGGCAAGATGCTGGATGCCTTCCTGGAACATTTCGAAAAGCAATTCCGAGTCTACCCGATCCCGCTCTATCACGCCCAGTGGGCGATGAACACGCTGCCCCTTACGCCGAGGCAAAAGGACGTGCTCGCATCGATGGTTTCCCTGAAATCGCCGACCGCGATGTCCGAGGGCCGCTTTCTGGGCTTCGAGTTCCTTACCTGGCTCTGGTACTACATCGAGCGGATGGGCGGCTCGATCCAGGCGGGGGAGAAGGTCGCCAACATTCACCTGGGCGAGCGGATGGTGCTGGTCCTTCCGGGAGACGGCAAGGAGCGGGTGATTTGCACCTCCCAGGCCAATTTCCTCCACGAGGCCCGCACCGCGCTGCGTCAGGGGAAGGTCGTCGAGGAGATGCAGCTTTTCTTTATCGTCGGCGACAACGAATACATGCTCACCCTGGACAGCTCGCTTTGGGCGCTGAAAGGGCTGAAAACGCCCAAACAGCTCCCCGACTACGGCCAGGAAGACCCCGATGGGCGGTTCCTCGAGAAGATGTATTTCATCGAGGAGGTCTTCGCCACCCTGGATGCGCTCTACGCGAGGTTTCTTGCCGACAGGCTCACCCCGGGATGGGATACGGATACCCTTCCGCAGTTGAAGCAGTGGATTGAAGAGGGTGAGGGCCGGACCGCTCCTGAAAGCCCGCCGAAGCGGGACCTGGACGCCTCCGCCGCCCCGTTTTAGGCGTGAATGAACGGTACAATCGGAGTTCATACGTTCGCGGAAATAGTCCACGAGCACTGGTTGAGCGCCTTTCTCATCCTGGTGACGCTCACGACCATCGGCATCATCTTGATTTTGCGCTGGTACGTGAGACGCCGCCTCCGGGTCATGCTCGAGAACCGGTTCGAAGAAGAACACGAACTCGATCTCCTGCCCTCGTCCGGACCACGGGAACAGGAAGCCCTCGCAATCATCGCGCGGTTTCGCGAAGAAGTCTGGCAACTGCCCGAAAGCGAGCTGCAAATCGGACTGGAGCCGTTCAACCGGAGGGCCGTCACCATCGTTCGGGCGATCGGGGCCGTCTACCACCCGGATGCCGCACAGCCCGAATTCGAAGCCTCGCTCACGGACACCCTCGAACTGGTCAAGCGCGTGAGCACCCGCCTCACCCGGCTTGCCGCGACCGTTCCCTTCAAATACCTGGGCGGGCGCAAGCTGAGCGATTTTCAACGCTACTACCAGGTCTATCTCAAGATAAACGATAGCCCGGTCCTCAGGATGCTCAAGAAAAACCCGCACATCTACAAGGCCGCCCGGTTCATGATGAACATCAAAAACATCAGCAACCCCCTCTACTGGGCCGGCAAAGAGCTGACGCGGGAAGGGTATTTTTTCATCATGCGGTGGTTTTACCTCAGCTTTACGAGCGAGATCGGAAAAGAGGCCATCCGGCTCTTCAGCGGGACTCGCTTTCAGCGCGAGGAGGAGAGGGACGCCGTGCTCGTGTGCTACCGGCTCTTCCACACGATGCGAAAATGGAGCGGGCCCTCGCCGGCGGAATGGGCCGCGTTCGTCGGCTTTGTGGCCAACCAGTCCACGCTCGAACCCGACGTCAAGCTCCACATCCTGGCCAGGTGCTCGGAGGACCGCCTCCCCAAGGATGTCGAGGAGCAGAAAATCAGCACCAAATCCGGAATCAAGTGGTACAGAGAGGGCCTCAAGAAGATGCTCGACGCCGATGCGGGACCTTCCACCGCCAAGGTCAAGCTGATCGAAAAGGAATCGAACGGGCAGATGTCGGCGGGGTGATATTGGATGCCGGATGCCGGGTGTTGGATATTGGATGTTAGATGTTGGATAGTCGATGTTGGATGATGGGTGCTGACAGCACTTACAGGCATTAACCAGTGTCATTTCGAGCGGAGCGAGAAATCTTGTCCGGGCAAAAGCCAAGATTCCTCGCTGACGTTGGGAATGACACTCGTATGCCGGCAAAATGATACGGATGCTCGATGTTATCGCACTGGACAGGCTATCTCAAACCCGTAATTCGTAATACGTAACCCGCAACTCTTCGGCTCATGGAGGGCTATAAAATGATACGGCTTGCTTCAAGGAAATCCGGGACTTTCGGCCTCTTTTTCGCCGTGGCGCTGCTTTTTGTCCTGTTCGGCTGCGGCGGCTCGCCGGCGTCCGGGGAGCCGGATAACTTCAGGAACATCAAGTGGGGGACCGATTTCTCGTCTCTTTCCGGGTTCAACCAGATTGCCAAAGACGGCGAACTCGCATTCTACGAGAAGAACAACGACACCCTCCAGTTGGAGGACCTCAAGCTCGAACAGGTAATCTACGGTTTCCACAAAGGCCGTTTCTACACGGCGATGATCTATTTTCCGGTAACCGGATTTTCCAGGATGAAGGAAATCATGGTCAGAGGTCTCGGCGAACCGACCTCTCCGGACAAGACACCCTCGAAACTTGTCTGGGACGGCTCCAACGTGACTGTCCTGCTGACATCGGCCGAAGGCTCGGACACGGCCCGCCTCGCCTACCTCTATAAACCCGTGCAGCTCGAAATCGAGCTGAAGAAATAGCCCTACCCGGCAGCCATCCCAAAAGGGTCGGTGTCTTTGCATAATTGTCCGTGGTGCTTACACTGTTGGCTTGTAAAGTTGCAACCTTCAGTATAGATTTTCATCCCAGAGAAATGAAAGGCGAGGGTTTGGGGAAATCTTTGGGGGGGGGCTCTATGACCATTTCTCGATTGCCTGACTTCATCCGGCAAAACTTCGAAATCCACGAATGGAAGCACGCCACTGCAATCCTTGAAAATGATTTTCCAGAGGAATGGCAAGATGTTATCGACACTCTGACCACTTTCAGACTCAAAAAGAGCCACATCATCGTGGGGGGAGGCAGGAAATCCAAAGTGGCCGGCGACATTGATGAAGCGCTCATCTCACGCGGCTGGAGAGAAAAAGGTTTTGACACCAAAGTCGTGGTCGATGATCATGAACTGAAATCCCCGACCCACAAAGTCGATTGTTACAAAAACAGGGTCGCGCTGGAAATAGAATGGAACAATAAGGATCCGTTTTTTGACAGGGACCTTAATAATTTTCGACTCTTATTCGAACTTCGGGCGATTAGCGCAGGTATAATTATTACCAGAAGGGATGAACTACAGGACATTTTTGATAGTCTTGGGCGTGGGGCATCTTATGGAGCATCGACAACACATATGAGCAGGTTGCTCCCGAGGATAGAAGGTGGAGGTGGTGGAGGCTGCCCCATCCTTGTATTCGGAATCTCAAAGAATTTGTATGTTGAGGACGTATGAAATGAAAACCGACAGAGTACTCCTGCCTGCTTCCCAAGACTTAAGTAATGCGGGACTGGGTAAATTCGGCACGATTATGGCCGACCCGCCTTGGCGTTTTTCCAACCGCACGGGGAAAATGGCCCCTGAGCATAAGAGGCTTTCTCGATACGGCACAATGACCTTCGAAGAAATCATCGATTTACCCGTAGCTGATCTAGCTCTCCCCCAAAGCCATCTCTACCTCTGGATACCAAACGCCCTTTTAAAAGAGGGTCTTGAAGTGATGAGCGGTTGGGGTTTCACGTACAAGACCAACATCGTTTGGCATAAAATCCGGAAGGACGGAGGATCGGACGGCAGGGGTGTCGGTTTTTACTTTCGCAACGTAACCGAACTGGTTCTTTTTGGGATCCGCGGTAAATTGAGGACATTTCAGCCCGGAAGAACGCAGGTCAATTTCCTCTCAAGTCGTAAGCGCGAGCACTCCAGAAAACCTGACGAACTTTATAGCATAATCGAAAAATGCAGCCCTGGCCCTTATCTCGAACTCTTTGCCAGGCAAAAACGAGAAGGCTGGCAGCAGTGGGGGAATGAAACGGACAAGAATGGTGCGGTAAGTTCCATCGTGCCGGATACGACTGCTTTTCGACAGCTTGGCTTGTACCAGCCCCAATTAGTGGAGATGTAATCCTAATCATTTCCGTACGTCCTTAATTTACATCTTTCCCGCACTTATCCTTGCGCTCCCGCCGGTTGATGCTTTGTATCACCCCAGCTTAACCCAAAATTCATGTGTGACGATGGTGGCGGGCGAACCGCACTTGGGCTAAACCTTCCGATAGTGCTTTTCCGGTTTTGCGGGCTGGGGCGTCGGAGGGAAGAATCGCTTGTAGAAGAAAATGCTGGCGACAATGGGCAGGAAGTAATAGGCGACCCGGTAGATCAGGGTGCCGAGCAGGGCGTAATCGTAGTCCAGCCCCATCAGGTAGAACGACCCCGCCATGCCTCCTTCCATCAGTCCGATGGATGCCGGGGTGAGCGAAAACAGGCTCATGAAAAGGCCGATCGAGAAGCCGACCATGAGCGTCTGGTTGCTTACCGGGTAATTTATCGCGATGAAGGAGAACTTGAGGCACAGGAACATCGTGAGCCAGTCGAGGAGGGCGAGCGAGGCCGGAACGAGCAGAATCCCGGCATTTCTCATTATCATGTTGAGGCTTTCGTTGAAGTTTTCAAAAAAAGCCTCCGCCCTCTCCACGTTTATCCAGTGCGGTTTCCCGATCTTCGCGCACGCTCCCGTCACCACCTTGATGGCAATCCTCCACAGCTTTTTGCGGAAGGCTTCGTGCACAACCGTCTGGATGGTCAGCCACGTCATCACGAATGCCACGAGCAGGACCGCTATTCCCGCCTCCCTGCTTCGGCCGGTGAGCTGATGCCCGCTATAGAGATAAAAAAATCCGAGATAGATGAAGATGACCGCGATCGTGTTGGTGAGGAAGCCGTGAATGATCGAGATGGAAAGGGTGTTGCTCGGCGGGATTTTTTCTCGCGAGAGCAGGTAGACCTTGGCCGCCACCCCGCTCAGGCCCGCAACCGACATGAGATAGTTCAGGGTGCACGAGAGGAGAGAAATCTTGAAACACGACGAGAACGAGAGGGGGTGCCCGATCCCCGTTAGCAGCCTCTGGAGGACCCCCCCCACGCAGGCGTAGCTCACGAATGCCGAAGCCAGGATGGCGACGGCCCAAAGAGGGCTGATGTCGCCCAGGTGCCGCGCCAGTTTCTGGAGGTCGGCGTGCTTGATGGTATAGAAGAGGACGGTCAAGCCGATGATCGCGGCAAACCAGAATCTCTTCCGAGTCGCTATACCTACCAACCCGTCCTCCCAAAAGAGCAATTAGCCGTCGGCTATCGGGGGTCAGCGCCATATCTTTGCGAGCGGGCGTCTGGACACTCCCCGGGCCGGGCAATCGATTTTTCCGTCCGCGGCCGGGAGCTGACGGCCGGCGGCAACCTCATCGGCTAACCGTTTGATAAACGAAATGAACACGGCGGTCAAAGCAAATCCATATAAAAACCGGCGCACCGCCCCGATCTTTCACAAACACGCGGCCCGGCCGGAAAGCCGGCCTACCGGAGGATTGCCTTTACCTCCTTTTCGTACTTGCGGAAAATCTCATCGGAGAGCGCGGCGAGTCCCTGTTCCACCTGGCGGATTGGGGGGATGTCGAGGGGCGGGGGGACAGCGAGTTTTTCAAGCGAGATCGGCCGGATGTAGAGGCTCTTATCGAGTTCCGCCATCTCTATTGCGGTAAAATTATCGCCCAGGATCCTTTTTCTCTCCAATCCCTGTAAGTCCAGGGTCCTCAAAAAATTCAGGATCGAAAGCAGGTCGAAATTCCTCTGGAATGCTTCTATATTGCTGTTCACGGCCCGGCATTCGTCGCTGATGTCCTCGTAGGCGACGCGGTATTTTTTCATCCATCCACTCAGATGCTCATAGGACTCCATGATCAGTTTGCGGAATTTTCCTTTCCGGGTGAGCGCCCGCACCCGGAGGAGGCGCATACTGCGCTGGAATTTCTCGTCCAGGCAGGCAGTCCAGAAGTTCCCGTTGGAAAGCTTCAGCAGCGCTTTCAACCTGTCGCGCATCTCCGGCCGGATCATGAGAAATGAGAGCCGGGTCAGCCGCTTTCCGGCAATCCAGGCCCGCGTGCGGGTCTCTTCGGCCTGTTGGTGCAGGTGCTCGATTTGCAGCTCGATCAGCCGCCGCTCCATGACATAGTTCGCGATTACCTCTTCTTTAACCTGGCGCGTGAGGCTTGCTACAATATCCTCTTCCATCATCTCGCGGGGCCAATCTTACGGAAATCGGAATTCCGAAGTCAATGATACGGGGGATGCCGCGCCCTCGAACCTGCCACGTGCAACCCTCAACCCTCGGTCCGGCCCTCAGACGGGCTTCTTCACCAGAAGGAAGGTCTGCGGGTCCAGCAAGAGATCGGAATTCACCGGGTTGTAGTTTTCGTTGTGCTTGAGGATTTTGAGCCTGACGTTCTCACCTTCGGGCTCCAGCATCAGGATCGAGCCGAAAAGATCGTCGATCTTGTCCACCGGATAGGGAATCCCCCGCTCGTTTACCTCGGATATGTGCCGGTGCATCCTGGCCGAAATCCAGACCCGCACCGACTGACGGCGGGCGATGTCGCGTATCTGCTCGAAAACCGCCCGGTCGTTGCGGTCGAAATCCAGGCCGTCCACGATCAGGAGCGAGGGGGTGAAGTTGGCCTGCTGCTTGAGGTTTTCAAAGCCCTGTTCGAGTTTGCCCGGGCTGAAAGTCTGGTTCATAAACGACATGATGAACCGAAGGGGCTCGATCTTGTGCTGGAGGCCCGGGACGTCGCAGTCCGGCTGATTGGCGAAAAGGTTTTTCAGAAGCTCGCGGTACCACAGCTTCACCTTGTCCGGAACGTTGTCCACGCAGACGTGGAGCACGGGCTCGTCCCGGAGCAGATGTCCGATCGCGAGGTGGGTGAGGCAGGCGGTCTTGCCCGCGCCGGCCCGTGCCATTAATACGCCCATCTCGCCGGGCGCGAGCGGACTCAGTGGGATTTTATCGATAGACTCGAAATCTTTCCGGCAAACGGCGCTCTCATCGGGCATTGTTTGGGCTCCCTTCATCGGCTCTCGTTTAAATTTAACACACACTTCACATGATACTGTACCGGGTGGAAAAATTCCATCAAAAGCCCTCCCATTTGAGCAAATCCCCGCAACCGGGGAAAAAAACGATACTGATGTGTCACCTCCGAGTTTCAGTAAAACGAAAAAGCGACACTTGCACCCGCGCCCGCACGCACGGGGTTCGGCGTGAGGCGCGGCCGGCCGGGCCGTAGAGGTGAATCGCCAGGCTGTTCGGATGGGGAACAACCGTGGCATGAATTGTGCTCTCCAGACAAAGGGGGAAGTCTGGGGCGGATCGATTGTAACATTGTGCACATGCCGTATGGTCGCTTAGGACCGCAAGGTTGTGCAAAATGCCCGTGTTTCCATCCCGTTCCAGGTGCAATGCGACACCGCAAAAATGCACAACGTGTGCAAGGCTTTCCGGGCACCCGCGAGCCGCTCATCTATTTATTGAAAACTGCTTAAAAGTTAGTTACTTAGAGCATATGTGCATCTGTATCGCAACGGGAGGCCGCCATCGTTCCGGGGAGGTCCTTATAGGTCCAAGTGACTGTTAAGACAGCGTTAATTCCGGAAGCGCTCCGTCGTGGCGGTGCTTGTTAAAATAATCTCTTGACTCGATATAAGAATTGCTTTAGGCTTACCCCCAGCCTGTTACGCTCACTGTAGATTTGCGGCGTGCCTTTCCGTTGGCAAATAAATACGCGGCGGGTTGGCGGTCGAGAATTTTAGAACACCGAGTGGCGCTTGCACGATGGTGCACAGGCGCTTTCAGTAAGGCTAAATGCAAAATAAAACGGTAATGTGTGCGCTGAATTGTGTTGTATTTTTCACATCGATTTGCGGGCGGAGGGGCCACTGGGTCCGAAGCCCGCATGTTTGGCTGAGTGTATGAGGCTGTTGGTCTGGAACATGTTCTAATCCCCAACTCTCGCGCTGGTAAATGGAGGAAAACGTTATGCCTGAAACCAGTCCAAAGAAAAAGGATGCCGGAAACGGCGGGGCGGACCCCCGCTACAAAGGCATCGACCGGGTTCTGAAGAGGCTCCAGTTCAAGCAGGACGCGCTGATAGAAGTGCTCACCTCGGCACAGGAAGGCTTCGGCTATCTTCCCGAGGAGGTGATGATCTACGTCGCGAGGCAGCTCAAGCTCCCCTTCAGTTGGGTCTATGGAGTGGCCACATTCTACCACTTCTTTTCGCTCAAGCCGCAGGGGAAGCACAACGCGATCGTGTGTTTGGGCACGGCCTGCTACGTCGGGCGCGCGAACGAGATAGTCGACGCGGTATCGAAGGCGTACAGCGTCGAGCCGGGCAACACCACCCCCGACGGAGAATTCACGCTGACCACGACCCGCTGTCTTGGATGCTGCGGCCTCGCGCCGGTGGTCGTATTCGAAAACCAGGTCCTCGGGAAGGAAACCCCGGATACCACGGTCGAGAAGATCAAGATGGTTCTCGACGGCGGGACCCTCGGGACGGGCGCTCCAGTCGCGGCCCAGGAGGAAGTTGCCACCACGTAGGCGTTGCGGATTATCTCAAGTGTTGCGTTTTTCTCATCGTGGAACACAACGCGCCGTGAATTGTCCAGAACTCAAGGAGAATACAGCGTTATGAACCGACAGGAACTCTTGGAAATGGCCCAGAATGAACGGGACCGGCAAAATAAATTCCGCTGCCGTCTGCTCTGCTGCGCCAGTACTCCCTGTATATCCTCCGGAGCACTAGCGGTCGAGGACGCACTGAAGAAGGCGGTGGAAGCCGAGGGGCTTCAGGCCGAGGTCGAAACGGTGGCCACCGGCTGCCTGGGCCCTTGCAGTCGCGGTCCCCTGGTTACGGTCCAACTGGAAGGCCAGGCGGACATCATCTATGAAGGGGTGACCCCCGATCTCGCATCGCAAATCGTTGCGAAACACATGAAAAAGGCCCTGACGCCGGAGCTTGACGACAAGGTCATTCCGGCCGACTGGCCGTTTTTCGCCAAACAGAAGAAACTGGTCCTCGCCGAATCCGGCACGGTGGACCCGGAAAAGCTCGACAGCTATATCGGCAGGGGCGGCTACACGGCCCTGGGTCACGTGCTGCGGGAAATGAGCCCCGAGGAGATCTGCTCCGCGATGACCACGAGCGGTCTGCGCGGCCGCGGCGGTGCGGGATTCCCCACCGGCCTCAAGTGGAACATGGTGCGCAAGGCGCCGGGAGACCGCAAGTACGTGGTTGCGAACGGCGATGAAGGCGACCCGGGCGCGTACATGGACCGCACCCTGATGGAATCCGATCCGCACCGCGTGCTGGAAGGAATGGCGATTGCCGGGTTCGCGGTCGGCGCCGACCAGGGCTTTATCTACGTCCGGGGCGAGTATCCCCTGGCCGCGAAACGGCTCGAGAAGGCAATCAGGCAAGCCGAGCGCAAAGGACTGCTGGGCAGCCGCATCCTGGACAGCAACTTCAACTTCCGCATCGACATCCGCATGGGCGCGGGCGCATTCGTGTGCGGCGAGGAAACGGCCCTCATGCAGTCGATCATGGGGCGTCGCGGGCAGCCCGTTCCGCGTCCGCCGTATCCCGCGAACCGCGGCCTGTGGGGCGGTCCCACCCTGATAAATAACGTCGAGACCTTCGGCAACATCACCACCATCATAAACCTGGGCGCCGAGGTCTACGCCTCCTACGGGACCGAGAAGAGCAAGGGCGCGAAGATTTTCGCCCTGGCCGGCAAGGTCAACAACACCGGGCTTATCGAAGTTCCCATCGGCATCACCCTGCGCGAGATCGTCTTTGATATCGGCGGCGGGATTCCCGGCGGGCGCCCCTTCAAGGCGGCGCAGACCGGCGGTCCGTCGGGCGGCTGTATCCCGGCGGAATACCTGGATACGCCGATCGATTACGAAACCCTCCAGAAGCTCGGTTCGATCATGGGCTCGGGGGGGCTCATCGTCATGGACGACCAGAGCTGCATGCCCGACGTGGCGAAGTTCTTCATGGAATTTTGCATGGATGAGAGCTGCGGCAAATGTGGTCCCTGCCGGGGCGGCACGGTCCAGATGCACCGGATGCTCTGCAAGATCACCAACGGCAGCGCCACGTCCGATGATCTGGCCAGGCTCGAAGAGCTGTGCCTGATGGTGAAGGAGACCAGTCTGTGCGGACTCGGAATGACCGCGCCCAACCCGATCTACAGCACCCTGCGCTATTTCCGGGACGAGTATGAGGCGCACATAAGGGATCACCATTGTCCGGCCGGCGTGTGCCAGTTCACGGAAAGGCCGCTCAAGATCGCCGTAGCCTGAACAGTGGGTGGGAGCGGCTTCGAGCCGCGATGCTATCCGGAATGAATCTCCAATGGAGGTGCCATAATGTCGGTTGTCACCCTTACGATTAACGATAAACTTGTCAGCGCTCCGGCAACCGCGACGCTTCTGGACGCTATCAGGGAGCAGGGGATAGACGTTCCAACCCTTTGCCACCTGAAGGGCCTGAGCGAACGCGGCGGGTGCCGCCTCTGCGTGGTCGAGATGGAGGGCAGCCCCAGGCTGTTCGCCTCGTGCGTCACTCCCGTTGCCGAAGGAATGGTGGTCCGGACCCATACGGAAAGGCTCGCCAAATACAGACAAATGATGATCGAACTGCTCCTGGCCGAGCGCAACCACATCTGCGCGGTCTGCGTCCAGAACGGCAACTGCGAGTTGCAGACCCTGGCCGCAAAACTCGGAGTCACGAGCGTTCGCTACGACTACATCTGCCCCGACCTGCCGATGGACGCCAGCCATGAGCGCTACGTCATGGACCACAACCGGTGCGTTCTGTGCAGCCGCTGCAACCGCGTGTGCGACGAAGTCGAAGGCGCGCACACCCTCGACACGGCAGGGCGCGGAATTCAAAGCAGGGTCATTGCGGGCATGAGCCAGCCGTGGGGGACCAGCCGGAGCTGTACAAGCTGCGGCAAATGTGTCCAGGTCTGCCCCACGGGCGCCCTTTTCAAGAAGGGGTCGAGTGCGGCCGAGATGGTAAAACAGCACGACTTCCTGCTCTGGATCCTGGATGGTCGTGAAAAGAAGATTTGGCACTGGTCCTGATAAGAGGAGAGGCGGAGCATGGCAACATCAACTAATAGCAAACCTCGGCTGGCCACCGTCTGGTTGGGGGGATGCGCCGGCTGTCATATGAGTCTGCTGGACCTGGACGAACGCATAGTGGACGTTCTTGGTCTGGTGGATCTGGTCTTCAGCCCCGTGGCGGACATCAAGAAGTTCCCCGAGGGCGTGGATGTCACGCTGGTCGAGGGGTCGGTCTGCAATTCGGAAAACCTGCACCTGGCCCGCGAAGTCCGCGCGAACAGCAAACTGGTTGTGGCCTTCGGCGACTGCGCCGTGACCGGCAACGTCCCGAGCATGCGCAACAGGTTGAAACTCGATGACATTTTGTCCTCGGTCTATACGGAAGATTTCTACCGGGAAGGTCCGGGCCCCGTGCCCCAGACCGAAGGGGGCGTGCTCCCGGTCCTTCTGCCCAAGGTGGTGCCCCTGCACCAGGTGATTTCGGTGGACGTTTATCTGCCCGGTTGCCCGCCGAGTCCGGAACGGATTTGGGCTGCCATTAACGCAATCCTCTCGGGAGGGCCTATCGAGCTGCCCGTCGAGATGCGTTCATTCGGCTAGCGAGATCGGAATTGGGCGGACGATGATTTTGTCATACGTCCCGGTTGGAACCTGCTAAGAAGATAGAGAGAAGGACGAGTATGGCACAGACTATAACAATCGAACCAATCACTCGCATTGAAGGCCACGGAAAGGTGACGATCAGCCTGGATGATGCCGGCCGGGTTGCCGATGCCAAGTTCCACGTGGTCGAGTTCCGCGGTTTCGAAAAGTTTTGTGAGGGGCGCACCTTCCCGGAAATGCCGGGTATAACCATGCGGATTTGCGGCATTTGCCCGATCAGCCACATGCTGGCTTCGGCAAAGGCCTGCGACGCCGTCCTGGGCGCGAGGATTCCCCCCGCGGCCAATAAGCTGCGCCGTCTTATAAACCATGCCCAGTACGTGCAGAGCCACGCGCTGAGCTTTTTCCACCTGAGCGCGCCCGACCTGTTGCTCGGAATGGAGAGCGACCCCGCCGTCAGAAACGTGGTGGGCCTCGTTCAGAAGTTCCCGGCAGTGGCGGTAAAGGGTGTGAGGCTGCGCGCGTTCGGACAGAACATCATCCGGATGCTCGGGGCGAAGTCCGTTCATCCGCCCTGGGCCGTCCCCGGCGGCGTGCGCGAAGGGCTTACCAAAGAGCAGATCGAGACGATCAGGCTGGCGTTGCCGGAAGCTTTCGAAACGACTGAGATCGCCCTGGACCTCCTTAAGGACAACTACGACAATTTCAAGGAAGAGATCAAGAACTACGGCGATTTCCCGAGCCTCTACATCGGCCTGGTGACGCCCGAGGGCGGTCTCGAACACTATGACGGCCTCCTCAGGGTCATGGACGCCGACGGCAGGGTGATCGAGCCGGGGCTTGCCAACGACAGGTGGCGCGAGATCATCGCCGAAGCCGTCGAGCCCTGGAGCTACATGAAGTTCCCGTACTACAAGCCGGGCGGATACGGAAACAGCGCGGGCCTCTACCGCGTGGGTCCGATTGCGCGCTTGAACATCTGCGACTTCGCCGGAACTCCGAGGGCCGACAGGGAGCTGCGCCAGTTCAGAAGGCTCGGCCACGGCAAACCTGTGTCCAGTAGCTTCCACGCTCACTATGCGCGCCTGATCGAGATCATGTTCTCGCTGGAAAAGATCCAGGAGCTGATCGAAGATCCCGTGATTTTCGAGACGCATCTTCGCAGCATCGCGGGCGCGAACGAGCCGGTGGGCGTCGGGGTCATGGAAGCCCCGCGCGGCACCCTGTTCCACGAGTACCACGTGGACGCCAACGGCATCATGACCAAGGCCAATCTGCTGGTCGCAACCGGCAATAACAACCAGGCGATCAACAAGACCGTCCAGCAGATCGCCCAGGCGTACATGAACGGGAAGGCACAGATTACCGAAGGCCTGATGAACCGTGTCGAGCACGGAGTCCGGCTCTACGACCCGTGCCTGAGCTGCGCGACGCACGCCGTCGGCCAGATGCCCCTGCACATCCAGCTCTTCGACCACAGGGGTGAGCTGGTGGAGGAAAAAATCAGGGATTAAGGGTGTTTATCGGCGGGTCCGAGGAGCAAACCCGTGGTGACGGCGGTTTGGCCGCCGATCCCGTGCCCCGGCCCGCCGATCTCCCGACCCGGCCCGCCGATTCCCCGGCCCTCGATGCGGCTGCCTTGAGCGAGAAATCATGTGGGGCGGGCTTTCCGGGGCCGTTGCCCAAATGAGGAGTTGTTGAAAAAAATCTCCACTTCCGGCAGTCCGGGCGGGGATCAACCCCGCCCCTACGGATCTGCGGAGGGCGTGATGACAACGGATCTGCGGCGGGTCTGATGCCGTCCCCCGGGCGTAGGGGCGGGGTTGACGGG
>JBAQYM010000053.1:0-17890 GCA_049300095.1 Syntrophobacteraceae bacterium
CCATTCCACAGTCCTTCGCCGGCAGGCTGGAAAGCCTGCCCCACGCCGATGAGTCACCCCATTCGCCTTAAAGCGACGACATTGCGCCCTACCCTGCCCTCTCTGTGCGCTCGATCGGGCTCTCCCCGGCAATCGAGAGAAGAGTGTCTGCCGGGAGGTTCAAGAAATCGGCCAGGATCAGGCCGAGGTTTTTCCCCGCCAGCGCCGAGCGCCGCCAGGAGCGGTAGAAGGCCCTTACCGCCGGCGGATTGCGGATTATCGTCATCAATACCTTTAGGATATCGACCTTTCCCCGCTTCCCGGTAATATCCCCGAGATCGAACCCCAGTTCATCGTCGAGCGCATCGCTTACCGCCCGAAAGGACAGAAAGGGCAGCCGCAGGCGCGAGGCGAATTCGGCCACCCTGGCGGTTTCCATGTCAATAACCGCGGGGCCTTCGGCGGCAAGGGGGGAAAGCGCCCGTTTATCCGGCGGGGCCGAGACCGTGACGGCGGTGACCGGCCGTATCTGTTTCGCGGCGAGAAACTCGCTCAGTTCATGGGAAAATCGGAATGTGAAGGCCTGGTCCCCCGGATTTGCGGCCGCGTCGAGCAGCATGGTTTCGCGGACAACGCACACCCTTCCGACCGCGAGGCCGGCGTGAAGCCCACCCGCAAAACCCGCAAAGACGACGAGGTCGGGCCTTGCGCCGGCCAGGGCGCTCCAGAACGCATCCACGGCAAAGTTTTTGCCCATGCCCGTTTCGATCAAAACGATTTCCCTGTCCGCAAGGAAGTGGGAATACTTTTTATAGGGCCTGGCGCAAAGGAGCAGCCAGCGTGGAGTAATTCTTCTAAAATGCGCGTACTCCTGGGGGAGCGCCGCGAGGACCAGTATTTTCAGCATCGATTTTACCGCCTTCTCTCGGATTCAAAGGTATCGTGAAGTCTTTGGGGAAAATCGGAAAAGACCCCGGCAGCCCCGTGTCTTAAAAGGGTCCGGGCAGCCACCGGGCTGTTTACCACCCAAACCAGCACGCCAAAGCCGCGCGCGCCGAGATTTTGCAGATGGCGCGGCCGCAGGGCCCGCACGGCGGGGTGATAGGTGAAAGCGCCCAATTCGCGCATCAGCGCGACCGGGTCCACGGGAGGACTCTTTACGAGAGGGCCTGTCGGGATCCGCCGTTCCAGTTTTTTCACCCGCACGAGGTAATCATGATTGAAGGAAGAAACGATGACCTTTTCGAGCGCACCGGTCGAGACGATCAGATCGGCTGTTTTCCGCGCGACGGCATCATGGCCCGGCAAGCCGGAAAGGTCTTTTATTTCCACGTTTACGAGCCAGTCGTTGCGAACGGTGAACAACAGGGCTTCTTCGAGGGTGGGGATACGCTCGGCGCCGTACCGCGCCGTCTCGGAGGCCGCAACATGGCCCGCCGCAATCTGTTTGAAAGGATCGGCCGTGTTGAACCATGACCCGAAGTCCAGCGATTTCAACTCGTCGAGGCTGAACTCGCACACCCTCCAGGGCTTCCGCTCGGGAAACCGAGTGCGTACATCCGAGGTCCGTTCCAGCGTCTCATCGTGGACCACAACCGGATGACCGTCCCGGCTGAGGCGGACGTCCAGCTCCCACATGTGCGCGCCGATCTCGAAGGCTTTCCCGGCGGCGGCAAGGGTGTTTTCCGGCGCGAGAGAACGTGCGCCCCTGTGCCCGATATTCAAAAAACCGGCTTTTACCGCGCTGACAACATCCCGGCCCATAACGGCAGATCGGCTCCGTGCAAGAGGATTGCCTTGCCTTGATGGTAAGTGTCACTTAAGCTGAAGACAAAAATACAGTGTCCCCACCCCCTTGATTACTGCATTCACCTTATTGAATTATCAAGCAAAAAATACGAGATTACGTCTACCAAAGAGTTGGTTTCTATAAAACCCTATTTCCCCGAAAGCCAGGCCCCCCTCCCTCCTCCTGGCTTTCACCTTTTTTACGACCCGCTTTCCTTTCCGCTGCACGGCACACCCTTGCGCTTCCACAATTTGGCATCATGCAACCCGGAAAAACCGAATTTCAACCCCTTGCTTCCCAACGCGTTTTGCCAGTACCGGTCACGATTTGCGCGCCACTGATGCCTTGACTCGAAATCCCCACCGAGGTATAGAACTTATGCGGCATCTTGGAGTCATTATCAGAATGTCCATGCAAGCGAGAACACCTCTCCACGGTGGTCGACAACTGATTTCTTTCACGGCGCGAATGCAATCGTTGCGGGTCTCTCCGCCCGTTGTGGGACCCCGGCGGGCGCGGTTTGACTATGATCCGTTTCACAGGAGTTCACAAGCGGTTTTAAAAACCCGCGCTCTCACGTTGAACAGGGCGCGGCAATCGTGGTGCGCGGTCATTCAGTAGTCGCTCTTGAGGAATCAACTTAAAAAGGAGGAGATGAATGATGAGGTCCATCAAGCCCACTGTCGTGGTATTGCTCGCCGCATTGCTGTTGTCGCTTCCCTTGGCGGCCATGGCGGGAGAAACACTGGACACGGTTAAGGCGCGCGGGTACCTGATCGTTGGAGTAAACGGGGCGCTCTTCGGTTTCGGCATGCCCGATGAAAAAGGCGTTTGGCGCGGACTGGACGTTGACACCGGCCGGGCGGTCGCGGCGGGGATCTTTGGCGACTCCGAGAAAGTCAAATTTGTTACTCTGACCACGCAGACCCGGTTCACCGCCCTTCAATCCAAGGAAATCGACGTACTCTGCCGCAACGCCACCAGGACGCTCACCCGTGAAACCGATCAGGGCCTCAATTTCGTCACGGCCAATTATTACGACGGCCAGGGTTTTCTGGTCCCGAAGAAACTGGGGATCAAGAGCGCCAAGGAACTGAGCGGTGCAAGCGTCTGCGTTCTCCCCGGCACGACTACCGAGCAGAACGCGGCTGACTATTTCCGGTCCAACAAGCTGGCGATGAAACCGGTGGTCATCGAACAAAATACCGAACTTAACCAGGCCTTCTTCTCCGGAAGGTGCGACTGCCTGACCTCCGACGCCTCGCAACTGGCCGGCGTCAGGGCGGTGGCGCCCAATCCCGAAGACTTCGTCGTCCTGCCTGACATCATTTCCAAGGAGCCGCTGGCCCCGGCGGTGCGGCACGGAGACGATCAATGGCGCGACATCGTCGATTTTTGCGTCCTGGCGATGATAGCCGCCGAAGACCTGGGAATCACCTCGAAGAACGTCGACGAGATGCTCAACAGCGCCAACCCCGACGTAAAACGCTTCCTGGGAGTCACCCCCGGCAACGGCAAGGCGCTGGGGCTCGACGAGAAATGGGCATACAACATTGTTAAGAAAGTCGGCAACTATGGTGAGGTTTTCGAGCGCAACGTGGGTGTGAACACCAAGCTCGCCCTGAAACGCGGCCTGAACGCCCAGTGGAAAGACGGCGGGCTGATGTATGCCCCGCCTTTCAAATAGATCTCGATCCGAATGCCCTACCGGGCCCCGGGCGTAGGCAGTCCGGGGTTCGGAATGAATCATGGTTTGTTGAAATCGATGACCCGCGCCGTGATCGGAGGGCTGATCACGGCCGGGGTTCGCAATGAATCATGGTTTGTTGAAATAGTACTCGATTTCGGGCAGTCCGGGCGGGTATCAAGGAACTGTTGCCCAAAGAGATATTCAAGCTGCGCGACTGTTGAGCCGGACGTGAGTCCCCCTCCCTTGATTGGAGCGGAGACCGACGTGAGTCCCCCTCCCACCAAGGGAGGGGAGACCTCCGCCCTGTTTTGACCACACCTGTCGCAACTTTTGTATTTGGGCAACCGCCCGTCAACACCGCCCCGCGCGTTTGGGCGGGCCTGACGCCGTCATTCAACCGTTTCTATACGGGCCTCTCCTCCAACCCCTCCCGCCTCCGGAGGGAAGCCACGATGGTGGTGAAGTGTGTCGACGACTCGAACAGAGAAAATCGCAACGATAGAACCTGAGCGGATCCCTTTTTGGCATGACCCGGCCAAACGGGGCATCGTGTTCCAGGTGGTTGCCCTCGTGCTGGTTTTCCTGCTCGGCTATTATATTTTCAGCAATACCCAGGCGAACCTGCGCAGGCAGTCCATCGCAACGGGATTTGGTTTTCTCTCCCGCGAGGCGGGGTTCGAGATCGGCGAGCCGACAATTTCCTACTCGGCGGCCGACACTTACGCCAGGGCCCTGCTGGTCGGAATTCTCAACACCATCAAGGTATCTTTTGCCGGCGTCATATTGACCATCGTTCTGGGACTTTTCGTCGGCATCGCCCGCCTCTCGAAGAACTGGCTGGTCGCCCGACTGGCCGCGGGCTACATCGAGGTCCTCCAGAACATCCCCGTGCTCCTGCAGCTTTTTTTCTGGTCGGGGCTGTTCCACAACGCCCTTCCTTCACCGAGGCAGTCTCTAAACCTCCTTCCGGGGTTTTTTATCAACAACCGCGGCTTCTATCTGCCTCTTCCGGAAGCTCATCCCGCCTACCCGAGAATGGCGATCGCCCTGCTGGCCGCCTGCCTTATTTCCTATTTCCTGAATCGCTGGTCGAAGAAAAGGCAGGACAGGACCGGGCAGACGTTTCCCGTTTTCGCTTCCTCGCTCGCCCTTGTCATCGGGATGCCCCTGGCGGTTTGGTTCCTCTCCGGGGCCCCGACGGCCCTGGATATTCCCCACCTCCAGGGCTTTAACTACGAAGGCGGCTACACGTTCAGCCCGGAATTCGGGGCGCTTCTTTTCGGGCTTGTCCTCTATACTTCGGCATTCGTCGCGGAAATTGTTCGAGCCGGCATCCAGGCGGTTTCAGGCGGCCAGACCGAGGCCGCCCTGAGCGTTGGCCTTCGGCCGAAAATGGTGCTCACCCTTGTTATCCTGCCCCAGGCGCTCAGGGTGATCATCCCTCCGCTGACGAGCCAGATGTTGAACCTGACAAAAAACAGCTCGCTCGCCGTGGCGATAGGCTACCCGGATTTCGTGGCCGTGGCCAATACCACCATAAATCAAACCGGCCAGGCAATCGAAGGGGTGGCCATGATAATGGTCGTCTACCTTATTATCAGCCTTATCACGTCGGGATTCATGAACTGGTACAATAAAAGAACCGCTTTGGTCGAAAGATAGATGCCCTTGGAACCAGCGACAGTCTCGATTCATACAACCGAAGAGATCAAACCGCCCGTCACCAGTATCGGCGTGATCGGCTGGGCGAGGAAGAATTTGTTCAGCGGCAAATTCAATTCCCTGCTCACCCTTTTGATCCTCTTCGTGCTCTACGAGACCGTGCCGCCTTTTGTCCGGTGGGCTTTTGTCAACAGCGTCTGGTTTACGGGAAGCCAGGCGTGCAAAGAGGCGGCCGGCGCCTGCTGGTCGGTTGTCACCAACAATGTGCGTTTCATACTTTTCGGGTTCTATCCTTACGAGGAGCAATGGAGGCCGGTCCTGGCAATTTCCCTGCTCCTCGGGTTCATGCTCTACAGCCGCAACCGGCGGCGCTGGAACAGCTACCTGCTTTTCGCATGGCCCATCGGCCTGGCGCTGATGGGCGTCGTGATGTACGGGGGCGTCCTGGGGCTTTCCGAAGTGGACACCGAAAAGTGGAGCGGGATATCCCTGACGCTGGTCCTGGCGATCTTCGGGCTTTCCGCCGCCTATCCGCTCGGGGTCGTACTGGCGCTCGGCCGGCGCTCCAGGCTGCCCGCCATCAAGAACCTGTGCGTGCTCTACATCGAACTGATCCGCGGGGTGCCGCTGATCAGCATGCTCTTTATGGCCTCGGTGATGCTCCCGCTGTTTTTACCCGAAGGGGTCACCATCAACAAGATCCTGAGGGCCCAGGTCGCCATCATTCTCTTTACCGCCGCCTATATTGCGGAGGTCGTTCGCGGCGGGCTCCAGGCGATCCCCCGCGGACAATACGAGGCCGCCGAGGCGCTCGGTCTGAATTATTACCAGAAAATGCGCTGTATCGTTTTGCCGCAGGCGCTCAAAACCGTTATTCCGCCCACGGTGAGCATCCTGATTTCCGCTTTCAAGGACACGTCGCTCGTCGTTATCATCGGTCTTTTCGACCTGCTGAGAACGACTCACGTGACCCTGTCCAATCCCGAGTGGATGGGCTTCAGCAACGAGGCGTACCTGTTCACCGCCCTGATTTATTTCCTGGGCTGTTTTTTCATGTCGAACTTTAGCCGCCGCCTGGAAACAGAACTCAAGACTTGAAAGAGTTCGGCGGTCCGAACAATACATGCGCGGGTGAGAGCTAACCGTTCACCGCGAAGACGCAGAGAGCGCGGAGGAAGGATGTCGGAGGACAAGTTACGGAAAAATCCGGTGTGCCCTGTCCTCCGACCTCTGTCTTACGTTCTCAGCGTCCTCCGCGTCTCCGCGGTGAACCAATTCGGTGAGAGAGACCTATGAGCGACACAACCGTTACGCCGGATGAAGTCACGGGCGCGCCGATTATTCAGATTATCGAAATGCACAAGTGGTTCGGCGACTTCCACGTGCTAAAGGACATCAACCTATCGGTGAACAAAGGCGAGCGCATCGTCATATGCGGGCCGTCCGGTTCGGGAAAGTCCACGCTGATCCGCTGCATCAACAGGCTCGAAGAGCATCAGCGCGGCAGAATCATTGTCGATAACATCGAACTTACAAACGATATCAAGAACGTCGAAAAAATCCGCACCGAAGTTGGAATGGTCTTTCAGCACTTTAACCTGTTTCCGCATTTGACGATTCTTGACAATCTCACCCTCGGGCCGATCTGGGTCAGGAAGCTTCCCCGCTCGGAGGCGGAGAGCATGGCGATGTATTACCTCGAAAAGGTGCACATTGCCGAGCAGGCGAAAAAATTCCCCGGCCAGCTCTCGGGAGGCCAGCAGCAACGGGTCGCCATCGCCAGAAGCCTGTGCATGAAGCCCAAGGTGATGCTCTTTGACGAGCCGACGAGCGCCCTCGATCCGGAAATGGTCAAAGAGGTGCTCGATGTCATGATTCAACTGGCCCGGGAAGGCATGACGATGCTCGTGGTGTCCCACGAGATGGGGTTTGCGAAGAGCGTTGCGCACCGGGTTCTTTTCATGGATTTCGGGCAGATACTGGAACAAAACACCCCAGAGGAGTTTTTTTCACATCCCCAGCATGACCGCTCCAAGCTCTTCTTGAGCCAGATACTGCATTAGGCCGTCTCGAAATGGCATTCACCTCGGAGACGCAGAGGTCGCGGAGAAACCATACAGACTACCCTTCCGCTGGTTCCCAAGCTCCAGCTTGGGAACCGGTGTGGGGAAGCTCCAGCTTCCCTTACGGAATGCGCTGGATAAGTCGACCTGGTAGAGAGGTCCAAAGTGCATGTTTTAAAAGGAAAGGAAGCTGGAGCTTCCAGGTCCGGGTTCCCAAGCTGGAGCTTGGGAACCAGCGAATGGTTTGAGCAACAGCCCCTGGAGCTTGGGAACCAGCGAAACCAGCGAAACCAGCGACCAGCGGAAAGTGCTCGCCACGCTGCCGGCGCGCAACTTCTTGAGTTCCTGGCAAGCATATCGGGCTAATCCGTTGTTTTCTCTGCGTTCTCTGCGTCTCCGCGGTGAATGCTCTCTTGACCTTTGGTAATGGCCGCAAAATGAACATAGCGCTCGTTTTCCCTCCCTTCCATTTTGAGCCCATGTACAACATGCCCCCCCTCGGGCTGATCAACCTTGCCACCATGCTGAAGGGCGCTCCGCACCGCGTGCGGATTTTCGATTTCCCGCTGGCAATCCGTCAAGGGGGCCTCCCTCTCGGCAAAAGCATCTACGACGAGTGCGCGAAACAGATACTCGCTTTCGACCCCGATCTTGCCGGGTTCTCGGTACAGTGCACTACCTACCCTCCGGCCGTTCAGGTCGCCCGGCTGCTCAAACGCTTGAAACCGGAAATAAAAATCGTTTTCGGCGGACACAACGCCTCTTTTGCCGACGAGTCGACCCTTGCTCGCTTCCCGTTTATCGATGCAATCGTTCGCGGTGAGGGGGAAATTACTTTCCCCGAGCTTATCGGGGGATTCGAGGGCAGGATTGACCTTCGGGAGATAGATGGCGTCACCTGCCGGATTGGAGACCGCGTGGTCCGAAATCCCGACCGCGCGCTGATCGACGATCTCGATTCGCTGCCGCTCAGCGATTACTCGTTTGTGTCCGCCCCCCCGGTTTACCGCGACGCCTGCTCGATTGCGCGCTCGATAGCGATCCTCGAAGTCGGGAGGGGGTGCCCGCACCACTGCGTCTACTGCTCGCAGTCCCTTGTCTGGAGGCGCAGGTCGAGGACCTTTTCCGTCGGGCGGCTCATTTCCGAGATGAAGAACCTGAGCGAAAATTTTGCCGCCGAGTGCTTTCTTCTCGCCTACGACCAGTTTACCGCGAAGAGAAGCTTTGCCGAGGAGTTTTGCCGAAGCGTCATCGAAGCCGGTCTAAACCGGGTTCCCTGGTACTGCATATCAAGGCTCGACACCGTGGACGCCGACCTTCTCGCGCTCATGCGCGAAGCGGGGTGCGAGTCGATGTGCTACGGCATCGATTCGGGCTCGAAGAGGACCCTTTCCTTCATTCGCAAAAACATCGACAGCGAAATCCTGCTCCAGCGTGTCCGCGAAACGACCGGCTTGGGGATCGTCCCGACGCTCAGTTTCGTCATCGGATTTCCCGAAGAACAGAAGGAAGACCTCGAAGCGACCCTTCAGCTTGCCCTCAAATGCGCCGCCGCCGGCAACGCGAACATACTCGTCCAAATGGCGACCACCCTGCCGGGGACCGACCTCCACAAAAGGTATTCCGGCCTGCTGGTTCGCGAGGTGGACACCTATTTTTCGTTCGGAATCGAATTCGACGGCACAAAGCGGTTGGCCTCGGACGACGAACTGATCAATTCGGACCCCGCGCTTTTCAGCAGCTTCTACAACCTGCCCTGCCCCGCCGGCCCGCTCAAGGACCTGAACAGCATCGCGAGTTTCTTTTCCATCATCGCGTCCTTGTATCCGCGCTCCTTTCTCCTGCTGGGCCTGGAACTGGGCATGCCCGTCCTGGAGCTGTTTTTCCTTCTTCTCGATGCGATAAAGGAGAAGACCGGCGAGTCCGGGATCACCCCGCATAACTGCTTTGCGCATTTCGAGGATTTTGCGGCCGCCCTGCTCGCGGAAAGTGCCCCGCCCGGCCGCGCCCGCATCCGCGATGTCATCAGGTATGAAACATGCCTCATCAGGGCCGGCAAACACGATCTTGCCGCTTCCCCCTTCCGCATCGACCTCAACCGGACAGCGGATTTCCGCCCCGTGGTCAACGAAAAGATTATCGTCGAGGAGTTCACATTCAATATCCCAGACATTATCTTGGATGCCAAGTCCGGCCGGTTAGGGGAATCCTATCCACAAAAAAGAACTCATCTTATTTTCAGGCAATTGCGGGGAAGTATCGACGTAAGGGAAATCAACGAATTCGGAGCGGATTTCCTCCGGCTCAGTGACGGACAACGGGACCTCGATGACATAGCCGAACAGCTCTACCCCCTGTATGGAACGGGAAAGGCAAGAGCGGAGTTCACGCGTCTATGTGCGGAAGCGGCCCAGGCCCTGGCGGATTTGCTCGTGCTTGTGCCCGGTCCGCCCGCCCGATCCTGAACGGGAAGGAGGTGAAACGGATGCTCCAGGTAAAGGAAGTTGAAAAGAAGATACTTACCGCTTCTGTTAATGACGCATCGACAACGTATGTCGTGCCTCAGTGACACGCACCCACCGAATCTCCGGTTCGGAGATAACAGACCAAGCACAATCCAAAGGCCGGGGACCACAAGAGACATGTGCTCCCCGGCCGTCTTTTTGAGCCGCACCACATGAAGGAGCAAAATGTCCGCCGGCAACCAAGACTTTCCCACCGGCCGCCCATTCCAGATCGTGGACGGGCATGTCGATATCCTCTACGAAATGACCAACTCGCATCCCCGTATGCCTTTTGACCGTCTGACTGAACTGCCGGTAACGGTCGAAAAGATGCGGGCGGCTGACGTGCGGGTTCTGATTGCGGCCCTCTACTGCCCAGACACGCATAACGGCATGGAAAGCGCGGCCCCGTTCCTGCGCGGCCTCATTTCCTACGCCGAAAAATATCTTACCGGGCTCGTGCATATCGGGTCAAAATCGGACCTTGAAAGCTGTTTTAAGACCGAGGCGCCGGGGATGATCTTGCTCGTCGAAAATGCGGACGGGCTCCTGGAATTGGATCGCAATACTCTTGCGCAAGCCGGGATCAAGGTCGCGGGCCTTACGCATATGGGGAGAAACAGGATCGGCGACGGCAACAATGTTCCCTTCCCCGGCGGGTTGAGCGAGGCGGGGAAAAAACTGGTCAGGGAGCTTTCAGCCGAAGGTTTCGCGTTTGACGCCGCCCATCTCGCCGAACCCGGTTTCCATGACCTGGCAAGAATCCATGAAGGCCCCCTGCTCTCGTCGCACACGGGGGTGCGCGCCCTTTGCGACATCCCGCGAAACCTCGGGAGGGAGCAGATCCGAGAGATTTTCGAGCGCAAGGGAGTGGTGGGGGTTGCCGCCGATCCGGCAATGCTTTCGATAGACGGGTCGGCCGGCATCGAGGACATGTTCAGGCACATCGACTGGATCGCCCAGTCGTTCGAGGCCGACGGGATCGCTATCGGCTCCGATTTTTGCGGCTTCTATAACATCAACCGCGGAATGGAGGACATCTCGATGCTGCCCGCCCTGGCGGACCTGCTGCTCCACCACGGCTATCCCGAAGAAAGCGTGCGCGGGATTATGGGGATGAACTGGTACGATTTTTACCGGGCGCTTTTGCCGTAATCACTCTACCATTCACCGAAGGAGGAGGAGGCGTGGCTGCCGGATGCACTTTGAGTGGCGTCATAGCCGTAGGTTGGGTTAAGCGATAGCGAAAACCCAACGAGCACGGTTTCCGTCCCGAAGAAATGTACTGTTGCCGTCCAAAGAAATGTTGGGTTTCGCTATCGCTTAACCCAACCTACCACTGCATCCGCCGGCCATCGCGGCTGAAAGCCGCTCCCCCAGGCGCACGGGCGCTCAGACAGACGGAGCACTCTACCTTTTCCGAAGATACTCGTCGAGCACTGTAAAGAACTTCCCGATGTCACTCTCATCGTTATAGAAATGGGGTGAGAGCCTCACCGCGCTCCCTCTCGGGGCGACCATCACCTTATTATTGAGAAAAAAGCGGAAGAGCCCCTGGACATCATCGTGCAGGAAACTCAAAATCCCCGCGCGGTGCTCGCGCTCCATCGGGGTGACAATCTCGAAATTTCTCTTCGAGAGCCCGGACGCGAGCATGTCGTTGAGATCGAGAATCCTTGCGTGGATGCGCTCTATTCCGGCCTCCAGCAGCATTTCGAGCGACGCTCCGAGGGCCGTTATGCCGGGTACGTTCAGGGTGCCCGACTCGAAGCGCCGCGCATCCAGCTTGAGTTTAAGCTCGAGGCTGTAGAAATCCTCCTCGTTTTGGACGCTCCTCCAGCCGACATGCGCCGGGTGGATGAGATGGTTTGCCTCGGGCGCTATGTAGAGCGCCCCGATCCCCATCGTCGCGAGGAGCCATTTATGTCCTCCGGACGCGAGAAAATGGACCCCGAACTTCTTCACGTCCAGGGGCGCCGCCCCCAGACTCTGAATGGCGTCCACGCATAGGAGAATTCCCTTGCGGCGGCAAAGCTCGCCCAGTGCTTCGAGATCGCACCGAAAGCCGGTTGAAAAATCGGTCGAGCTTATCGTAACGAGCTTTGTTCCCGGCCGGAGCGCCGACTCGATGTCGCGAGGGGAAAATCTGCCGTTATCTTTTTGAAAATAGTCGATTTTCACCCCCTGGCGTTCGAGATTGACCCAGGGATACACGTTTGACGGAAAATCCGGAACGGGAACGAGGACCCGCTCGCCCGGCCTCCAGGCAAGGCCGCCGGCAACGGTGCTGAGACCATCGGAGGTGTTGCCCACGAAGCAGACTTCATGCGGGTCGGCGTTGATAAGCCGCGCAAAAAGCGAGCGGGTCTTTTCCACCTGCTTCATCCACTGCGGATAGCGCGTGATGCCATGGTGGCCGAACTCGGTGAAAAGATCGCTCACCGCGGCAATGACCCTCGATGGAGGAGAAGACACCGCGGCATTGTTGAAAAATACAAAGTCTCGGGTGATCGGGAATTCCTCCCGGTATTCGGAAAGCTCTTTCAAGATCGACTCCCCTTCCCGCGCCGCTCGGGCGGGCATGGATGGCTGTAAGCAATGCAACCGTTCACCGCAAAGACGCAGAGAGTGAGAAGTGAACGCTAAACAGAAAAAACATGTTCCCGAGTGGTCCGCCTCTGCCTTTCCCGTTCACTGCCCACGGTGTTCTCCGCGCCCTCGGCGTCTCCGCGGTGAACGCTTACTGGACAATGGACATTGCACCGAGGAATCCTTAGAGAATATAATGAAATTCTCAAAAAGCGACATAGATTTGGTATATACTAATGCTTCTAAAACTTAAGGAAAGGGTTGCCCAAATGGAGAGAGGAGTTCCCTACCAACGAGGTCGTGTGGCGGTTGCGCAAAACGCTTTTATCCTGAAGGTTTACAACTGGATGGCGCTCGGGCTGGGCGTAACCGCGATCAGCGCGCTCTACACCGCTTCAAGTCCAACGATGATCCAGTTCATATTCGGCACCCCGATGGTCCTCATCGTGCTGATTATCGCGGAGCTGGGACTCGTTATCGCCCTCAGCGCGGCGATCAACAAAATGCAGTCTTCGACCGCGCTACTAATGTTCTTTGGCTACTCGCTTCTAAACGGCCTTACCCTGTCCTCGATCTTTCTCGTCTACACGAGCGCATCCATTGCGAGCACATTTTTTGTGACGGCCGGGACATTCGGGGCCATGAGCCTGTACGGCTACACGACCAAACGCGACCTGACCGCCTGGGGAAGCTTTCTCTTTATGGGCCTGATCGGCGTCATCATCGCCTCGCTCGTGAACATCTTTTTCAAAAGCCCCATGATTTATTGGCTTATGACCTACATCGGCATCATCGTTTTCGTCGGGCTGACCGCCTACGATACGCAGAAGTTAAAAGAGATGGCCTCCGCGGGATTCGCCGGAGAGGAAATGGAGCGCAAAGGAGCGGTCATCGGGGCCTTGACTCTTTACCTGGATTTCATAAACCTTTTCCTGCTGCTTCTGCGCGTGTTCGGCAGACGAAATTGATATGCTTTCGGTCCGATCGTATTGGGCGGGACCTGGATTTACCCCGCCGCGCCGCGTGGCGCGGTGTTCGGGATGGATACCGATTATATCGATAAACAGGGCTCTCCTGTCTTTCAGGAGACGCACTGCTCAAGGAGTGAGTTGATGAAAAGATTTCTCATGATCACGTTTCTGATTTTCGCGGTGGGGTTTCTGCCGGCGGCGGTCTTCGCTCAACAGGCCGGGGAAACTACCGATAAGCAATCTTACTCGTCGCCCGGAAAGGCGGCGGTAAAGTCCGATTCCGCGAAGGGCTCGGAGCGCGGGAAGAAGGGGAGCCGTCACGAGCGCTGGAAGGCCAAACACGAGGAACGGGTGGCAGAACACGACAAAATGGTCGAGGAAATGAAGGCGATGGACCAGAAGCTCGACGCGAAAGTTGCTGCCATGAATTCCGCGACCGGTGACCAGAAGATCGCCGCCATGGCGGATGTGATAAACGAGCTTATCGCGCAGCGAAAGATGATGATGGAAAAGTTCAAGTCCCGTCACGGCAAGATGCACGGCAAAATGCACGGGAAAATGGGCATGGATGGCAAAGGCTGCTGTGCGGAGGATATGCGAAAGCACGGAGGCAAGCACGGCCGCATGCACGGCCGCATGCACGGTGACGAAGATTCGATGGGCGGCCACCATATGATGCATGGTGACTCGGATTCGGGCGCCGCGCAGCAGTAACTCCAAACGTTATTTCTCGCGAAACGGCGGCGGCATCACAATTGCCGCCGTTTCATTTGTGCGCCGCGCATGAGGGTTGGAATTGTACGCCACGTATTCCGAACTTAAAGCTTGCGAAAGAATCGGCTACGATTACGCGATCCGGGAAAATGTTCGCGGGTCGCGTATTGCGGTGATGGCCCCGCACGGCGGAAAGATCGAGCCCGGCGCCTCGGAGCTTGCCGAGGCGATCGCCGGGCTGGAGTACGATTTCTACGCCTTCGAGGGAGGGAAGGAATACGGAAACGCCGGCCTGCATATAAAGAGCACCCTTTTTGACGAGCCACGGGCGCTTGCAATGGCGCGCAACGCTGAAACAGTGCTCACTTTGCACGGATGCCGCGCAAAAGGCGAGATCGTCTTTATCGGCGGCCTGTTTACGCAAATGCGCGATTGCATAAGGGCGCACCTGGAAAGAAACGGCTTTCAAACAGCCGAACACCCCTTCTGCCCCGGCATCGAACCCGGCAACCTGTGCAACCGCGGCCGCGGCGCCAGGGGCGTCCAACTCGAACTGACCGGCCCCCTGCGCCGTAAATTGTCAGGGGACAAACCGCCCGGGAACGGGTCGGGTCCTGCAAATCTTTTTCGTCTCTTCGTCCAATCGGTTAGAGAAGGGATACGTGAATGTGTCGGCACGTGAATTTTGTGCCGACGATGCCCGCGCCAATGGCCCCTTCGTGCTCTTCGCGGCCTCAATGTATTGTCAACCCGGTTATGACAGGTTGGGCGATTCGTCATTCCGGCGGAAGCCGGAATGACGATCCTGCTTTCCCCTTCAATTTAATTGACAAAACACTAAGTGGTATAGACTGAAATGATCAACCACGAAGCTCACGAAGAACACAAAGCTCACGAAGAACACGAAGAAGAGAACGATGAAATACGGCTGACAACTCGTAACCGTACTTAAGAAAATGAGCACCGAGTAATATGGTTCAAAAGCTGATAGCTGTCCGGGATTAAGCTGCGGAACGTTCGGAATCGGAGTGGATCGTGCTTCAAAATACCTTCGTTCACATGCCGGGAATCGGGGCCAAGACCGAGCTTGCGCTGTGGGACCGGGGAATTTACTGCTGGGACGCCTTCCGCGATTCCGCCGGCGCCCTGCCCTTCGGCAAACGAAAATCCGACTCGCTTCGCGCATATCTCGATGAAAGCCGTAATCACCTGCGCGGCCGCAACCCCGGTTTCTTTGCGCGCACGCTTCCCTCACATCTTCTTTGGAGACTCTACCCGGATTTTCGCGACCTCGCGGCATACCTCGACATCGAAACCACCGGCCTCGGCGGCCCCGGCGACTATATCACCACGGCGGCGCTCTACGACGGCCGCGAGGTGTTTCATTACATCCACGGCGACACCCTCGACCGGTTCAAGGACGATCTCGGAAAGTACAAGGTGCTGATCACGTATAACGGCAGTTGCTTCGACCTGCCCTTCATCCGCAATTTTTTCGGAATCCGGCTCGACCACGTCCACATCGACCTGCGATTCCTCTTGCACAGCCTGGGATACCGGGGAGGGCTGAAGGGATGCGAGAAGCAGATGGGCCTGTCGCGAGACGAACTCGACGGCGTGGACGGCTATTTCGCCGTCCTTCTGTGGGAAGAGTACAGGGCGACGGGGGACCCCAGGGCACTCGAAACTTTGCTTGCCTACAACATAGCCGACGCGGTAAACCTCGAAACTCTCATGATAATGGCGTACAATCTCAAGATCGCGCAAACCCCGTTCCCGGAGCTTGCTCTCCCGGCGTCCCGCTCTCCACACGTTTCTTTCAGACCCGACACGGCGCTTATCCGCGATCTGGGCAGCCGCTATTTCTTTTCATGCTGATGCGCGCCCGGCTTGCTCAGAGGGGAATGCCAGATGTTTGTGGGATTGGCCCCGCCTCCGCCGCGTTTGCCGCCTCCCCCGCTATCGAGCACCTGTCCCGTGTAGCCGAAGGCAAACGCGACCGCGCCGGGCGGAAGAGCGAAAGTCTGGCTGAATTTTTCAGGCTCCCATCGATCAAATCCGATTTGTTTGGCGGTCAAAAGGCTTCTTGACCCAAGGACCCTTCCCTGCGCGTCCGCAAATATTATCTCAGCGTGGAAGGTGTTCAGCCGAGTATAGTTGTACTTTATCGAATCCGCGAAGTTGATCGTTCCTGAAAGCGCGAAACCGCCCTGGTCCATTGAATACCGGTATTCTACCGTGAGGTCCGGACCCTGCCACTTCCCTGCCGCGCGGCCCACTTCGGAAAACGGGGTCTGCTGTTCCGGAGCGATCACATCGTATGCGCCCGCCGGCGATGCGCCATACCAGGGCGCCGCGCCGCAGAAGGCGGCTGCAAATACGACAACAACCAAAAGAGACATCCGACCTTTTCTCATTTCCCCAACTCCCTCTCATAGTAAATGGTGATTCTGATAATACCTTAAGTACGAATGAGAGATATGAAAACGGCGCTATGGGGCTGTGCCGCCCCATTTCGCCGACACGGGATGGAATAGTCGGGCGTCAGGCCGCAATTTGAGCGCTTACTCGTCATTGCTTCCTTACAGCGCATGATTCTTGACAGGTCATGCTCCGCCCCTAGGTTTTATTCTAAGGGCCTGTCCAAAATTAACTTGAACAATTTTCATTCTTGGGAAGGATCGTGTAATTCCATTCACCGTGAAAAGCGGCTTTCTCTATTCGGATATTCTTCAGCTCTTCGTCGGTTACTTTGATACCTGTCGGATAAACGTTTGTGTCAAGTTCGGCTTCGATTTTGAGTCCAGTCCTGGTTGTCGTGCCTGCGATGAGGTTGACAATAATCTCATGGCTGATCAGTGGTTTTCCTCTCCAATTCAGACTAATATGGCTGAACATCCGGTGTTCTATTTTGTTCCATTTGCTTGTACCCGGGGGGAAGTGGCACACGGATATTCGGAGTCCGGTAAGGTCAGCGAGTCGCTGAAGTGCAACCTTCCACAGTCGGACTCGAGAGCCATTGCTTCCGCCACCGTCAGCCGTTATCAATAATTCAGTGGCTTTTGGATAGCGTGCCAGCCCCATTTTCTCCCACCACCGGCGGAGTGTCTCAACGGCAAATTCCGCAGTATCGTGATCGACTCCAACACTCACCCAGCCAACGTTGGCTGTTGCATCATAGACACCGTAAGGGTTTATCTTCCCAAGATTCTTGTCTATGAAATCGTAAACCCTGACGGGCTCGGGTTCCCCTTTCGGCTGCCATTCCTTGCCGCTATTCTTGAAATCGCCAACAAGTTCCTTCTTCTTGGTATCCACCGAGACAACAGGCTGTTCCCTCTGTTGAAAGTTCAGAACACTCTCATTTATGTATTTGAACTGGGCATCACGGTCCGGGTGTGAGGAACCTTCTTTTGTCTTTTGGTTCCCCTGCAAGCTGTACCCAAGCCCAGCAAGCAGAGTTGCTACCGTCTGTCGTCCAATGCGATATCCTTGGGCCTCAAGGGCGTCCGCCAGTTGTCTTGTGCTTTTGCAGGTCCAGCGGAGGGGATTTTCTGGATCGCCGCGCGTCGTTGGTTCAATCAGTGACTCTAGAGCGGATAGCAACTCCGGTTCCCGCTCGGTCAACTTCTTGCGTCCTCCGCCGGTCGAGCGGAGCTTCTTTCCCCGATCTATCGCGGGTTGCTCTTTCCCTTTGTCGAGTACGCCAGTAATGGTCGTTCGTGAGATCCCTGTAGCCACTGCTACAATACTCTGCCCTCCATAGCCCAATGCTTCGGCTTCCACGGCAGCCCATACTCTTCGACTGCGTTCATCCAGCACCGGGGCCAATATCTGATATTTCCTTCGTACTATTTTTATTACGTCCTCATTTCGCATGAGGATATTATCCGATATCTTTACGACTTGTTCAACTTATTTTTGGACAG
>JBAQYM010000054.1:0-6553 GCA_049300095.1 Syntrophobacteraceae bacterium
CCACGGAAAGATTTCTCCCTCCGGTCGAAATGACAATATGCTCAAGCGATTCGTTAAGGCAACAGCATTGCCCTACGGCCCCCCGTTGCAACAACAAATGCTCATGCTGTTCTTTCCAACCCCTAATAGCGGCCGGCCGGCTTTTATTTTCAGCCTTCAGTTATTAATATGAGATCACTGCATCGACAGCCATGTACGAAATCCCGGCTTTTGTTTTTAGCTGATACTTGGCGCCCGTTTACCGCAGAGACGCAGAGCGCGCGCAGAAAAACTCGCGGTGAACGGTTGCGATTCATGATGCCCGACGGCTCTACCCGCCCCCACAGGAGGACCCTCCATGAGCACGCCCGATACGTCTGTTAGAGAAGTTGTCGTGGTGGATGTTAAAATGCGATTCTGGTCGATGGTGTTTTTCATGGTAAAATGGGCCGTGGCTTCGATCCCGGCGCTCATCATCCTGGCGGTGCTCATGAGTATCCTGGCCGCCTTGTTCCACGGCTTTTCGTGGCGATGGGACCCCGGAAAATTCCGTATGTAAACGGCAGAGGAGCAACCCATGAAGGTGTTTACGCACAATGATTTCCTGAGTGTCTACATCCGGGAGCCCGCGGCGGCCCCCGGAAGGATCGAATCGGTCATGGAAGCCATTCGCGGCGAGGTCGAATTCGAGGAGGCCATGACCGCGGGCGAGGACGACATCCTGGCGGTCCATACGAAATCGCACGTCCAGAGCGTAACCTCGATGGGCCTCTACAAGATAGCCGCCCTCGCCGCCGGGGCCGCCATGCAAACGGCCGTCGCCGGCATGGAGGAACCCTGCTTCGGGCTGATTCGCCCCCCCGGCCACCACGCTTCGGCCGACCACTGCTGGGGGTTTTGCTACTTCAACAACATGGCCGTCGCCCTGGAGCACCTGCGCTCGACCGGCCGCATCAAGACCGCCCACATACTCGATTTCGACCTGCACTACGGCGACGGGAACGTGAACATCCTGGGGTCGAAGGGATATGTTTCGATCCACAATCCCGACGAGCACCGCCGCGAGGACTACCTGGCCGAGGTGGCCGCGCGGCTCGAAGCCGTCCAGGTCGACGTCATAGCGGTATCGGCGGGTTTTGACAACCACGTCCAAGACTGGGGCCAGACGCTCCACACCGAGGACTACCGCGAGATGGGCCGCATGGTCCATGCCGCGTGCAAGCGCTGTGGCGCCGGGTCCTTCGCCCTGCTCGAAGGCGGATACAACCACGCTGTGCTCGGAGAAAACGTGCGGGAATTCCTGAGAGGCCTTCAAGGTTTGTAGCCCGGCCCGGGCAGTTCCACGGCATCACCTCGTCATTCCGGCGGAAGCCGGAACCCAGCGGCTTGGTTTCGAGGTTGTTGGGATCGCATGCAAGACCCCTGGATTCCGGCTTCCGCCGGAATGACGGGGCTGCGGAGCTGCGGGGCCGCGTCTCGCCGCGATCAGGAATTTCGGAGGCAAAGATGGCTGAGAAGGGTGTTCAGGTCGGGGTGATTTTTCCCGAAGATCTCGAAGAATTCATACAAGGGCACAAGGAGGGAACCTACCTCCTCCTCGACGTTCGCCAGCCCGAGGAGTACGAAGATTCCCACCTGCCGGGGTCCAAGCTCGTGCCGCTGCCGGAACTGCCTGACGCAATACCCCACCTTGACCGGGAAAAAGACACCATCGTCTACTGCGCAATGGGCGGGCGGAGCCTCATCGCGGCCAATTTCCTCGCGATCAGGGGATTTAAGAGCATTTCCCAGCTACAGGGCGGCATCGAAGCCTGGGAGCAAAAGACCGCCACCGGCCCGGTGGGATTCCACCTCGAATTCATCCGCGGCGACGAATCCCCGGTCGAGGCCGCAAGGATGGCCTACCGGATGGAGGCCGGCCTGGAGCGATTCCACCGCGCCGCCGCTGAAAAGACGGGGAACCAGGCGGTAAGAGAACTCCTCCTGAAACTCGTTCAAGCCGAAGAAAACCACAAAGAAAGGTTGCGCAAACTGCTCGAAAGCCTCGGCAGCGGCCCCGATCAAGCAGGAAAGGCGGAAGGCCTCGGTCCGGACTCCAGCCCCCCATCCCCGGCGGGAGAAGCCGACGCCGCACACTCCGAAAGCTCCCCTCCCCTTGCGGGAAAGGTTGGATCCCTCGATCCAAGCTCCCCTCCACATGCGGGAAAGGTTGGAGCCCTCGATCCGAGATCCCCTCCCTTGGCGGGAGAAGGGACGGCGGAAGGTACAAGCTCCCCTCCCCTTGCGGGAGGGGCGGGGGGAGGGGGGAAAGGCCAAATGGAAGGCGGCCTCGATATCAACGAATTCCTCAGCCAAAACGAGCGCCACCTTGAAACGGTGCGGGGCTGCCTCGAACTTGCCATGATGATCGAAGTCCAGGCCCTCGACCTCTACTTGCGCATGGCCGAAGCCTGCGCGCACCAAGGCACGAAAGACGTCTTCTTCGGCCTCGGAAACGAGGAGAAAAGCCACCTGAATTCGCTGGGAAAGCTACTGGGCGGGTTGGTGGACGCGGAGTGAGGGCAGACGGCTGGAAGTGGAAGTGGTCGTTACTTTCGGCCGGCACGCTTACCCGTAATGGAACTCCATCGTGAGGTCGATGGCCCTGGCCGAGTGGGTGAGGGCGCCGCTGCTGATAAAGTCCACACCGGTTTCGGCGATCGAGCGGACGGTATCCAGGGTCACCCCGCCGGAAGCTTCGAGGATGGCGCGACCCTTGGCGGTCTTTACGGCCGCTTGAAGCATGTCTGTAGAAAAATTGTCGAGCAGCACAATGTCGGCCCCGGCCGTGATTGCCGCATCGAGTTCTTCAAGGTTTTCGACCTCGACCTCGATTTTAAGCGCGTGCGGGGCGTTTTTCAGGGCCCTGCGCACGGCCTCCCCGACGCCTCCGGCGGCCTTGATGTGGTTGTCCTTGATAAGGACCCCGTCGGAGAGGCCGAAGCGGTGATTCTTACCCCCGCCGTGCGTCACGGCCTCCTTTTCGAACCGCCTCAGAAGCGGAGTTGTCTTCCGGGTATCGAGCAGGCGGCAGCCGGTGCCGGCGACCGCGTCGACCATGGCGCGGGTGAGGGTGGCGATCCCGCAGAGGCGCTGGAGGAAATTGAGGGCGGTGCGCTCGCCGGTGAGAAGCGCGCGGGCCGGGCCTTCGAGCCTGAAGACGGGGGTATCCGCACCCACCCGGTCGCCGTCCGCGAAAAGCGGTTCGATCAGGACCGCGGGATCGAGCAGTTCGAAAATTTTCCGAAAAACCGCCGAGCCGGATAGAATAAAAGGTTCGCGCCCGAAGACAACGGCCGAGGCAGCCTTATCGGGCGGAATCACCGACAGGGTCGTAACGTCCCCGCTTCCGATATCTTCCCGCAATGCCCGCCGAAGCAATTCGTTCATCCGGTTCGTCCCGTAGTCCGTAGTCCGTAGTCCGTAGTCCGTAGTCCGTAGGTTGGGTTAAGCGGAGCGAAACCCAACGAGCACATTTTTGCTCCAGAAAGTTGTTGGGTTTCGCTATCGCTTAACCCAACCTACGCCGTGTTCTCTTCACCCTTCACTGCTCTTCCGCAGCCCTTCGACCAGCCCGAGCTGGCGGGTGAGTTTTTCCATTTTTTCGCCGAGCCGCGCGCCTTTTTCCCGTTCCTTTTCGATGACATCGGGCGGGGCTTTCCCGAGGAAATCATCGTTCGAGAGCTTTCGCCGGGTGTTGCCGAATTCCTTTTCAAGCTTTGCGATCTCTTTGCGGAGCCGGTTGGATTCGCTCTCGAAGTCCAGGATGTCCTTGAGGACGACGAAGACCTCGATACTCCCGACAACCGCGCCGGCGGCGAATTTGGGTTTCTCCATGCCGCCGGTCTTAGCGGCCCTGACCCGGGACGCGCGCGCGAGGTCCTCGACGGTGCGGGCCTGCTCGGAGAGCAGCAAGACCTCGGAATCGCGTTCGCACAGGCACGCCACTTCGACCCGGACCGACGGGGGCACGTTCATCTCGCCCCGAATGTTTCTTATGGCGTTGATGACGCCCATGAGAGTTTCCATCCGCTCCTCGGCTTCGGGATCGACCCTCTCGGCGAGATACTCCGGAAACCCCGCCTTCATGATGCTCCCGGCGGTATGGGGGAGCCTCTGCCACAGTTCCTCGGTGATAAACGGCATCACCGGGTGAAGCAGCACCAGTATCTTTTCGAGCACGAAGGCGGCAACCGACTTTGCCAGGCCGCCGGCCCGGGCGTCCTCGCCGTAGAAGTCGGGTTTAATCATTTCGAGGTACCAGTCGCAGTACTCGTGCCACAGGAACTGGTAGAGGGACATCGCGTACTGGTTGAAATGATAGCCGTCCAGGGATTCGGAGGTCGCGGCAACCACCCGTTGCAGGCGGCTTAAAATCCACCGGTGCGCGAGTTTTTCGGGCTTTTGCGGGATCTCGCCGATCTCCCGGAAATCCTCGAGATTCATCAAGAGCAGGCGGGCCGCGTTCCATATCTTGTTGACGAAATGCTTGTAGCCCTCGATCCGTTCCTCGGAGAGCTTGATGTCGCGCCCCTGTGCGGCGAAGGCGGTCAGGGCGAACCGCAGGGCGTCCGTCCCGTACTTGTCCATCATGAGCAGCGGGTCGATGACGTTGCCCTTCGACTTGCTCATCTTCGCCCCCTGGGCGTCGCGGACCAGGGCGTGCACGTAGACTTCGTGGAAGGGGACCCCGCCCATGAAGTGAATGCCCATCATCATCATCCGCGCGACCCAGAAAAAGAGAATGTCGAAGGCGGTGACCAGGACCGAGGTGGGATAAAATTTTTGGAGCTCGGCGGTATTGTCCGGCCAGCCCAGGGTCGAAAAGGGCCACAGGCCCGAGCTGAACCAGGTGTCCAGGACGTCGGATTCCTGCTCGAGGGCCTCGCCCCCGCACCCTGGACATGCGGCGGGCTCTTCCATCGAGACGATCACCTCGCCGCATTGGGCGCAGTACCAGGCGGGGATGCGGTGGCCCCACCAGATCTGGCGGCTGATGCACCAGTCCTCGACGTTTTCCATCCAGATGAAGTAGTCTTTTTCCCACTTGGCGGGAACGATGCGGGCGCCGCCGTTCCGGACCGCCTCCATCGCCGCTTCCGCAAGGGGCTTTGTCGATACGAACCACTGGAGCGAGAGCATCGGTTCGACCACGCTCGCGCACCGGTAGCAGTGCCCGACACGGTTCTTGTGGCGCTCGACTTTTACCAGGTAGCCGCCCTTTTCCAGGTCCTTGAGGATCCGTTTGCGGCAGGCGTTGCGGTCAAGCCCTTTGTACGGACCGGCTTCCTTCGTCATGACGCCGCGCTCGTCTATCACCTGGACGAGTTCGAGGCCGTGTTTGCGGGAGAGTTCGAAATCGTTGAAATCGTGCGCGGGCGTCACCTTGAGCGCGCCCGTTCCGAATTCGCGCTCGACGTAGGGGTCGGCGATCACCGGGATGTGGCGCTCCAGCAGCGGAAGCACAACCTTCTGGCCGATGTATGCGATATATCTCTTGTCTTCCGGGTGCGCCGCCACCGCCGTGTCGCCCAGCATCGTCTCGGGCCGGGTGGTGGCGACCACGATCCCGCCCTTGCCGTTAGCGAGCGGGTAGCGGATGTGGTAGAGAAAGCTGTCCAGTTCCTCGACTTCGACTTCGATGTTGGCGAGCGCCGTGACGCACCGGGGGCACCAGTTTATCATGCGCTTTCCGCGGTAGATGAGCCCCTCGCGGTAGAGCGAAACGAACACCTGCCGGACGGCCCGCGACAGGCCCTCGTCCATCGTGAAACGCTCGCGCGACCAGTCGCACGACGACCCGAGGCGCTTTAACTGGTTGATGATGATGCCGCCGTACTTCTCCCTCCATTCCCAGACCTGCTCGAGAAAGGTTTCGCGGCCGAGTTCGTGGCGCGATGTCCCCCGTTGCGCAAGCTGACGCTCGACCACGTTTTGAGTGGCGATCCCGGCGTGGTCCGTCCCGGGCACCCATAGGACCTCGAAGCCCCTGAGCCTCTTGTAGCGGCAGAGGATATCCTGGAGCGTGTTGTTCAGGGCGTGCCCCATGTGGAGCTGCCCGGTCACGTTCGGGGGCGGGATGACGATGCTGAAGGGAGGTTTTGCACTTTTCTCGTCTGCACGAAAAAAACCCCGTTCTTCCCAGTACTTGTACCAGTGCGATTCGACCTCGGTAAATTCATATGCCTTGGGCAGAGCGCTTTCGCTCAATTAAAACTCCTCTGCTGTGAAGAAAAAAAATCAAGCGCCGGGTGTCAGCGAAACGCCGGGTGTTAATGACACTCTACGGTATCGTATGAGACCTCTGGGCAAGGGGTTCATCCAGTCCTGTTCCTTTTCAGGCGAATGGGCGACCCATCGTCGTGGGGCAGCCTGGAAGGGGCCGTTGCCCAACTCATTTGCGGTCAAACCGTAATGCGCTCATCGTTAGGCCCGGGACCCCAGGATCGTCATTCCCGCAGCGTTTTTGGGCGGGATTCCAGTGCCTTTCCAGACGGCTGCAAAAACAAAGATGCTGGATTCCCGCCCAAAAACG
>JBAQYM010000055.1:0-2243 GCA_049300095.1 Syntrophobacteraceae bacterium
CTACATTCCTTGTTCGATATTCGATATTCGCTCTACAGGGGAGGAACAGGCTTAAGTCAACAGCATTGGTACTCGGGGGAGAGCGTTTCGTCAAGGAAGCCCTGATCCGAGCTGAATATTTGAGATAAGGTTAGCGAAAGGGGGAGGCAGGCCGGGAGATGCCACGTGGGAGTGTCAGAACGGGGTCTGAGGCTCGCAAGAGGGAGGAGGGATATCCACCACGTGGGGTCTATAGGTTGTGCAATGAGGACGGGTGTTTTGTGTGAGGATCTGGATTTGAATAGAAAAACGACGAGGTAGGCATCGTGGGCACGGCGAAGCGTCGGTCCAACTGATGGGGGAAGGGGTTGAGTGCGGGAAGTGGACAAACGGGCTATTCGCGGAGCGCTCCATACTTGAGCAGAATGTCTCTCTTGGTGATTACCTCGGGAGCTCCGGTAGGCATGCGCACATTTCTTCCGCACAGGATGAAGACTTCATAAGCATCGAAAATGGCGTAGCGGTTTCCATCGAAGAGAATGAGCTTGTTGCCGTTCTCCTGCCTGACTTTTTCTCGGAGCTTGCGTACGCCGGTGTCCCGGCCGTTTTTCTCCAGCTTATCTTGTTGAGCCATCCATGTCTGAAAGGCTACGGTGAGCGCCATCATCAGAATCGTGAGGTAGACATGGGAACGGAAGGCGTCGGCATTGTTTCGAGCCGGCCGTTGTATGAACCACGCTTGTTTTGCCTCGCGGAACAGCCCGTTTTCAATTTCGCTGCGGGAATCATAACCGTCGTAGACCTTAAAGGGCTTTTGCACGGGACCATTAGTGAGGATAACAAGAGTATCGGAGTTGGGATTGTTGCGCTTGTAAGGGTCGTCCAGCACGACGACAGCGTTGAGGGGGTTGGCAGTGAAGTCTTTGCGATTCTGGTGACTGCCGGAGCCTCGCTCTCCATAGTATCCGGCCGAGGTAAGGGATTCGATGCCCACAACGTCCCAATGGTCCACGACAGAGGTCTTGTTCTTGCCGCTGCCAACCGAGCGAGTCCTATCCCTGGTTTCCCGGATACCGCTATCCGTCAGCGCAAGGGCGTCGGTATAGACGTCCATGTTGGTTTTGGCTGGAATAAAGAAAGTGATGTGCATGGCGTCATGGAGCCACCACTGGAGCTTGCCGTCCGTAAAACCACGGTCCATGGCCAGAGAGACGATTGCGGCATGTTCGGCCAAGTTGGTGACAGCCTGCTGAACAACTTCGCGGACAAAATGATCGACGTCGCTCACTTCGATTGTGGCAAAACGCAAGGCGAGAGGGAGGCGGCTTACGGCGTCCCAAACCACCCAGATTTTGAAGCCAAAGACGGTTTCAAACACCTTTCGGATGCGCCTTTTCCGTCGCCGCAATTCGGGTGCTTTTTCCTTGGTGACCTTGCCGCATCCCGAGCATTGCTCGGTGGACTGGATTTCGGAAGAATCCATGAGGGCATGGATCTTTTTTGGAAAGAACGAATGGGCGGCCAGGATAGTCACAACCCCATTGAAGAGCCGCTCTAAAGCATGGGCGGTAATGGCCTGGACGTAAGCGGCAATGGAATCCGGGCAATAGGGGCCACGGATTGGGGAAGGCTGTGAACCCTCATGGGATTGATCGGAATCGTCACTCTGCCCGGGAATAAGCGGCTTCTTTCCTCTGGCGGAGGTCCCTTCACGGATCTGCTTGCCATTGAAGCCTACCAGTCGCATGAGAGACTGAGAGGAGAGGATGACCGGATCAATATGCCAAAAAAAACGGAGTCCGGCCACGATGCGCATGAGGTAGATCAGGATTACGGCAGGGAATTGGATGTTGCTGGAACGTTTATTCCTGCCAGGATCAAGCCCCGTCAGAAGCTTCATGATTCCAAGCTCTTCCAGAAAACAGAAGAGCTCGTCAAAAAGCCCGGCGTCTCCAAGACCATAGACTTCGGATATTTCCTTGCCCTCGGCAAGGTCCGAAGCGATTCCCGCCTGGTCCCTGGAGGCGGTGCACCAAGTGAGACGCTCGGCTATCTTCTGCGATGCTTCGGCTATGAGTTTCATGGGAAAACCTCCTTCTCAGAGTTTCTCCCATACTTATCTATGCTACTCGGAGCGGAAGGTCCAGAAAAAAGTGAACCACCAGCAAAATACTACTCTGACCTACGCTGCTTCGTTCCGGTTGGGCTCGGTCTTCCCCTTCCCACCGAGTCTCGGGCGCGCAACTGCTATATCGAATATCCAG
>JBAQYM010000056.1:0-15674 GCA_049300095.1 Syntrophobacteraceae bacterium
TGGCGGGAGGGGCTGGGGGAGGGGGTCGTAAGTACTTGAAAATTCAACACCCTCCCCTAACCCCTCCCATCGAAGGGAGGGGGACTCACGTCCCGATCAATAGTCGCGCAGCTTGAATATTTCTTTGGGCAACAGCCCCTTGATCCCCGCCCGGACTGCCGGGACCTCCGTAATTCCTTATTGCGTCCCAACCCCTCCGGCGGGCGCGGTGGTTTGCGGCTTTGTCGTGGTGGGCGCTTTGGGTTTGGCCGTTGCGCCCGGTTTCGTCTTGGCCGCTACGGCGGGTTTGGGCTTGGTCGCCGTCCCGGAGTTGGGCTTGGTCGCGCTCGCGGGCGTCACCTTGGCCGCCGGGGACGCCTTCTTCTTGGCCGTCGCCGCCGGTTTTTTTGACTCCTGGGACATCGGCCCGAAGGTCGGCTTCAACTCCGATTTCGACACGGCCGCGGGTTTTGCCGCCTTTTTGGCAGTCGCGGGGGCGGGGGCGCCGCCGTCCACACCGCAGGCCGGGGGCATCTTTATGATGGTCGGACTGGTTTTCGGCACGGATTTAATCTGTTCGGCCAGGGTCGCCGCCTTGCTCATGCTCGCAACCGGCCTGGTCACGACCGCGAATGCGTAGGACCCCCCGACTGCGCTCGAAGGGCACACCACCACATCGTAGCCCTTTTGCTGGAGGGTGCGCCGGACTTCCTCGGCGCCCTGCTTTTCCCGGAAGCAACCGACCTGCACCGCGTATGTCTGCGAACCAGCGGCAACCTGTTTGGCCGGTTTCATCTCGGGAGCGGGAGTTCCGGCCCGGGCGGGCGGGGCTTGATCCTGTTTCCCCTTGACAGCGGCGGGCGGCGGCGCGGCCTGCTCCCTCTTCCCGTGCACCGGGGCGGGCGGCGGGACCGCCTGGGTCAGCGAAGGCGATTTTGGGAAAAGGTCTTTCGGGGCAGGCTCGGCGGGAGGCTGCACTGCCTGTGGGGGCGGAGGCGGTTCCACCTTCGGGGCCGGAGGCGGCTCAGGCGGCTTGGGAGGTTCGGGGGCCGCTTCGGGCTTGGCCGCAAGGCCGCCGGGGAGTCCCTCGCCCGACGATATTTCTCCGGGGGCGGGCTCCGGGGGTTTCGGGAGCTCTTTTTTCACGACCACCTTTTCGGCGCCCAGTTTCCGGGTGGACTCCTTGCCCTTCTGCTGCAACAGGTAAGGCGTCACGATCACCAGCAGGATGAGGCCCAGCGCCGCCAGGAGTAAGTATTTCACATAAGGCGAGCGCCCACCGCCCTTGCGGCCTTTTTGCAAAAAGACCTTCTTTGCCATCTTCCCCCCCCTTTGCATGTCCTACATGCCGCGTGCTTTCCTGATCGCCCGTTCGAATCCCGGCAGCGCCCCCTCGATTGTCCGGTCATCGACGCAATAAGCCAGCCGGAAGTGGCCGGGTCCGCCGAACCCGGTCCCGGGGACCGCAAGGATGTTTTCTTCCTGCAGGAGCCCCACGAACTGGACATCATCGGCAATAGGCGCGCGCGGAAAGAGATAAAAAGCCCCTCTCGGGACCGTCAGCTCGTAGCCGAAAGAGGTCAGCGCCCCGACCAGCCGGTCCCTTTTGCGCTTGTAGATGTCCACGTCGACGCAGATGCCCTGAAGTTCCACCACCAGGCGCTGCATGAACGCCGGGGCGTTTACGAACCCGAGGATGCGGTTTGCCAGCGTCAGGGCGTCCATGATCCCCTTCGCGTCTTCGGCCGCGGGACCGACGGCCACAAAGCCGATCCGCTCGCCGGGAAGCGAGAGGTCCTTGGAATACGAACTCGTGATGAGCGATTCGTGGTAGTGCTGGAATATACACGGGACGGCGCAGTCGTCGTAGACGATCTTGCGGTACGGTTCATCCGAGACCAAATAGACGGTGCGGCCGAACTGCCGGCTTTTTTCCTTGAGGACCTTTGCGAGCCCCGCGAGGGATTCCGCGGAATAGATCTGGCCGGTGGGGTTGTTGGGCGAGTTGATGAGAACCACCTTGGTCTTCGGGCCGACGGCCCGCTCCATGCGGTCCAGGTCGAGCGTGAAATCCGGGTGGGTGGGCACGGGCTTGAGCACCCCGCCGTGGTTGTCCGCATAGAAGCCGTATTCAACGAAGAAGGGCGCGGGGCAAACCACTTCGTCCCCCGGATCGAGCAGGGCCTTGAATATGATATTGAGCCCCCCCGCCGCCCCGCAGGTGGCGATGATATGGTCGTGCGCAAGCGCAACGCAATATTCCCCGCAAAGATACGCCGACATGGCCGCCCGCGTGGAATGATGGCCGGCATTGGGCATGTAGGCGTGTTTTCCGTGCTCCTGGCTCGCGGCAAGCTCGATCATCTTTTGCCGTACGATGTCCGGGGGAGGCACATTCGGATTTCCGAGGCTGAAATCGAAAACATGATCCGCGCCGTGGATCTTCTTGAGGCGCGCTCCCTCCTCGAACATCTTTCGAATCCAGGAGGATTTTTCAGAAAATTGACGCATTTTCGCGGAAATTGCCATTCTTGTAATCCAACCTCCCTACAATATGCCGGAAAGATCGCCCAAACCGGGCTGGCTCGAAATTGTCGCGGTAAACAAAGACTCCCCCCACCCGGAGGCACTATAAGAGAGATTTACACTCTTATGCAAGGAAGAACAGTGAAGAGTGAGCGGTGAAGAGTGAGCAGTGAGCAGGGAACAGGGAACAGGGAACAGGAAACAGGGAACAGAAAATAAGAGATCGGGAGCGGGGAGCGGGAACATGATTTGCGCCGGCCCCTATTTTGCGGCCCCGACCACGATATGGCCCTTCATCACCATCGAGGCGTGAAACCGCTTGTCGCTGTAAAACTCGTAGCTGCCGGGATCGGGCAGTTCGACATTCGAGATGGCGGTGGCCTTCGGCCCCACGTTCAGCGCCTTTATCACCTTGCCCTGAGGATTTTTGATCGTCAGGTTCTGTTCCGAGCCGGTGACGTTTTTCACCTGCAAGATGAAGTCCCCCGGCTTTTCAAGCTTGATGAGGGTGGGTTCGAAGCTGATAGTGCCCGCCTGGATGTTTATAAGGTTGCCGACGGAGGCGGCCGGGGCCGTCTTGGTCGCGGCGGCCGGGGTTTTTTTCCACGAGCAGCCGGAAATCGCAACTATCAGCACCAGGGCCGTCACAATCATTTTCCAGGATATCTTTCTCATGATTTTTTCGCCTTCCTTCGTATCGCGTATTTTTACACAACCACGGGAACTCTACCGAAAAACGGCCCCCGCAACAACTCAAATTCAAGCTCGACCGCAAGATGGAAAGAATGCCTCAAGGTTGTCGCACAGGCCGTGCGCCGCGGGCTGAAAAAGAATGTCCCATGGTCTCCGCGTGGTCACGGTAAGTCGATTGCGCGGGGCCCGGCGAGGCGTTATGAAATAGCCTCGGCTTTTTGGCGCAACCGGCCCGATGCGTGATAAAATGATAAATCGGGATCGACCAGGCCGCGCCGCCGCCATGGCGTATTGACGTTACTCAATCGAGGACCGGCAAAAATGGAAAAAGGAATTCGCATTGCCGACCTGTTCGGCAAAGAGGGAGAATACACGGGCAAGACGGTTCGCGTGCAGGGTTGGGTCCGCACCCGGCGCGATTCGAAGGCCGGGATCAGCTTCATCGAGCTAAACGACGGCTCCTGCCTCAAAAGCCTCCAGGTGGTTGCCGGGCTCGACCGGCCCGAGTACCGCGAGGTGCTCGAAAAGATCACGACGGGGTGCGCCGTGCTGGTCGAGGGAACGGTCGCGCCCTCCCCCGGAAAAGGCCAGGCGGTCGAGGTCCAGGCCGACCGGATCGAGCTTTACGGCTGGGCCGACCCCGCCGTCTACCCTTTGCAGAAAAAACGGCACTCCTTCGAATTCCTGCGCCAGATCGCGCACCTTCGCCCCCGCACCAACACGATCGGCGCGGTGAGCAGGGTCCGGAACCGCCTGAGCTTCGCCATACACCGCTTTTTCCAGGAGCGCGGGTTTCACTACATCCACACGCCCATCATCACGGCAAGCGACTGCGAAGGAGCGGGCGAGACCTTCCGGGTGACCACGCTCGACCCGCTCCGGGCAGCTCCCGCTTCGGCGGAGGACCCGTACCGCGACGATTTCTTCGCCCGGCCCGCCTATCTTACGGTCAGCGGCCAGCTCCAGGCGGAAATCTACGCCCTGGCGCTCGGCAGGGTCTATACTTTCGGCCCCACCTTCCGGGCCGAGAACTCGAACACCAGCAGGCACCTCGCCGAATTCTGGATGGTCGAGCCCGAGATGGCCTTCTTCGACCTCGAAGACGACCTGGAACTGGCCAAGGAATTCATCAAGTATCTCGTGTCGGCGGTCCTTGACGAGTGCTCCGAGGACATCGAGTTCTTCACCAAGTTTGTCGAGCCCGAGCTGCGGGGCCGCCTCGAAACGGTCGTAAGCCGCCCCTTCGAGGTGATAACCTACACGGAGGCGGTGGGGCTTCTCGAAAAATCCGGCGAGAAGTTCGCCTTCCCGGTCGAGTGGGGAAGCGACCTCCAGGCCGAGCACGAACGCTGGCTCACCGAGAAGGTTTTCGGGAAGCCGGTCGGAATAATCCATTTCCCGAGATCGCTAAAGCCCTTCTACATGCGCGTGAACGAGGACGGAAAAACGGTTGCCGCAATGGATGTGCTGGTGCCGGGGACGGGCGAGATCATCGGCGGCTCGCAAAGGGAGGAGCGCCTTGACATGCTGCTCGAACAAATGAAGCTCAAGGGGATTTCGACCGAGGACTACCGGTGGTACATCGAGCTTCGGGAGTTCGGGTCCGCGCCCCACGCCGGGTTCGGACTGGGGTTCGAGCGCCTGGTGCAGTTCGTGACCGGCCTCCCCAATATCCGCGAGGTCATCCCGTTTCCGAGAACGCCGGGGCACGCCGAGTTCTAGCCATTAAGCATCGTCCCTTCCGGCAAAACATATTGGTGCGGGCGTCTCCATTTTGTTATACTTCTTGTAACCCAGGAGGTATGAAATATGCCCCACATCAAGACCGCGGTCTCGCTGGACAAGTCACTTTGCGAACAGGTCGACAACCTTGCCCACAAGATGAAGGTGTCGCGAAGCCGCCTGTTTGCCATGGCGCTGGAGGATTTTCTCCGGCATCGAGAGAATGAACAACTGCTTCAGGAAATCAACAGGACCTATCAGGATGAACCCGCTCAACCCCGGCAAACACGGCGCCAGGGCATGCGGCGTTTGCACCGCAAGGTTGTGGAGGGTGAGTGGTGATCAATCAGGGCGACGTCTACCGGATCGACCTGGGCGATCCCGCCGGCCCAGGTCCCGGCCCCGCCTTGCCGCATCCCCACGTTGTCATTCAAAACAACGTCTTCAATCGGAGCCGCATACGAACCGTCGTCGTGTGTGCGCTCACATCCAATCTGAAAAGGGCGTCCGCGCCCGGAAATGTCTTGTTGGAGCCGGGTGAGGCGAACCTGCCGAAGCAAAGTGTTGTCAATGTTTCCCAGGTATTCACCGTGGACAGGGAAGACCTCGGGGAATACATCGGGACGCTGTCGAGGAAGCGGATTCACGAAATCCTCGACGGAATCATGCTGCTGCTGGAGCCGCGTGATGTCGATCCCCTCGGCATGCCGTGATCGCGGGGTGAGTCCAAAAAGAACAGGAAATTCCGTCCACGGCCGCTGGGCCTGGGCATTTGAATCAACTTTCGACTTGCGGAAAAGAGCTGATCTTATGGTCCCGGAGGAAATAAGACAGGAGATTCTTGCCAGGCTGGCGGAAGGCGGCAATATCCGCAAGGTGATTGTTTTCGGTTCCCACGCGGGCGGCGCTCCGGGACCTGACAGCGATATCGATCTTCTCGTCGTTACCGATGACGACTCCATGCCCCGGAACTTTGAAGAGAGCATGGTGCACTATCATCGTGTATCCTCCGTTCTGCGGGAAATCAAGAAGCGCATGCCTATAGACCTGATTGTCCACACAAGGAAGATGCACGAGGAGTTCATCCGGCAGGGGAGCATGTTCGCCAGGGAGATCGCCGAACGCGGTGAGGTATTGTATGAAAAAGCTCACTGAGGAATGGCTTATGGCCGCCAGGGACGATCTTCGGGAATTCGTAATCCGGTCGCGCAACGCAAGAGGATCGAGAAGCTAGGAGAGTGGGCGGGAACTGCCCGCCCGCCTCTTGTCCTTCGGACCCGGACAACAAGTCGCCTGGGCCACCCGCCATTTCAGAGAAGAAGTTTCAGGATACGAAGTTTTTATTGTCCCTCTTTTGATGTTGGTATTGGCTGTGTTTTAATTTCACCAAAAGTGTCTTCGTATTTTTTTACAGTTGTTGTTAGCGCTATCATTAGTGCTTTGGCGTGTTCTGGGGACATGGTAAGTGATATTAAATCCTCGACTGTCCCTTCTTCTGTTAATCTCCCACACACAATAGCAACATCAAAAAAACTTATTTTCATCATTGAGCTATTTATGTATAGCGCTTTAAACTGTTCAGACTTTATGCGTTGCTGTGGTACTTGCGTCTCATTTTGCATGCGCGTTCTCCTTTATTGGACTGATTGACTTGTAAAATAGTCTGGCATCACTGGTATCGACGTAGCAATGTTTGGTAATATGTGTTGAGCAACCTGTACATTCACATATAATTGTGGCAGTGTTTTATCTTCATATTGCCACCATGTCCCAGCGTATACAGTTGCAATATGGAGCCTAGTTTCTATATAGGCGTTTTCTGCCCATGCTTGTATAGTGTCCAATTCCTCTTCGAATGTTTTGCTAGTTAATGCTTCTGCTGATTTATCTGCATATTCCGATAGAAACTTGCTGAACGGGACGAACTTAACTAACAGAGCATTGTCAAAGCAGGCTGCAAGTTTTAAGAGTGTACTAATGCTTATATTGCCATAGTCTGGATCTTCGAGTCTTGATATGGCCGCCTGGGTAGTCTTAGCGAGCTGTGCTAATTTAGTTTGGGACCAACCGCGTTGTTCGCGAAGCGTGCGGATTTGGAATGGAACAATGGTTTTTGTGTGTCCAGCCGCATAAGCAGCTCGATATTTTTTGTTTTTGAGCTTGTTAAACAGTCTAATTTTATAGGTTGTATTCATCTGGGTTGTATTCATCTGCGAGTTCCTCATTTTCTAATATCTGGCTTCTGCGGTTGATGGCTGTTTTGGGAGCGTTTTTGGGCTTAAATCGGTCACCTTGTTCTCGGGCTGGGATTAAAAATGTGAATTCCAGTTGGTGCGGTCCGAAAAATCCGAGCGGTCGATGTTGGATATTTTTGTGCTTGAAACGTATCTCATAAATGCCTGGGTAGTTCGTGAGTTGCTCCACACGGTAGCTCCATCTTCGCTGTTCGTTAACTCTTAAGATGTCCAATAGTACATCGAACTCCGCTCGTGCTTCTTGTGAGAGCATGAGGTACCATTCTTCCATTGGTTTCTTGCCGTTTGGCTTCCTGAACGATTTGAATGTCCACAAAGCTAAGCCACCTTTAGATTTTAGGTTTGATTATATCAAAATTGCAATATAATTAACAAGGGATAAGTGCTTTGTCAATGTAAAAATTTATGTAGGTCGGGGTAGCCTTCCAAGACCCTACCCCTATGGTGCAACTTTGGTGCAAGTTCAAAACGCGGGTGGCCCGGATACTCGTTATCCGGGCGCGTAGCGCAAGAGGATCGAGGAGTCGGGAGAGAGGGGCGGGAATTGCCCGCCCGCAACGGGTTATTGTTCTTTGCGCCAAATCTTCCGCAAACGCCTCACCGCGGCCCTGAAAGAGGGTTCCTGATCGTTCCGGGGCTTTTCCGGCGCCACCGTGGGCAAGGGTTGCATGCTGGATGAGAGCTGAAACGTCCGGGTGTCCCATTCCCCTATTGTCGTGCGGATAACCGGGGTATGTTCCTTGTGCTTTTCGACAATATCACGGACCGTGTTCATGTATAGCTTCGGGTCCGACGGTCCCGGAGATTCATGGTGGACCTCGTTGGGAAGAACATAAACCTTGCGGCCGGAGCGGCCCAAATCCAGGCAGTAATCCGCCACGTAGAGATACCACCCCTTGCAGGTTTGCTCGTCGAAAGGCATTTTTTGGAACGCCGCCCTGGAAACTATCATCAGGCAGCCGTCGATGGTTTGCACCGGGACCGGTTCGCGAAGCCGCGCGGGGTTTATGGGTTCGGGAGGGTCGCCATGCCAGATGCTCGATGCGAAACGGCCGTCGACGTGCTTTCCCGCCGCCCCGGCCGCACCGAAACGATCCAGCGTCTTGATTTGGGCCTCGACATCGGTCAGCCAGGTATCGGACCGTAGCCCCACATCCTGGTGCACGAACATTATGTAGTCGTGCCGGGCTTTCCCTGCAAAATCATTTAGAATTTTGGGAGCGCTCTTATACTTTCCGGAGGTGTTGTCGATGGTTATCGATTGAAATGGAGAGTCTTGCCTGCGCAGGGTCCTTAGTAAGTATTTATTTAGAATATTTATGTTGTTATATACGCATATGACCGAAATCATTATTTGCCTCAAGCAATTCTTGCAGCGTTATATTTAGAGCTTGTCCGTAAATAAACCGTTTGCCTGTGAGCGCAACCTCACGGGCTGCTGCCCGATCACTACGACAGATTACCAGTGCAATTGAAGTTTGGCTTGGATCGTCAAAATCGTCTTTCCAGCAGTGCTTTTAGGCGGGAATCCCGCGTCTTGCTTTGCGCAACGGACCGAAAAGACACTGGATTCCCGCCTAAAAGCGCCGCGGGAATGACAATCCTTGGATCCTGAGCTGTATGCGACAACATGGAATCGTGAGATATGCCAATTGCGCAACAACCCTGAAAATCCTTGCACAGCTTATTTACGGATTAGTTCTTAATCTATTTGCGGATGATTCCTTTCCTTGCCCGCATGACGTCCGATTGTTCCAGGGCCCGGGCATAAAGATTGAAATCAGAACGCGCGGGATCGTAGATGATATCATCCATCAGAATTTGTTGATCTTTCGCGACGGCGCGCCCGAGGGCGACATTTTCCGCGAGGCAGACAGGCAAACCGGGGGCCGAGGTGCTTTCATCGCAATTCTCGATCTGCCCGTAGCAAGTGTAACCGCCTATACCATCGAGTAAGGTTCCCTGCGCGAGATCACATTTCGCATATGTAAAAACATTGGTGTTAAACCCGAAATCGGGCTTGAGAAGACAACGCCCTTCGGAAACGGCTTTCACAACGGTATCCATTGCTTCGATATGGCAGAGATGATAGGGGCGATAAAAAAGATAGAACGGTCCGGGACCCATCTTATAATATGCGAGCATATCTTTCTGGTAGGGATTGTCGCAATAGCCCACGGCAAAAACCCCGCCCCCCGGTTCCGCGCCGAGAATATAATCGACAAAAGGTTCGCGTTCTTCCCAAAGCGCCGGAAAATCAAAGCACCGAAAGACCTCGTTTACATGGTGGGTCCTCGGGCCGTACATCCCCGGAATTTTCGTCGACAGGCCGTAAGCGTTGGCGATGAGGGCCATCTCGATATTGAGCTTTGTCCCGTCCGTATACGAGGTGCACATGCGGTAATCGAGGTTCCGTTTGTCCGCTTCCGGGACAATGCTGGTGGGATTGGCGTCCCTATCCAGGAAGCCTTTTATGTTTCCGGCCATGACCAGCTCGAAACCCCAGGACTTGAGATCGTCAATGATATGCTTCATTACGCCGTACTGGTCGCCGTCGCAACTCGTGCAAACGACGCCGTTTTTCTCGGCTATATGAGAAAGCAGGGGGCCAAAGATCAGGTCAATTTCAGAATTCATCAAAATGAGGTGTTTACCATGTTCCAGGGCGTCGACGGCATGCTCCGCCGCCGGGCCGATTGCGCTGGATGCCTCGATGACCGCATCGAGGACCCCGCATTGCGACACCCACCGCCCCGCCTCGCAAACGGCCAGCCGACGGCGGCCGATCGCGTCAGCCATCATCTCCGGCCCGTTTACCACCTCATAGCTTAATTGCAGCAATTTCGCGGCTTCGATACACCGTTCGATCTTTGGATCGCAAATGGCCACACAATCGATACCCGGCGTTATGTGGCTCTGATAGAGAAGGGCCTTGCCCATGGAGCCTATTCCGATAATACCGACCTTGATATTTTTGTTCGTCCCGGTGACGTCCATCGTTGTCCTTTTTACACACTCCAGCGCCGTGGCTCAATGGCGCGAAACCCCGACTTTCGCCGGGGCGACGAATGAGCTGCCTGTAATAAACACGTGATCAGAGGGTGCGACACCAATGCGGTTGTCAGCCGTATCTACCACGGGCTTCGGCTGATGTCCAGCGCGGCTGTCAGCCCGGTTCCCCACAGTTGTCGGTTCACGCGGGATTTTACCCGATCTCCGGTTGGCTCTTATTGTGGACGCTTTGCGCCCGCGGCCAGGGCGAGTTCGTCCACCGCCTCGTCAAGGGGCCTGAGGGCCTGGAGCTGCAGCCTGACGTCGCTGGTTTTGCCGTCCAGTTCCAGGCGGGCGGTGAGCGTTCCCGTGTCTTCTTCAGGGAGCGCGGGCCAGGCGAGAGATGCGAGTTTCCGGTCCGCTCCCATGAATTCGAGGTAATTCGCATCCGCCCCGGAAAGATCGGGTCCGCTTTCCGCCTTGTCGAGGTATTCGGTCCGGGCCGCCTCATCGAGGAGGGTCGGCACGAGCGCGGGACCTTCCAGGGGTTTTCCGCCGATTTCCCACTTCGACTCGCCGGTTCGGACAGCGCTTCCTTCCGCGCCCGCCCGTTTCCATCTCACTTCGCGCACCTCGGCCGCGTTGTGCGTGAGGATCGAGCGGTCCAGAAACGCTTCCGCCGATTTGGGAAGCTCAAGGAGGAAGTGCGAGGCGATCTTCACCGGCACGTTAAAGGCCGAGGTGGACGCCACCACCTGTTTTGCGGCAGGGTCCGGGTCTCCCAGGGCGATTTCGGAATTCCCGCCGCCCTTGAGATGGAGCAAAACCTTTACCGCCGGCGGGTCGGGCTTCGCGCTTTCATCGAGAAAATCGACGGCGCGCAGCCAGCGGACCTGGTCGATGAGGCTGTCGAGCTTCGCTCCCTTTATCTTGAGCTCGGGCCTGCCGGCCGCGGTCCATTCCTTCTCGCCCTCCCGGCGCTCGAACCTGACTTTTTCCCCGCTCCGCCATTCAACGTCCATCGCGAGGACCTGGTCCGTGCGCCAGGCGAAAAGCTCCTTTTTCCGCAGCTCCTTGAGGCCCACGTCGAGGGACTGAAAGGCCAACTGGTCTATCAGGAATATGTCCGCGCCGCCGGCCTTTCGCGCGTAGCGCGCATCGCCCGCCGGGTTCAATCCTCCGACCGCGAGTTCGAACCACTCGCCGCCCGCCTCGAACCGGATTTTGAGGGGCGGGTCGGCAAGACCGAAGGCTTCGAGTTTTTCCGGCGCCGGGCCGAGTTTTCGCACCGTATCGAGGCCCCTGAGCGCCCCGAAAAAGCTGTCGAAGCTTGACCTGTCAACCTCCGAGCCGACCGGTTTGACGATCCTCCACCCGTCCTTTTTTTCCACCCGGACGGGCTGCCCACGGCCGACCGCGACCTCGATCGCCGTGACCGCTTCGGGGTTGAAGGAGAATACCCGCTTCGACTCCTTTTCCGCTGCTTGCTTCTCTTCCTTTCGCACCACCTCGAAGTAATAGAAGTAGCCCCCGACGAGGAGCAGTATTATCAGATAGACGGCCGTGTTTCGCCACCTCATCTCTGCGCCCTCCTGATCCTGTAGACCGCGAGCCCCGCAACCAGGACGGCCAGGGGAACGAGCACCAGGACGATCCAGAAAACCGCCTGCGCCTGGCCGCGGGTGAGCAGCACGGGCTTATTTTTGCCATGGCGCGCCTCGATGGTTATCAGGTTCGCCTCGTCGGCCAGGAAATTGACCGCGTTGAGAAAGAAGTCCCCGTTGCCGTAGAGCGAAAAGTAGGTGTTGGCGACAAAATCCGAATCGCCCGCAACGATCACTACCCCGTCCCCGGAGCCTTTCCGGTGGTCATGTTCCCCGGCGCCGTGCCGGTGCTCGCCGGCATGGTCCTTCTCGCCCTTTGCGGCGATATTTGCCGCGACCACCAGGGGCACGGGCCCGGGCAGGTCTTTACCCTGTTCGAAAGCCGCCTGGCCGCCCTTGAGCATTTCCAGGTCGCGCTCGGCCCACGCATTGGGGGAGGTGGCGGCAAGCACGCTCAGTTGGACCCCCTCGGGAGGCGATTCAACGCGCGCGGCAACCGAGCGCGCGTCCGGGAAAAAGGTAGGCAGGCTGAAACCGTTGGTGATTTTGTGCTCGCCGTATTCGACAACGACCGGGATGCGCTCGCTCGCCCCGAAAAGCCGGCTCAGCCTGTCGACCACCACGTCGTCGCCAATCTCGATCCCGTAGCCTTTGAGGAAATCCTCGAGGCCCGTGTCGATGAGCGGATCGACCATGACAAGGACCTTGCCGCCCCGCTCGATGTAGGCTTTGAGCGCCTCCCGCTCATGTTCCCCCATCGGCTTCACGGGGCCGGCTATCACGACGGCCGCCGCGTCCGCGGGGACATCCGGCTGCTGGAGAAGGTTGAATTCGGCGACTGCGTAGTAGTTGCTCTCGAGGGCGGTCTTGGCGGCCGAGTAGCCGTCCTTGTCGGAAGCCTTGACGGAGTGTTCGCCGTGCCCGGTGAGAAAATATATCTTCTTCTGCTCCTTGCGGGTGAGCTTGAGCAGCGCGTTGGTGAAGTTTTCCTCGTCGGCGGTCGAAACGACCTGCTTCTTGTCGTAGCCTTCGATCACCAGGGTCCCGTAGGTCTTTATCTCGTATTGCCGGGCGATCTCGGGTTGCAGGTCGGGGTCGATGAATTCGAAGCTGATGTTGTTGTTTTGATACCTGTAGGTTTCGAGCAGGTCCTTCGCCTTGGCGAGGCCCTGCAACTGCTCGGGCGCGCCGGTCGAGAAAAAGCCCTTGACGGCGACCGGCTTGTCTATGGCTTTCACGATGTTGCGGGTCTGCTCCGAGAGGCTGAAGGAGCCTGACTCGGTCAGGTCCACCCTCCAGGGATGCCGCTGGGCAATGAGTGCGACAAACGCCAGTATGGCGATAAAAATGATGGTCGATATCACCGTATTGGAACCGTAAACCAGCTTACGGCCGCGCGTGCTTTTTTGCGCCATTTTTCAGGCCTCCTAGACTATTTGTTGCGCCCCCTTTGAGGGGGGCTTTCCACTCGGGGTTGTTGCCCAAAATAAATACTCAGGCTGCACGGCAATCGGACCGGACCCAATAAATATTCAGACTGCACGGCAATTGGACCGGACCCAGGTCTCCCTCCCTTCGATGGGAGGGGTTAGGGGAGGGTGTTCGAATTTTCGGGTACTTACGACCCCCTCCCCCAGCCCCTCCCGCCAAGGGAGGGGAGACCTTCGCCCCAACCCCACACGTCGCATCCGCCCCAGTTCGGCCCACCGGCCTCCCGCCAAGGGAGGGGAGACCTTCGCCCCAACCCCACACGTCGCATCCGCCCCAGTTCGGCCCACCGGCCTCCCGCCAAGGGAGGGGAGACCTTCGCCCCAACCCGCGCATCCGTCACACCCTTCATATCTGGGCAACAGCCCGGACCGCCCGCCGCGCCTCACCCAGGCCGGCAACCTGGAAATGGGGTCTCCACCTCATATCGAAGCGGCGCCTATCCCCTCCAGCGGCAGGAACTCATCTGCCGGAAAGTCAGGAAGAGAAAAAGAATCGAAAAGAGAAGGTAGTAGACTAAATCTCTCGAATCGAGCACGCCCTTGGCAAATCCCTCGAAATGCCGGGTAACGGAGAGATATTCCGCAAGCGCGCCCGCTGTCGGCCCGGCAAGCGGTTTCGCTTCGCCCACGAACCAGAGGACGAGCAGGCCCCCGAAGGCGAGCACGGCCGCGACGATCTGGTTTTGCGTAAGAGACGAGGTAAAGAGCCCGAGAGAGAGAAACGCGCACCCGAGTAGAAATGTCCCGAGATATCCTGCCAGGATCGGTTTCCAGGCGGGGGCGGCGGTGAGGGCGAAGGCGATGATGCCCGGCAGGGTGCCGGCAAGCAGCATGAGAAAGGCCGTCGCCGAGGCGGCGAACTTCCCGGCGACCGCCGCGGAATCCGTTACCGGGTAGGTGAAAAGGAGTTCCAGCGTGCCGCTTTTGCGCTCTTCGGCATAGAGCCGCATGGTGAGAAGGGGGGCGATGAAGAGCAGGACGAAGCTGACGTTCAGGAAGAACGAGCGCAGGACGACTTCCATCACGTTTATCTGGCGGGCGAGCATCGGGTTTTGAGCCAGCTCGAAACTCAGGCGGTTGAAGTAGTCGAGGATCAGGTAGAAGAAAATCCCCGTGATGATAAGAAAGATAAAAGCCACCGCGTAAAAGATGGGGGATGCGAAGATCCCGTACAATTCTTTTCTGTAGACGGGCCAAAAACCTTTCATGACTGGGCTCCCTCCCGCGCCGAAGCTTCCTCGGGCGCAACGGTCTCCGGGGTTTCTTCGGTCCCTTCGGCCTCTTCGGTCACAAGCTGCATGAAGATGTCTTCGAGGCTGAGATGGACCGACCGCAGTTCGAGCAGTCCGCTTCCCATCCCGACGACCAGCCGGGCGATCTCGGGGCGAACGTCGACGGAAGTGTCGGTTTCGATGACGAATTTACCCGCGCCCTCGCCATGGGTCTCGACGCTTTGCACGCCGCCGATCTTTTCGAGGGCGGGCGCGAGTCCGGGGACGGGGCCGCTCACTTCGAGCATGATCTTTGCCGTCTTCTGGAGCTGGCTGGTGAGGTTTTCCGGGCTGTCGGTGGCGATGATCTCGCCCTTGTTTATGATGAGCACCCGCCGGCAAATCTGCGCGACCTCGGGCAGGATGTGGCTGCTCAGCAAAATGGTGCGGTTTTCGCCGAGTTCCTGGACGAGATGCCGGATTTCGATGATTTGCGACGGGTCGAGGCCGATGGTCGGCTCATCGAGGACCAGCACCGGCGGGTCGTTCAGGAGCGCCTGCGCCAGTCCCACGCGCTGGCGGAACCCCTTCGAGAGGTGTGAAATGATGCGGTTGGCGTTTTTCTCGAGCCCGCACACTCCGATCGCCCGGCGCACCTCCTTTTCGACCTCTCTGCCCGCGACCCCCTTCGCGCTTGCCGCAAAACGCAGGAAGCGCCTCACGGTAAGGTCCCGGTAGAGCGGGACGTTTTCCGGCAGGTAGCCGACCATTCGCCTGATTTCGAGCGAGCGCTCCATGCAGTCCAGCCCGCCAACCCTCGCCGTGCCCGAGGTCGGGGGCATGTAGCAGGTGAGAATGCGGATGGTGGTCGATTTCCCGGCCCCGTTCGGCCCGAGAAAACCCACTATCTCGCCCTTCTCGACCTGGAAGGTGACATTCCTGATGGCCGCAATCGGGCCGTAGAACTTGGTGAGATCTTCCGCTTCGATCATACCGGGTCCTTGTCTGGGATTAAGAACTTGTCCGTAAATAACCCGTTTAACTGTGAGCACAGCCTTACGGACTGCTGCCCAATCACATACGACAGATTACCGATGCAACTGAAGTTCGGCTCGGGTCGTCAAAATCGTCATTCCCGCAGTGTTTTTGGGCGGGAATCCAGCGTCTTTGTTTTTGCAACAGTCTGGAGAGACACTGGATTCC
>JBAQYM010000057.1:0-24798 GCA_049300095.1 Syntrophobacteraceae bacterium
GGGATGTGGGGTAGGCTTTCCAGCCTGCCGATTAAGGCCCGTGCTCCTTGGCCGGCAGGCTGGAAAGCCTGCCCCACGTCCCTGGCTGCCGGTGGAACTTTAAGTGAACAGTATTGCGATTAACCCAACCCAAATCAGCCATTTCGAGCAATCGTCAATCATCCTCCGGTTTTGCCGCCTCCCTTTTTTAGGCCATTCAGCGCGGACGATAAAGACTTTTTCGCCCTGTCGAGATATTTTCCCGCGGCGCACAGGACTTCGGATCGCCGCGCCCGAAGCCACAGCGCCAGGGTTCTCTTCACCAGCGGGACGAGAAGGCCCCGGTTGTAGATGTCCCCGGCGCCCTTTATCGCTTCCGCCTGGGTGGGGTAGGGGTGGATCACGCCGGACAGGGCCCTCAACCCGACGCCCCGCGCGATTGCGAGGCTCACCTCGCTTATCATCTCCCCCGCGTGCCGGGCGACGATCGTTGCCCCGACTATCCTGTCGGTCCCCCGCTTCACGTGAATTTTTACGAACCCTTCCGTTTCCCCGTCCAGTACGGCCCGGTCGACCTCGGCGAGGGGTTTCAAAAAAGTATCGACGGCGATCCCTTTTTGCGCGGCCTCACTCGCGCTCATCCCAACGTGGGCGATCTCGGGGTCGGTGTAGGTGACCCAGGGAATGGTGAGGGCGCTCAGCTTGGCCCGCCCGCCAAAAAGGGCGTTCCTGAGCGCGATGCGCGCCGTGGCGTCGGCCATGTGCGTGAACTTGAACGGGAGACAGATATCACCGGCGGCAAAGACACGGGGATTTTTGGTGCGGAGGTAATCGTCCACCCGGACGCCTTTTTGCGGGTCATACTCGATGCCGGCCCGCTCCAGATCGAGGCCTTCAACGTTGGGGGCCCGCCCCGCGCCGATGAGTATCTCGTCGACCTGGATGCTTTCGGTCCGCCCGTTGCGATCATAGGTTACGAGCTTCCCGCCCCCGGTCCGCGTGACTTTTAGCGGCGAGGTGTTAAGAAGCAGCCGGATTCCCTCGCGCGGGAATTTTTCCTGTAAAATCCTTGTCTCCTCCTCGTCTTCCCGGCCGAGCAGGTGGTCCCCCCGTTGAAAGATGGTAACTTCCGAACCCAGGCGGCTGAAGGCCTGGGCGAGCTCGCATCCCAGGGGCCCGCCCCCGATCACCGCGAGCCGCGCCGGGAGCCGGGTGAGCGAGAAGACCGTCTCGTTGGTGAGATATCCCGCATCGGCAAGGCCCTCGATATCGGGCCTTACCGCGCGCGCTCCCGTGGCGATGAGCGCCCTGCCGAACCGCAGGAGCGATTCCCCCACCCGTATGGAATCCTCCCCGGTAAAGCGCGCCTCGCCCAGGAAGACGTCAACGCCCATGTCCCTGAAACGCTTTGCGGAATCGTGAAAGCTTATCTGCGACCGCAACCCCCGCATCCGCTCCATCACGGCGGGAAAATCCACCTCGACGTCGCCCCGGATGCGGACGCCGAATTCGGCGGCGTTGCGGGCATCGTGGGCCGCGCGGGCGCAACGGATCATGGCCTTTGAAGGCACGCACCCCCAGTTCAGGCAGTCTCCCCCGAGAAGACTTCTTTCAACCAGGGCGACCCTTCCGCCCAGCAGGGCGCCGCCTGCGGCCGCAACCAGTCCGGCCGTTCCCGCGCCGATTATCACCAGGTTGTAGCGCCCGGAGGGTTGCGGATTTTGCCACTCCGGCGGCCGCACATTATCAACGAGCACCCGGTTGTGGTCGTCAAGCGGGGCGATCCCGGGGATTTTGCCGTTTTCCAATGCCTGCCTCCTCATTTCTAATGCGGTATTTACCAGCTCGTACTTATCTTTCGGATAGCCGGCGCAAAATCCATCCTGCAGTGGGAGGATGAAACCTTACTTTGAAGGATATGACCGAAGAAATAATTTCGCCACAGGCGAAGAACTAAAAACTTGCTGGAAGGAGACGTTATGAATGTTCGGGCGAAGGACCTGGCGGAGCGGCTCGGAAAATTTAACGACGAGATTATCGCGTTTGTGGAAAACTGCGGCGAAGACGACTGGGGCAAGATGTTGGCCTGGGAGCAGTGGCCGGTGGGCGTTGCCGTGCGACATATCGGGGCGGGCCACTACGAGGCCGCGGCGCTGGCCGGAATGATCGTCAGGGGCGAGAAGCTCCCGGAAATTACCGGGAAGCAAATCGTCGAGATGGCAAATCAGCATGCCCGCGAGCATGCCGGGTGCACCAGGGAGGAGGTGCTCGACGTGCTCAGGAAAAACGGCCGGGACATGGTCGGCTTCGTTGCCGGCCTCGATGATTCGGACCTCGACAGGACCGGCTACCTGTTAATGATGGACAAGGACATCACGGCCGGGGAGTTTATCGAAACCGTCGTATTGCTGTCCGGAGGCGAACATTTCAACAACATAAGAGTCGCCGTCGGCCGATGAATCCGGATCGTCATTCCGGTGAAAGCCGGAATCCAGCGGGACCGTCGGCCGATGAATCCGGCGGATGCGTTTCTTCTCGCGACACTTTCGAGGCTAATACCGGAGGAGAACGATTATTAGAAGCGTCTTCATTGTAAATTCCCGCCGAGGCTTTACATTTTATAATAGTTCGACTTCGCGCTACATTTGCCTCAGCACTGTGCGGTGAACGGGCGTGGCCGGGCCGGCTCCGCGAAGGCGGCGCGCACCAAAATTTTCGAGAGCGGGAGAAATGGAGATGAAGGCAATCCTGTTGATTACGGCGCTAATATTTGCGGGATTCTTATTCATGGTCTGGGGGGCTTCGCACGGCGCCAAGTCCGACCGCCAGGCCGTATCGGACGAAAAGACGGCGGGGCTGCCGAGGGCAACTTTTGCGGGCGGCTGTTTCTGGTGCACGGAAGCCGATTTCGAAAAGCTGGACGGGGTGGTCGAGGTCATTTCCGGCTATACCGGCGGCCATGTGGAAAATCCCGGGTACGAGGCCGTCTCGGCCGGGGGAACGGGGCACGTGGAAGCCGTTCAGGTCATCTACGATCCCGGAAAAGTAAGCTACAAGAATTTGCTCGATTATTTCTGGAAACATATCGATCCCACAGACGGCGGTGGGCAGTTCGTGGACCGGGGGGCGCAGTACCGCGGCGTCATTTTCTACCATGACGAGGAACAAAAGCGCCTGGCCGAGGAGTCGAGGCGGGAGTTGCAGGGTGTCGGGCGTTTCCAAAAACCGATCGCAACGGAGATAATAAAATTCTCCCGATTTTATCCGGCCGAGGATTACCACCAGGATTATTACAAAAAGAACCCCGTGCGCTACAATTACTACCGGTTCAACTCCGGCCGCGACCAGTTTCTGAAAAGGGCGTGGGGTGACGCGAAACCCGTGAAAAAAGATGTTGCCTATACCGTCCCTTATTCCAGGCCGAGCGACGAGGACCTCCGGAAGACCCTTTCGCCCATCCAGTACAAGGTGGCCCGTGAGAACGGCACCGAACCGGCCTTTAGAAACGAATACTGGGACAACAAGAGGGAAGGAATTTACGTGGACGTGGTGTCCGGCGAGCCGCTTTTCAGTTCGCGGGACAAATACGATTCCGGGACCGGGTGGCCGAGCTTTACCAAGCCTCTCGAACCGGAAAATATCGTGGAAAAGACCGACCGGAGCCTCTTTTTCATGGCGCGAACGGAAGTCAGGAGCAAGGACGCCGATTCGCACCTGGGGCATGTCTTCACGGACGGACCGCCTCCGACCGGCCTGCGCTACTGCATGAATTCGGCCGCCCTGAGATTCATCCCAAGGGAGGACCTCGAAAAGGAAGGATACGGCAAGTATTCGAGTCTCTTTTCCGGCTCCGAGCGGGAGCGGAAGGCGAGTTGAAGATAAGGCGAGGTTTTCTTGTCCGGATCGGCCGGGGGAGTCCAGGCGCAGGGGGCCTCGCGGCGCACGGTCCCGCTGGAATCAAGATGCTAATACGCCGGCCGAACCGCCCTGGAGTTTCCACCAGCCGAATTCACGAAGGACGTTTTTGAATATGCGAAGTTGATGCTCGCCCAGTTTGTGAAAACTCAGGAACTCAAATTGCAGCAGGGATTTAGATAACACGGCCTTCCGCAGATCGTCGATGTCGATGGTCATTGGGAGGCTGTTTCTTAACTCGGCAAGGAATGCCGCCTGCCATTTGGGGTTATTCCACATATGGATATAGGTAAAAGCTATAACATTCTCGATGCTGTCAATGATATTCGTGCGATAGCTTACGGACCAGGTATCCCAATCGACCAGTACGTATTTGTGTCCAACTTTAATGAGATTGGATGGGTAATAATCGCCATTGTTAAGCACCAGCACGGAACCGGCGCAAGCATCGCGAAAGATTCTCTTTGCTTTGGAATATTCATATATACTAATGTAATTTTTCTTATAAACTATCTTTAAATCTCGAAATATTTGCTCTTGGGCCTTTACGGAATCAAAGGAAATCTCTTCGAGAATATCCCGGCTGATGTACTCCCGCGCCAGGTCGAGGTCGATGCCGGCAAGGTCTATTAAAATCCATGCCATTTCCTTTGCGAGGGACACTCCCATGGAAGCCCCGCCGCTTCCGTCCTCCATCCAGGCCTGTCGGAAATTACCCGTCCCGTAGTACGGCATCACCAGGTAGCCCTCGTCTACCTCAATCCTGTCGTACACCGGAAGCTGGAGCAGCTTAAAACCGTCGTTACACTCTTTGGCCAGCCGGTCGACCGCCCTCGCCACATGGAGCTCCCCTTGCGTTGCCTCCTTGTAGATGACTTTGCGGCCTGAATCGTCGAGACACAAGACGACGTTGTCTTTAAAGGCCTCGATCTCGTCGAGTCCTCGTTGCTGCAGAAGCTCTTTTCTCCGTGCTAGCGCAACGTCCGCCATGATATCGCCGACGAGTCCCTTTCTGATGAACCGGGGCTGAAAACAGAATATAAATGATCTTTTGAACTGCAAACAAACGGCGCCGCCCGGACACGGCCGATGGCTCGCCGGGCGCCCCTTCTCTATCCGGTCCGCCGTCCCGGCGAGTTGCGGCTGATTCCTTCCGCGAAAACTGGATATCATATGCCCGGGCTTTATGCAGCATTATTCAACTAAGAGGAGATGTGTCCTGTTGCTGCCCCGCGTGATCGTCAAAGCGGCGGCGGCTGCAACCTGCCGCAAGGTGAGCGCAAATCCCGGCGCGAATGGAAAAAGGCCCGCCGTGGGCGGGCCTTATACAGATGGCAAAGAAGGCGGAATCGCGCGAACCCGGGGTTTTCCTACGCCTTTATCTCCTGGTATATCTTTCTTTTGTTGAGGCGATGGTCAACGAGATAGATGAGGGTGCCCTTATCGCGCAATTCACGGATGAGATCGGGCAGCTTCGAACGGTCGAGTTCGTATATCCGGATGTAGACGACGCGCTTGCCCGCCGGGGCGTATTCATAGCTGCTCAGAATGCTGGCGATCCGGCACTCGAAGCTGCGAAGTACATCGGTGATTTCCTTAATCGAACCTGAACGGTCGTCGACCAGAAAAGCAAACTGGATACCTTTCTTCCCGAGTCCGCTCAGGTTGATGAGTATCCTAAAGACATCATGCCGGGTAATCACTCCCGCCAGATGGCCATCGTGGTCGATGACGGGCACACCGGAAATGTTGTGCTCCATCATCAACTGCGCCGTCTCCTCGACGGTGAAATCCACCGGCACCGTCAGCGGGTTCTTGGTCATTATCTCGTGGACTTTTATTTTGGAGATCAGGTAGAGGAGTTCATGCACGTCGAGCATCGTTGCATCGGAGGCCGAAGCGCGTTTAAGGTCTGTATCCGAGAGGACCCCGACCAGCTTGCCCTGGCTCAAAACCGGAAGCATCCGGATCTTGTGCTCCTTCATCAGGCTCATGGCACGCTGCATCGATTCGTCTTCCTCGATGGTCGTCAATTTCTTGCTCATCCAGTTCTTGACCAGCATTCTTCTTACCTCCTGGCGCACGCGTGTATTCCATAAAGGGGGAATCGATCATCACGAATAGTTCTTCTAGCATTCTCAATGCTGTTTGTGTAGTGAAATCCCCGTATTTCCCCAAAAAAGTGTGGGATGGGACAAGCCCCCGATGCCGAGGCGCTCCCCCATTCTCCGCTGAATGCCCGTTCATTCCGGAACACAACTCGAATATAGTCATCGATGGCCCTTTCGTTGCCCCCCGTCGTCGCCTTTTCCGATGGTCCCATCTTTCGAGCCTGATTTTCGCATTTGTGCATATTTTATCAAGCGTTTTAGGTATTTCCGTTTCATAGGGAGAAATCGAACACCTGATAAGCCGTAGCCGATCCAGTCTAATGTGCTGAAACTGCAATGATTACATTAAACTGCACACTTCCGCCCGGTCTTTGGCTGGGAATGACGCCTTTTGGAACCCCGATTTCGAGAAAGAATGGAAGGGAGGGTAACGAGTAGTTATTAGCTGAGTACTTTCGCTGTATTGCAGATTTGTTCCCCTGAGTTGTGATAAAAAGTACTTGACTTTTAGACCATTTTGTCCTTTTCTCAAGTCTACGCGCGAACCCCAAGTTTCTTTCCAACCTACTTCACAACAGCTATTCAGGAGTTAGAGGAAAATGATGGCGGATCAATCTATTGCTCGAGTGGAACCTGTACGAACTGAGGCGTATTTGGATTTTTTCCAAATGCTTACCGGAGTCGGGCTCGTGGCGTTTATGTGGGCGCACATGATTCTGGTAGCCAGTGTTAACCTTGACCTCGGAGGGGGCAGGGTAATGAATGCGATCGCCCACTTCTTCGAAGCCACTTATATGGCTCAGCTTGGCGGTCCGATGATTGCCCTGGTCATGATCACGCACTTTGTGCTCGCCGCACGCAAGCTCCCCTTCCGCGCCAGTGAACAGAAGGCCATGTGGCGTCACAGCGTCAGTTTCAACCATCTTGACACATGGCTGTGGATGGTCCAGGCGGCAACGGCATTTATCATTCTCATCATGGGCTGCATTCACATGTGGTCGGTCCTCACCGATCTGCCGATCACCGCGGCCAAGAGCGCCAGGAGGATTCAGGGCGGATGGTGGCTGCTTTTCTACGTCGTGCTGCTCCCGATGATTGAACTCCATGTCGGCATCGGTATTTACCGAATCGGCGTGAAGTGGGGCTACATCAAGAGGGCCAACCGCAAGGCGCTGCACGGCTTTGAAAACAAGCTCACCGTGGTCATGATCACGATTGGGCTAGTGACCCTGTTCACCTTCTACTTTTTAGTCAAAGCAATGTAAGGAGCTGAAATTGGATACCTTCTATACTGATCTTCTGTGCGTCGGAGCGGGCTTGGCAGGCGAGCGTGTGGCGGTGGCGGCGGCTTCAGCGGGATTCGAGACTATCTGTCTCAGCATCGTTCCGCCGAGGCGTTCGCATTCATCCGCCGCTCAGGGCGGCATGCAGGCTTCGCTGGGTAACTGCTGTAAGGGCGAGGGCGATTGCCCCGATGTGCACTTCGCCGATACGGTAAAGGGTTCTGACTGGGGCTGCGACCAGGAAGTCGCGCGCTTGTTCGCCGAGACGGCTCCCATCGCAGTGCGTGAAATGGCCCACTGGGGCATTCCCTGGAACCGCGTTGTTCCCGGCAAAGGCATATACTATAAGGCTGGCAAAGAATACGAGAAGACCGAAAAATCGGAAATGGAGGGCATGATCACCGCCCGTGATTTCGGCGGCACGGCCAAATGGCGTACGTGCTACACCTCGGACGGCACCGGCCATACGCTTCTTTTCACGATGGATAACGAAGTGGTGCGCCTGGGCGTAACGGTCCACGACAGGGTGGAAGCGCTTGCTCTCATTCATGACGGCCAGACCTGCATGGGCGTTGTCGCGCGCTGCCTCAAAACGGGCAAGGTGCGGGTCTACCTGGCCAAGGCCACCCTGATCGCCACCGGCGGCTACGGCCGTATTTACCGCGAGACCACGAACGCGGTCATCTGCACCGGCGATGGCGCCGGAATCGCCCTGAATACAGGGATTGTCCCCATCGGAAACCCGGAAGCCATCCAGTTCCATCCCACCGGGATTGTTCCGACCAACATCCTGGTTACCGAAGGGTGCCGCGGTGACGGCGGGACTCTCAAGGACGTAAACGGCGAGCGCTTCATGCACATCTACGAGCCGGGCAAACAGGAACTTGCGTCGCGCGACGTTGTTTCCCGCTGGATGACTCACCATATACGCATCGGCAAGGGCGTTCCGAGCCCCTACGGTCCGCACCTCTGGCTCGACATCCGCCATCTGGGCGCCCACCACATTAAGACGAAGCTGCGCGAAGTCGAGGAAATCTGTAACGAATTCCTCGATGTCGACCCGATCACCCAGATGATCCCCGTGCGGCCGGCGCACCACTACAGCATGGGCGGCGTGCGCACCAACAAGGACGGCGCGGCCTACGGGTTGAAGGGCCTCTACGCGGCGGGCGAGGCGGCGTGCTGGGATATGCACGGGTTCAACCGTCTTGGCGGAAACTCGCTGGCCGAGACGATCGTCGCGGGCAGAATCGTCGGCGAAAAGATAGCCGAGTTCCTCCAGGGCTACCAGGTGGATTTCAAGACGGGTGTTATTGGCGACGCCGTCAAGAAGCAGGAACAGAGAATCAGCGATGTAACCAAGGGCAAAAACGGTAAAGAGAGTGTCTACGAAGTCCGTAACGCCATGCAGACCGAGCTTATGGACAAGGTCGGCATCTTCCGTAACCAGGCAGACCTCCAGAGCGCGGTGGACAACCTCCAGGTGGTCTACGAGCGTTCCCTGAAGATCGGGCTCCAGTCATCTCCCGTTGGCGCGAACCCGGAACTGAGCATGGCGCTCCGGTTGCCCGGAATGGTTCGCCTTGCCCTTATGGCGGCCCTCGGCGCCCTGCAGCGCACCGAGAGCCGCGGCGCCCACGCTCGCGAAGACTTCCCGGAACGCAACGACAGAGACTGGCTGAAGCGTACCCTGGCGTACTGGAAGAGCGAAAAAGACACGATGCCCACGCTCGAATACGAAAAGCCCTCGCAGGTATGGGAACTTCCCCCGGGCGAGAGAGGATACGGTTCATCCAAGATCATCTGTACTGAGGATCCTACGATTTGCACTCCCAAGCCGGAGACCAACTAAGCCAAGCGAGAGGTGTTTTGATGGGACGAACTCTTAAGTTTAATGTATTCAGGTTCAATCCGGAAGATCCGGCTTCGGTTCCGCACATGGATGCGTACTACCTCGAAGAAACCGACGCCATGACTCTCTACATTGCTCTGAACCGCATCCGGGAAGAGCAGGACCCCACCCTGATGTTCGACTTCATGTGCAGGGCGGGCATCTGCGGCTCCTGCTCGATGATGATCAACGGACGGCCCGACCTTGCCTGCCACACGAAGACCAAGGCCCTGCCAAACGAGATCACCCTGATGCCGCTGCCGGTTTTCAAGCTGATCGGCGACCTTTCCGTGGATACCGGCACCTGGTTCCGCGGCATGAACGAGAAGGTCCAGTCCTGGGTTCACACGGACAGGGTATTTGAGCCCATGGCCCCGGAAGAACGTATGGATAACGCGCTGGCCGACGAAATCTACGAACTCGAGCGCTGCATCGAATGCGGTTGCTGTGTCGCGGCCTGCGGCAAGGCCAACATGCTGCCCGAGGGCTTCATGGGGGCCACCGCGTTCAACCGGCTCGCCCGGTTCATGATGGACCCGCGCGACCAGAGAACCAATGACCAGTATTTCGAGGTCGTTGGAAACGACGACGGCATCTTCGGCTGCCTTGGGCTTCTCGGTTGCGAGGACGTATGCCCGAAAAAGATCCCGCTCCAGGATCAGCTCGGCCAGTTGCGCCGCAAGATGGGCTTCTCGCAGGTAAAGCACCTGTTCGCGAAGATCCTGCCCGGCAAGAAATAGGCCCGAGCGAAGAGGGCGGTTACAGATTCGCTGTCCGGACCGGGTATGCTGTAGTCGAACCGGTTCGGCGGCAATCGATTCGGTTGTAAGAAAAATTGGGGTGGCGTTGCGCCACCCCAATTTTTTTTAAAGGCTGTGTCCTTCAATCTGGACCGGCCGGCCGTAAGGACTGTAGACTCGTGGCGTGACCTCACTCTACCCCAATACGGTCCATTTAACACCGAGTAGCTTTCAAGGGAGTAAGATGCCCTGGCCGTTAAAAAAGCAGAATGATACTGCCGGTTGCAGCGGTTGGGGACTCCTCCCCATGCGATGGGGGAGGCCGGGTGGGGGTGTCGAGCAGCATTGAAGGAGGCGGTCGAACGCCTCGCGAAACTTCCTCCCGTGCGTCCGTAAGACACCCTCCCCCCAACCCCCTCCCATCATCGAATGGAGGGGGGAGCCGTTCGTCTCCTTTTGGCGGCCGCTTATGGGTGCCCGACGCCGCGTCTTTTACACGTGATTTCTTAGCTGAAGCTCGATTGGGTGCGGGGCCAGGTAATGTTGCCTCTTCAAATAGGGCTGGTCGTATTTTCGGACATAATGGCCGATGAGTGTAACCGGAACGATCAACGGCAGATGTCCAGCATGGTATCCCTCGATCAGTTCGGCCAGTTCCCGCTTCTCGTCGGCGCAAAGTTGCCTCTTGAAGTGGCCGGCGAGGTGCTGGAGGACGTTGGTGTTCTTTCTCGCGGTGGCCTTGAGCTTGAGGGCTTCCATGAGCAGGGTCCGGTATTGGAGGAAGAGTTCTTGTTTCGGCAAGCTCTTGCCGCTTGCGACCAGCTTTCCCATCAGTGAATAGTGCTTCGGGCTGTGCGCCATGACGAGCAGCTTGTGCCGGGTGTGGAAATCGACCAGATTTGCGGGAGTTTCTCCTTTTTCCACCTCCTCCCGCCAGCGCTTATGGACAAAAATCCTCTCGATGAAATTTTCCCTGATGCTCAAATCGTTTAGCCGTCCATCATCTTCTACCGGCAGGACGGGGAAGCGCGCCATGAGCGTGCGCGCAAACAGGCCCGCTCCGACTTTCCTCGGGACCCCGTTCCCGTCATAGACCCTGACGCGCGCCATCCCGCTGCTCGGGGAATTGGCCTTGAAGATAAATCCGCAAAGGCCCTCGGTTTCCAATTCCCGGACCCGCCGGTTTGCCCACGCGATCATCCGTTCCGTGTGGTCTATTCGGGTCCGGATGGTTACCAGGCGCGGGGCCCGGGGGTGGCCTTCCAGGCGCATGGGCTCGCGCGGCACGGGGAGGCCGCATTCCACCTCGGGGCAGACCGGGACATACTCGACATGGAGTCCGAGCACATCCCGGAGATAGCGGTCGAGCCTGTGCCCTCCGTCGTATCGTACGGGTTCTCCGAGCAGGCACGAGCTGATGCCAAGTCTGATTTTCTCCATGTTCCGGCTCCGCTTTTCGGTCCCGGCCCCATGGGCTTCCAGGCGCCCGGTCGCTGGGAAAAGGGCAATCGACAGGATTCGTTCCGTGTGTAATACGAAACACAAAACACAAAATATGCTTCAAATCAAGCGCGCCGGCGCCAACCGGCGGATGTCGACTTTTGGCGGCGGCGCTTCGTCAATAATGAAAACAGGTGACCGTTCACCGCAGAGACGCAGAGGGCGCGGAGTAAAATAGAATTTGAATTTGTCAGGTCCAGGATAACCTTCAGCTTCCTTGACGGAGCGGTTTCTTGAAATTCTACTGAGAGTTTTACCTAATTTGAGCGATTCACCCCACAGAACGGCGTCATACCGGCGAAAGCCGGTATCCAACGGGTGCTCGGCGTTACCTGGATTCCGGCTCTCGCCGGAATGACGATCCGACTTAATCGGCAAAAGAATCGCTCGATTCAGGTTTTATGTAAGTCCCGGTATTCTCGGCGTCCTCTGCGGTCTCCGCGGTGAACGGTTACGAAAAGAGGGGGTGGCGCTGTTATTTGGCGTTGGGTGGGGTTTCGTGACCCACTCGCGATTCTTATTTTTTGAGTTCAGGTTTTCGCGACCATAGGGTGACGCGGGGCAATCGATTATGGGAGGAAAGAGAAGCTGCCAAATTGATAATCGTTGTTGTCGGGTCGCACTAGTGCTATTCATGGCAAAGCGATTTTGATTGGAGTAAACGGCGTGAGTAAGCCGTTATGACGGCAAGCGTCGGCATCCGGTCCATTGGCCGTTCGGATTTCCGGCCCCGCCGCAACGGCGCCTGCTTTTCGAAGAATAAGAGCAATTTTCCCAATTAACTTTTGAGAGGAGTCAAAACGATGAGAACTTTGGCGCGTTCATGTGTGGCCTTGATTACCGTTTGCGCGATGGCGCTCGTGGGCGGCTGTGCCGCTCCGGGGCCCAGCTACACCGTGCAGGAACAGCCCGCAGTCCAGTCGGGAGGGCCGCCCGCGGCGTCCGGAGGCGGGTTTCTGACTGTCGGACCGCAGGACCGCACCTATGTCCTGCGCCTCGATGACCGGACCCCCTTTGGTCTTGGGAACCTGCCCCAGTCGCTGGACTTGCTTTACCAGAAGGGCTATGACCAGGTGGGGCGCCAGAGAGAGGCCGACTTCCAGCTTGGCCTGACGTTTGTCGCCACTGCGCGGGACAATCCTGAAGCCCGCGCCGGAAACGTCGTGGGCGGGGCGCTCCTTGGCGCCGCGACGGGCGCCATCATAGGCGGCGCACTCGGTTCGCCCGGAAGGGGCGCCGCGATCGGGGCCGGCAGCGGGGCCGCGCTCGGGCTGGTTTCGCCCGCCGAATCCGCCATGGTGCGCATCGATGTCCGCATCCAGAGCTTCCGTGACGGGACAATCTCCTCGAAGAGCGCCGTCGTCGATCTGACGAATGTTCCGCCGGAGGAAGCGCAGAACGTGATTGACATGCAGTTGTCCAGAATGCTCGACGCCCTCCCGGCAAAATAGTCGTGGAGCGGGCGTCCGTATGTGCGGATGACGATTATCGCTTTTGTATCGCATGCAGGGATTTTCATCCGGAAATTATTCGGGCGGGAGTCCCTGCCGTTTTTTTGAGACTTGATTTCGCTTGCATCACATACTGATTTGCCTCTGCACTTTAATTCCAAAAAAGTATGTTCCGCCGAACCGATCAGGAGGCGGCCCCCAATCCCGAGGGTGGGCTGAGTGCGGCGGCCCCGTGTATCGTCCGGGCCGCCGTGGAAGGAGCCGTCGGGCACTGCTTGGCTCAACTCATCTCGCCGGGCTGAAACGGTGTTCGAGGATTTGAATCCCTTCTTCATATTCGAGGCTTGCCAATGCTTCCGCCGCGCACTAACTTTCTCATGTCGAAGAGAATTTTGAGGCGGATATTGAAGACGACTGAGGGGGAAAAGCCCCGCGGCGCGCACGGACGCGCGGCGAGGGCGGCTATGCGCGTCCGTGCCGGTGTAAAGCGTCAGTGAGGACGCGGACGCGTTCACGATGATTCTGCGCAAACTGGTAAGAGATCTCCTGCAAACAGAGTTTGATGCACTGGAAGGCTGTGAAAAGGGCACTGGTAAACCCACACGCTTTGTGAGAGGTGTGCCGCTTCCGCCGGGGCCGGGAACTGTCTCATAGCGCGGCCCGGGCGGGAAGATAGACAGTGTGTTAGCGCAGTTAACGCACATTTGGAAGGAGGGTCCCATGAAAGTGCTGGTGGCGACGGACGGCTCGGAAAGAGCAATGAAGGCTGTGCGCAAATCACTCGATCTGGCTGAAAGGGAAGGCGCGGACGTCACTTTGCTCTCGGTTGGATACTTCTTCCGGAGCGAAATAGATGAAATGCCGCTCAATATCCAGGAAGCTCTGGATACCGAATCGCGCGCCGCGCTCGAAAAGGCCAAAGCCATCTTTGATGAAAAGGGTGTTAGGGTAAACACCCTCCTGGAGAAGGGACTTGTCCCCGCCAATGTCATTTTGGAGGTGGCGGAGGGGGGCAAATACGATCTCATTCTACTGGGCAGCACCGGCAAGACGGGCATCAAGGTGTACCTCATCGGAAGCACCGCGGCCAAAGTGGTGGCGCATGCGCCCTGTTCGGTGAGCGTGCTCAGATAGACGCCCAAGGCCCCCGCCCTCGCCGATGACCGGTTTGGGAGTGCATCTTAACCCATCGCAAAGGCAGAAACGCAACCGCACCCTCCTTCCGTTTTCAGGGAAGGGGGGTTCCGTTTTGGGGGAGAAAAACGGCAAGAGGTTCTCTCGATCGTCCCAGGGCCGGGAGACTGATAAACGGTGAAATGACAAGGAGGTGGGCTTTCGGACGGGCTCCTTCTCTCGTTGGTCGAGAAATGCGAAATTTGGACCGGCGATTCGGGCATGAAAAAAGTTGCTTTCTTTTAGTTATTCGGGCGGCAACTGTCCGTTTCGTTCGTATGTTTTCCAGTCTTTTCTTTTCATCAGCCGGACTTTCGCTTCGCGGCACTGTGGACACCCCTGGTATTGGCCGTCCCGCGATCTTCGCCACATGGTATACAACATTCCGGGTACGATAAAACAGCACCAGAGCGTGATTTCCATCTTTCGAGAGCCTTTGGCGATATTCCCGCTTTCCCCGACGTAATTACATGATGGACAGATGATCTTCATGCTTGCTCCTTGTCCTGGCGGTAAAACGACCGTTCCATATAAAACTTTCCCCCGGTATTGGCAACTCCTTTGCGGCACTTTTTTCATGTCCCGCCTCTTCTCCACGTGACCGCGTGGTAAGAGCGCTTCAAGACCCGCCGCATGGCGCGTGTTCTTGTGACCCCATTTTGTCCAAAGGGGGGGCGTCAAGCCGTATCGGGAAGAGGGCTGAATGAGCGGGCTCGCCACGGCTTTCGCGGCTCGACGAAAAAAATGACCGTCTCGCGCATCGGGCGAAGACGGTCATCGGAAGGGCCGTATCACAAAAGGCGGCGGACTGAGGCGCCGCAAATTTAGAACTTGTAGTTCACGCCGATGTTGAAGATGTGGGACGTTGACTCCCAGTTGTATCCAACCCGGAACGGGGGGTTCGAAGGAATCGGGTTGGCATTGACGGACTCGCTTCCGAGGTCCATATACAGATACTCCGCCTTGACGGTCCAATTCTTGGCGATGGCGTATTCCACGCCTCCGCCGGCGGTCCAGCCCACCTTTATCGTGCTGAAGGACGCGGGGTAGGATGAGAATGCCCCGGCCGGCAGATAGCTGGTATTGGCCGAGTAGGACACTTCGCCGTAGGCAAGACCGCCCGTTCCATAGAGGAGCACGGTTGGAATCACGGTGTAGCCCACCCGCGGCCGCAGTGTTCCGAACCAGTTGATCTCCTGCTGGGCTTTAAGAAACCCATCGAACGGATCGCCCGACATCGGCTTGATAGGGGAGACGGTCTTGGACCCGCTCATTCCGGAGCCCGAAAAATCGGCTTCGATTCCAACGACGAAGCAACCCATTTGATAATTGTATCCGGCCTGTATACCTCCAACGACCCCGTTTGGCTTGGGACTCAGTGTCGTAGGCGCCAAAGCGCCGAAGTCGGCGGCGGTGGGCCGCGGGGTAAAGCTCGTATCCGCATTGCCCCAGCCGTAGCCGACGTGGGCGCCGACATAGGGCCCGGTCCAATTAAAGGCGGCTTCACCGTCCGCCGCCGGACAGGTTTGACCGAAGAGCAGCACGCAGGCCAGTGAGAGCAAACACATCACGCGCAACAGTTTCATGGCTTCATCCTTTTTCCATCGAACGACATTGAACTCGAATCCGGTTGCCGAAACGGCTTCCTTGCCCCCGGCGCGCCCGTGTAATCTCTACGGTCCGCCAACGCGGGAAAATTATCGGCGAAAACCTGTCTGCCATAAGGACACGCCCCCATCACCCGCGGATACTGTCTTTTACAACCGCTGATTGCTTGCCCGAGGCGTCTTTAACCATGAAATAGACGGTTTTGCCGCCGGACCCATCGGTCGGGCTCAGGGTAAATGTCGGAGCATTCGAGTATGGCTGCCAGCCGGCGCCCCTGAAGCTGGAGGATTCACCGGCCTTGTAATGGGTGGGGGTGGTGCCCGCCACGGTGTTGTTCAGAGTGACGATGCGGTTCACGGTAGAGGCGGCGCCGTCATTGATTTTAAAAGAACTGACGACCGGCGCGAGGTCGGCGAGCTTCGCCCGCATTTTAGGACTCAGTTGTTTGACGAGTTCCGCATTGTAAACACCCGAATGCGGGTTGATATGCGGTCCCTGCTTCACCCGGTTCTTGAATATCTGCTGGGTTGCGATCGAATACGAACGCGATGTCATCGCGGGCGAGAGCGACCCGTCCGGCAGAGGGTCGGGATTGGCCGCAACGTCGACATCGAGCGCAAAGATCGAGATATTGTTGTCGCTGTTGCGGACGATCTCGATCCGACGCAAATTCCGGGGGAAGTCCCTAAGTGATGCGGTCTCGACTTCCCAGAAGTCGTGTTCGGGATTGCCGTCCGGTGACGGTTGCGGAGTAATGGCGTTGCGGTGCACATGCCCCGCGCACCACAAGACGAGGTTCTTGTAGGTGTGGAGCTTTGCGAGCACATCATCTTCCGTGATCTTGGGATCGGCATACGGGTCCCAAAGTGACCACAATGGATAATATGGATTATTAGCGGGCGGCGGATAATTGGCATAGGGCCGGATGGGGACATGCGCGCAGATGACCATGAGCTCACCCGCGGCTTCACCCGCATCGAGTTCCTGTATGAGCCAGTGGTAGCGTTGATGGTCGAGAGCCGCCGCCGCGCCGCAACCTACTTTGTCGGTATCGTCGAGGACGATGACCTTGATCGGAATATCAGATTTCGGATAGAAGGAATAGCAGGCAAATTCCTGGTCTATCATTTCCTGCGTGAATCCGTGACCGACCGGTTTCGTCGTGGTGTTGAAGAATTCGCCCATCCACTCGCCGACCGAGAGCGAGCGGCGATTCGGGTCGGCGGCAACTGGAGGTGGCTCCTCGATTTGCCCCGCGCCGATGAGCGTGCCGTACTTTGTCGAGCCGTCAATGGCGCCCATGTAATAGTAGCCCCCGCCAAAGAGCGATTCAAAGTCGGGACTTGCGGTCGTTATCTCGCCCAAGCTCAGGATGTTGGGTCCCACGTAGGTTTCCTGGATGTAAGCGTTTACCTTGGCGGAACCCATCCAGAACTGGTCGTGGTTGCCGATGACCTGATACCAGAGGATCGACTTGTCGAGCCCGGCCGCCTGGTAGGGTTTCTGATAATCGATGGTGCGGGCCCCTTTGTGAGCGCCGGAGCTTGGGTGGATCATCTTGCCGTCGATGACGTCGATGTACCATCTCAGCTCGTTGTACTGAGTGTTGTTGGCCGCATCGCCGAGAGAAATGCCGAAATCGAACGGCGTTTTTTTGTGCAGGGCGTTTATTGTCTGGATAGCGGCATCGAGGACCTGGGTCGTATAGAGGATAATCGCCGAATACGCCGAAGAATTGCCCAGAGGAACATTGGGCGGCGTGCCCGTTGGTGGTGTTTTGACTTCCGGATAATAGTAACCGAGGTAGTTGGCCTGAGCCGGACTTTCTTTGTCGGCGATATGGATGTCGCTGATGGTGAAGAAAGACAAAAGCGTCGCGGCCGATGGATCGCGGATCGATAGCTGAGCGCCGCCGCCCACTTTCATCTCGGGGCGAATGTAAGGCTGGCCGGGTCCATTCTGCCACTCACCGTAGTGGTATGACGCATATTCAGAGACCTCACCCGGCAAGAGCTTCTTCGCGTCATGAGGCTTGGAGATGATCGTCTTATCGATCGTAGTGTAGACATGCGTGGCGATTGGGTACGAGGGCGCGCGGGGCCCCGCTCCCGCGGCGAGCGCCTTCTCCATGGTCCCGAACGCCGAAAGCTCCAGCCCAAGGGCTGCCGCGGAACCAACGCAGAACTTCAAAAAATCTCTTCTCAATAGATCCACTGGTACTCCTTTCTCCATGCTTGCTACGGGACAATCTACAAAGGGCGACCCTCTCGCCTCGGTTGCCATTGCATAACGGGAGACAATACCCCGGAAACTTCGCTCAGACCGGGATTGTGACGGCCGGCCGGCGTATTCCCTGCCAAACCACGCAGGTCCTGAGTCTGTTTCGGGTATCAGTCACCGTGTTATTTATTATTCGGAACGATCATCAATCTTGGTGAGTAGAATTTGAAAAGAGGTTGGCCGGAAATGCGCCGGGTATCCGCAGATTATTCGCGGCCGGCGGTCCCTAAATGTTGCGGAGCAGGTTCTTAAAAACCTCGAAGCGTGTGGGTGCGGCGGCGGTGAGAATGACACCGCCCCCGAACCCCACCTCGCTCTTAAAATTCACCGTATGGTCGCGGATTCTCATTGTGGGATTGCCGATTTCCGCTACCCGGCAGACCACGCGGCTGAACGATCTGCCGAGGCCGCCGGCGGTGAATGGTCCACCGGTTTGATACAGATCGTCGACGTCGGAAGGCGCCACCTCGGGCGGGGGCGTCCCGCCGGGATCGGCGAAGGTGACCCGGTCCAGGACCAGGCACCCTTCTCTTGCCTGAAAAACTTCGGTCACGTCGAGGCCGAAAAGCGAATTTCTCCACTTCATTACGGCTTCATCGCCGTCGCGCAGAAGGGATGAAAAGATCTGCCTTCCGGTTTCGGCTTCCGCAATCTCCAGCCGGGTGTATCCGGGCGCGGGTGCCTGCGACCAAAAGGCGACGGCCATGAGGCATAACAGGCTGAGAACCGCCGCGGCGGGCCCGACCGGGTGAAACAGGGAATGCCTGAAGTTTCCGCTGAATGGCAGCTTCATGGCCGTTTATTTTTCCACTTTGCCTCGTTCCCACGCAGGAGGGGCTGTTGCCCAAATGTAAAAACTGCGACAGGTGTGGCTAAAACAGGGCGGAGGTCTCCCCTCCCTTGGAGGGAGTGGGCTGGGGGAGGGGGTCGTAAGTCCTTGAAAATTCAACACCCTCCCCTAACCCCTCCCATCGAAGGGAGGGGGACTCACGTCCCGATCAATGGTCGCGCAGCTTGAATAATTCTTTGGGCAACAGCCCCAGGAGCATGGGAACGAGGGATACTCCGGTAGAGGTACATAAAAATCTGCCCTAAAACGGCATAATAATATTTTCTACATCCCTTACTTGAGCACACCCTTCTCCTTGAAAAACTTCTGAGCGCCGGGATGCAGGAATTTCAGGCTCTCGGGGGTTACCTGTCCCACCGCCGTCTCAGGGTTCATCTTGAGGGCGCCTTTCCAAACCGAGGCAATCTCATTGGTTTTTGCGAATATCATCTTGACGATATCGTACATCCGGTCCTCGGGAAAACTATCCATGGCGGTCAGAACGGCTGTGATGGCAATTGCTGGAACATCGGCTTGCAATCCGGAGTAGGCATCCTTTTTAAAGACCGTCGGGTGGAAGACGCCCGGGTTGGCTTTAAGGATTTTGTCCCGGACCTCGCCGTCTACCGGCAGGAGGACTAATTTCGACCCGGGAGTCGATGCAAGGTCGATTATCGACGAGGTGGGCACGGCGCCGCTCCAGAAAAAGGCCTGTATTTTGCCGTCCTTCAGGGCCGACACCGACTCGGTCGCACCCAGTTTTTCGCGACTGAAATCCTTGTTCCAGTCGAAACCCAGAGGCTTGAGCACATAGTCCGCCTGTTCCTCCGTCCCGCTGTTCGGAGCGCCCGTGGACACGCGCTTCCCTTTGAGGTCCATGACGGTCTTGATCCCGGTATCGTCCCTGGTCACAATGTGCAGCGGCTGTTCGTAGAACCCGAGCACCAGGCGGACATTGTGCTTGCCCGATATTCCGGGCACCATGCCCTCGTTTGCCCAGACCACATGGTAGTCATAGCAGAAAGCCATGCCCGCGCGGCCGGCGTTGAGTAGTTTCAGGTTGTCGATGGCGGCCGTGGTCGCCTCGGCGGTTGCCTCCGTGTTGGGGACGGTTTGGCCGATCAGGCCCCCTATCGCGCCGCCCAGCGGGTACCACACTCCGCCCGTGCCGCCCGTGGCTATGCTGAAGGAAAGCTTGCTTTGAGCGTACGGCGACGAAACCGCGAAGACAAGCATGGCGAGAAAGGCGATGCCGCAGAACATGATCCTGGATCTTCCATTCCTCATGGTTTCCCTCCTTGGGTGAGGTTGATTATGGTGAAGCGCTCATTTTCGTAAATGCTGTTAAGACTTGTCATCCGTATTTCATCTTCGTGTCCTTGGTGTCCTCCGTGGTTGAGCATTTTGAATCACTACCACCAAGGGCGCGAAGACCACGAAGGGGCCACCGGCTCCGTGAACCTGCGACAGCCCCCAAAGGACCGCCGGGCTTTGCTCTGTCTACTGCCGGACCTCGCCGGCGCGCGTGGAAAAGAGATTGCGGAGCGCCACGGCCATACCGACAATAAGGGGCGCCAGCCCCTGGACCGAAAAGTTCACGGGGGACAACGCCATAAAAAGCGCCGCGCCGATTAGGATAGCTCGTTCCAGCAGCGTGAGAGGCCCCCGGAAATAACCCACGATCCCGAGCGAGACCAGAAAGAGGGCGACAACGCTGTTCAGGCATGCCGCTATAAAGCCGGGCAGGGTTGCATCCAGAATTAGCAGGTTTGCCCCTTCCGGGGTGACCGAGAAAAAAAACGGCACGAGAAATGCCGGCAGGGAGTATTTCCACGCCTGCATCATGGACTGGAACGGATTGCCGCCGGTGACCGCGGCCGCGGCGCAAGGAGAAAGGCCGACGGGCGGAGACACCTCCGAGAGGACTGCAAAATAGAAGGCGAGAAGATGCGCCACGTGGACCGGGACCCCCACCTTTACGAGCGCCGGAGCGACCATCACCACGGTCATGATGTATGTGGCCGTAATGGGCAGGCTCAGGCCGATGACCATGGAAGCCACCGTGGCCAGCAGGATGGCGATGACTCGCGAGCCGCCGCTGGCCGACATTATGAGGCTCGAGATCTTCAGCCCCAGGCCGGTCAGAGTGAACGTGCCCACGATCAATCCGGCGGCTGCCAGGAGCACGGCCACGGGAAGCACGTTCTTGCCGCCCTCGATGATCGCCACGACAATTCTTCGGGGCGTCAGCCACTCGCTGCGGTCCTTGCTCAAAAAGCTCGTGGCCACCGTGGTCAGCAGCGCGCCGATGGCCGCATACTCCGGAGATTTGTTCCAGACGGCCAGGAGCAGCACGAGCACCACGAGCGAGATCAGGTGATACCCCTTGGTTATCAGGACATATCCCACCGTTTTGGCTTCGGCGTCCGGAGGGAGGAAATTATATTTGCGCGCCTCCACCTCCAGAAGGAAGAGGGTCCCCAAATAATAGAGAAGGGTGGGAACGAGCACCATGATCACCACGTCCAGGAACGGGACATTCAAGAACTGCATGATAAGAAAGGCCGCGGCCCCCATCAACGGAGGGGATATGACCGCGCCTATGCCGCCGGCGGAAATGAGCCCCGCCGCCATGCTGGCGGAGTAGCCAGCTTTCTTGAGAATGGGCCACATGATGGGGGTAACGGAAATCGTTGTGGCGACCCCGCTCGCCTGAGGGCCGCCCAGGAGCGCCGTGGTGATCAGAGCGCCCCGGCCCGCGCTGGCGGATGTGCGCCCCATGGTCGACAGCGACAGGTCCAGCCAGAAGTTGCCCGCCCCGGCCACATCCATGAACGTTCCGTACACCACGAAAAGCAGCACGAAGGAGGCGCTAACCGAAAGGGGCACCCCGAGTATGCCTTCGAGCGTCATGTACATGTGCCCGATTATGCGGTCGATTTCGTACCCGCGATGGGAAAGGGCGCCGGGCAGGTAGCTTCCGAAATAGCAGTAAAGGAGGAACCCGGCCACCACCAGCGTAAAGGTGGTGTCCACCATCCGTCGTGAGAGTTCCAGGAGCAGTACGATGGCCGCGATCCCGAAGACGACGTCCAGGGGATCGGGCAGGGTCGAGCGGCGGATGAACTGGTCCAGGTCGGCGAGGGCGTACACGATGGAGGCAACACCCAGCAGGGCCAGGCCGATGTCCAGCCAGGTCGACCATCGGGCCGCTTTCGGGGAATACGGGCAGGTGAGGAAGCCAAGGGCGAAGATCAACCCCAGGTGAATCAGGCGAAAGGTGTGCGTCTCGACGGGATACATCGCGCCGTAGAGAGACCAGCCGACAAATGCGGCATAGAGGATGCCGGTTATGAGACCGGATTTTCCCAGGATTTCACGCATTATCCCCTAATTGCACCTCCCGATTTTCAAATCATACCAAGTTGCTTTCAAATGTTCGCCACTTGGTATCAGCCGAAGGTCCCGAAAATACGGGTAATCCCCCATTGGAAACGACTCCACGGCTCCCGATCTCCTTCATCCTCGGTCGCTCGGGCTTCGGAAAAGGTTTGACGCGGACGGGCTTGGGGGCGGCTATTAAAATGTCGAGCAAATTTGAGAGATTAAGGAGCTATTGTTGTATGGAAAAAACCCCTGTGAGAAGCTCTGTCTGGATGCCGAGTTCGAGCGCGGGAAGTTTCCAGTGTGAGATTGAGGTTGTCCGGCTGATTGTAAGGGATGTTTTCCCCCGCGTGGTAATCGGGTTGAGTATATTCAGCGGCAACGGGGTGTCAACAGCGAAATGCCGAACAGCGCGCGAACTCGATCCGATTCCTGGCGCATTCTCGATAGCAGGTCGGGGACCGTAGGGAGTCGATGTGCCGGTGTCCAAACGGCCTCCATGGGCGGCGCGCCCCGCTCCATTGGCTTGCGCGGGGACACGGCCCACCCGAGGTGGTCTGAGGAAGAGGTCAGGCGGCGATGTCAAAACCGGGGGGAGAGATGCTTACCATGCAGCCACCTGACCGTCTGTCCGGGGTTCGCTGCCCCCCGCCAGGACGCCCTCTTTGTCGCGCCATATGATCTGGCCCCGTCCGAAGTCGAAATCGCCGGCCGCGCCGCGTTTGATATCGTGCCCCATACGAACCAGATCGTCCGCCGTGCTCGGCGGGAAATGGCTTTCCACATCGACCGTCCGTCCTCCCATCCACCGGAATCTGGGAGCGTCGAGCGCGGCCTGCGGGTTAAGCTGGAAGTCGATTGTGTTGGCCATCACCATGACATGCCCTTGCGGCTGGATGAAGCCGCCCATCACGCCGAACGGCCCGACCGCTTCTCCGTCCTTCCCCAGAAAGCCCGGCATGATCGTGTGATAGGGTCTCTTGCCCGGTGCAAGACAGTTGGCGTGGTCGGGGTCGTTTGAGAAGCAATATCCCCTGTTGTGCAGAGCGATGCCGGTCCCGGGGACCACCATTCCCGACCCGAATCCCTCGTAATTGCTCTGAATATAGGACACCATATTGCCTTCGCCATCGGCGGCGGCAAGATAGACCGTGCCGCCGCCGTGGGGGACCCCGGGCTCGGGCGGGAGGGCCGTATCGCCTATCAGGCCCCGTCTTTCGGCGGCGTAAGCATCGGAGAGAAGATCGGAAACCTTGACTTTCATGGCGCGGATATCGGCAATGTATTTGAGGCCGTCGGCAAAGGCCAGTTTGATCGCCTCGATCTGCCGATGGCAGGCTCCGGCCGAATCCCTGGCCCCGGGTTCCAGGCCGTTCAGGATATTCAGGGCCATGAGAGCAACGATGCCGTGCGTATTGGGCGGGATTTCCCAGACGTCGTATCCCCGGTAATCGACCTTCACGGGATCGACCCACTCGGGTTTATACGCGGCAAGATCTTCAGAGGTGAGATACCCGGAATAGCGGTGAAAGAAGGAATCGATTTTTTCCGCAAGGTTTCCGCGGTAGAAAGCCTCGGCTTCCGTCTCGGCGATCGCGGCAAGCGTTGCCGCCTGATCGGGCAATCGCCATATCTCGCCCGCGGCCGGGGCGCGGCCGAGCGGCGCGAAGGTTTCAAACCAGTGGCGGAATTCGTCTCCATCCTGGGCGAGATATATCTCCCGCGCCGCTTCCCACCTGTTGGCAACCACCGGGGAAACGGGAAATCCCGCCTCGGCGTATTCTATTGCGCCGCGCATGCTTTCGGTAAGCGGTAATTTCCCGAAACGCCGGGCAAGCTCGGCCCAGCACGCGGGCGCTCCCGGCACCGTGACCGGGCCCACGCCGAAGCGGGGTATTTCCCTGTGGCCCGCCCCGGCGAGTGATTGAAGAGATAATTTCCGGGGCGCCGGGCCGCTCGAATTCAACCCCGTCAGCTTGCCGCCGGTCCAAACAAGGGCGAAGGCATCGCCGCCGATGCCGTTTGAAGTCGGCTCGACAACGGTCAGGCAGGACGCGGCCGCTATCGCGGCATCAATTGCATTGCCGCCTTTCTTAAGGATATCCAGGCCCGCTTGCGCCGCAAGCGGCTGGGACGTCGCCACCATTCCCCGCCTGGAAAAAACCATGCCCCGGCGCGAAGGATAGGGATGATACAGCGGATCGTAATTCATGCCGGCCCTCTCCGAAGTTGCTCTTCCATTATACCGCTCACAGCGCCGGGTGATACCGATCATGGCGCCGGATGCTACCCGTTATGGCCCCGAATAGCTACCCGTTACAGAACGAGATGATAGCGATTATATCACCGGAAGCCCCGAGAATGGTGGGGGAACTTTAGACGTTCGTTCCTATCCGAAGTTTCGTTTCCATCCTAGAAGTGGAATTTCAGCTTATCAAAATCAGTTGCATTGTGTCGAGGCGGCGGGGGACCCGCATAAAAAGCGGAACAAATTAGAGGAATTATCTGATCTTCATGAGGCCTATGCCTGTAAACCGAGTGCCTGAAACGCGAGACTGACCCTGGGCTGGAATATGAAGTTCGTAGTTCGTAGGATGGGTGGAGCGCCCCGCGCAACCAATCACGCACTCCTGAGGCGATGGGTTGCGCGGGGC